>DATBIW010000165.1:0-5123 GCA_036556745.1 Candidatus Limnocylindria bacterium | reverse complement strand
CAGGCCGGTCAGGGTCGCCAGCGCCGTGCCGCCGATGATCGTGTTGAACACGTTGAACCCGACGAACAGGAACACGGCGATCGCCTGCGGGATGAGGGCCCCGAGGAACCCGAACTGCGGCCGGGACTGGAGCATCTGGGGAATCCCCATCCGCGGGCCCTGGACCGCGTGGAAGGCCATGAAGAACGTCCCGAAGATCTCGCCCAGGATGATGGCCACCAGGCACCAGAAGAAGCTCAGCCCCAGGCTGATCCCGATGAAGCCCACGGCCAGGGTCGCCAGCTCGGCGTTGGCCAGGAACCACAGGGTGAACTGGTCGCGGACCTTGCCGTGCCGTTCCGCCTTGGGGATGTAGTCGATGTGGTGGTATTCGATGACACCACCGGCCTGGGCCTGGGTCTCCGCGGTCATGCTGCACCCTCCGACGACTTGCGCGGATCCGATATTCTGACCGGTGAATTCTATGTGAATGGGTCAATAGCGAGGCACCGAACGCACCCATGACCGTACAGGCCGCCGATGCGGCCCAGGTCCGGCACCATCTCGACCCGATCGAGCGGGAGATGGTCGAGCTCCTCCAGGAGGACGGCCGGATGACGATCACCGCGCTGGCCAAGGCGCTCCACGTCACCGAGGTCACCGCCCGCCGGAAGCTACGCCGGCTGATGCGTGACGAGATCATCCGGGTGGTGGCCACCGTCGACCCGTTCGACGTCGGCTACGAGTCGCCGGTGATCATCGGCCTGAAGGTCCAGCGGACCATGCTCGACGAGGTCGCCCGGAAGGTCTCCGAGCTGCCGCAGGTCCGGTACGTGGGAGCCAGCACCGGCCGCGTGGACCTCATCGTCGAGGTCGTCGTCCGCACCAACCAGGACCTCGCCGAGTTCCTGATGAACGACCTCGGCCGGATCGAGGGGATCGTCGACTCGGAGACCAACCTGATCGTCCGGATCTACAAGCAGACCTGGCACTGGGGCATCCGCGAGGAGGAGGGCCGGAAGCGGAAGAAGCCCGGGCCCCGCCGCGGCCAGGGCCGCACAGCCGCCGCCTGACCCGCGCGATCGCCTCGCCGGGCGCTGGTAGGCTGGGGGGACGATGACCGAACAGGCCAAGCCCGCCTCGCTTCCCCCGCGCTGGTTCATCCGTCTGTTCTGGGTGCTCCACCGCGCCTTCTACCGGTTCACCCGGAGGGGCCTGCGCCGGCCGACCCCGACGAACTGGGGCATGCTTCGGCTTCATACGGTTGGCCGGAAGTCCGGCGCCAAGCGGGTCGCGATCCTCGGGTACTACGAAGACGGCCCGAACGTCGTGACCATGGCCATGAACGGCTGGGGCAAGCCTGAGCCGGCGTGGTGGCTGAACGCCCAGGCGAACCCCGACGTCACGATCGACACGGTCGACGGCCCGCGCCCCGCCCACGTGCGCGTGGCCACACCCGAGGAGCGGCCGCGGCTCTGGCAGCGCTGGCGCGAGTACGACACCGACCTCGACTCGTGGGCCACCCGCCGCCCCGGCGAGACCGCGGTGGTGGTCATCGAACCCCGCTGAGGGTTGTAACGAGGCTGCAAGTCACTCGGGGCTGATCGGTATCCGGCCGGTTCACCGGGTGGCGGACATTTCCGCCATGGCCGTCATCGCGACCGTCTTCGGGATCCTCGGCCGGTTCGCCGGGAAGGTGCTCACCATGAGCCTCGGGTGGGCCAGCACCCTGCTGTTCGGCCGCGTTTCACAGGATCGGCAGGTGTTCCTGGCTGCGATCACGTTCGGGGCGGTCATCTGGGTCGTCCTCGTGGTCGGCGTGGTCGTGCCCGAGGCGGGGACCATGCTCCTGGCGTTCCTCCCCATCCCGGAGTGGGTGGAGGAGGGCTGGGTGCGCCTGGCCATGCTGGCCGGTGCAATCGCGCTGCCGGCGGTCATCGGCGTCGCGTCCACGTTCCTCGTCAAGGCCGAGGACCGCTCGACAGGCGTCAAGGCCATCGTGGTCCAGGTGCTCCGCGGGTACCCGCTCACCGCCGGCCTGGCGCTCATGCTCGTGTTTCTGGCCGCGATCGGCCTGGTCCGCAAGGGCAGCTCGCTCCTCCGCCGTCGGACCGACGCGCACATTCCGATCGTCCTCAAGCCCGGTGGCTATGAAGGGCTGGTCGACGACCTCGACGGCGCCATCAGCAGCGCGGGGGTCGATGTGGAGGAGACCGATGCGCCCGCGGTGCTCGTCGTCCCCGGCCGCCTGCTGGCCTCGGTCGCCGGTGCCCAGGTGCGCGCCCTGCTGCCGGATCGGCTGGTCCAGCTGAAGGGCAAGGGGGTCGAGGTCCTGATCTACCCGTCGGACGTGGCGATCTCCGGCGAGAAGACCGCCGTCGCCAAGGTGCAGGCCGCCGTCGCCAGCCGGCTGACCACGGCCGACGCCTGGATGACGATGACCGAGGACGGGCAGGAGATCGAAGACCTCCTCGCCAGCCTGGCGAAGTCCGGTCCGAGCGAGCCGGAGCGGGCCGCCATCCTCGCCGACGTCGACCACCGGCTCTCCAACCGAGACATCCCGTACGACGAGTGGGAGATCCTCTTCCGCGAGCGGCTCCAGGTCGAGCGCGACCTGCTGACCGGCACCCGCCCGGGCACGGCCTCACCGGCCAACCCGAACGGCGGCGGCCGTCGCTTCTCGGTCGGCAGGGTGGCCACCGGCGCGGCGGTGGCGGTGGGCCTGGCGCTGACCGTGCTGAACGGGGCCATGGTGGTGGTCGAGGCGCGCGAGAGCGCCCGCGAGAACAAGCGTGAGGCGCGTCGCCGCTAAGCGGATCGGAGCAGGGCCGCAATCTCTCGGGCGTTGGTCGTCCCGTAGTTGGCGAAGCAGTTGTTCATGAGCAGGTGGACGTCCTTGACCTTGGACGCCACCTCCCGGACCTTGGGCTCCCACTCGGCCAGCTCCCCCCGGTCGTACAGGTAGCGGAACCGCTCGACGACCGGGATGCCCTGGGCCTCCCAGGTCTCGGTTCGGCGGCCATGGAAGCGGACGATCGCCAGCGAGGGCGAGGTCAGGACCACCGTCGGGGGCACCGAGCTCCGCAGGCCCTGGGGCTCGTCGACCATGACCGTGGCGATGTCGTACTTCTCGAGGAACGAGATCGTCCGCTCGATGTTCTTCTCGTTGAACCACGACGGGTGGCGGAACTCGACCGCCACGTCAAGGTCCCCGAGCCGCTGCTTGGCCTCGGCGATCGCATCCCGGCTCTCGTTCGACGGGAAGAACCAGCGCGGGTACTGGAGGAAGACCGCCCCGAGCTTGCCGGCCGAATAGAGCGGCATGATCGCGTCGCGGAACGTCTCGAAGACCTGGTCGATGATCTCGGCCGGCAGGTCCTTGTGGTAGACGCGCTTCTTGTCCAGGAGCTCGACCGGCAGCTCCTCGCGGATCGCCTTGGGCAGGCGCTTCACCTCCGACGGCTGGGCGGTCATCAGGGCGTGGGCCTTGATGTCGAACCGGAAGTCGGGCGGCGTCCGCTCGGTCCACAGCTCGCCCATCCGGCGGGTCGGGAGCGCGTAGTAGGTCGCGTCCACCTCGACGACGGGGAACTGGGTCGCGTAGTACCGGAGCCGCTCCTCGGGCGTATCGGCGTCATCGGGATAGAACACGCCCGGCGCGGTCATCGTCGGATCGGTCCACGACGCGGTACCGATCCGGACCGTCGCCTGGTCGATGGTCAGCGGCTCGACGGCCGCCTTGGCGACCTTCGTCGCCCGCCGCCCGGCCGCCTCCGGCCCCGGATCGTGCCTGGACCTGCCGCGTTCTGCCATAGAGCCGCGATTATCGGTCCCTTGTCGGACACTCGATCTGCTGCTAGGCTCTCGCCCCCATTCCCCGTCGCCCACACGGGAGCACATGAGAAACCCAGCACCGGCGAAACGCCACGATGCTGGGCGGTCCGTCCGTCGCCTAGGGTCCATCGTCCTCGGACTCGTGATGCTGTCGAGCCTTGCCCTGAGCTCGACGGCCGCAGGTCTGCCCCTGCCCGACCAGTTCTCCCTGCACGTGAGCGTCTCGCCGACCCAGGCGACACCGGGCACGCAGCAGGTCACCTGGACCATCACCGTGGACACGGACGGACGTCCGCTGCTGACCGGGACGATCATCGAGCTCACCACCCAGCCCGGCACGCAACCAGCCGGATGCAGCCCCACCTGCGTCGAGGATGCAACCGGCGCCACCTGGTTCCTGCCACCACAGTCCGGCCCGTTGACGTTGACCGCCACGCGTGAGTACCCCGGCAGCGGAGACATCATCGGCACCGCAGACTCCCCCGATCCCGCCTGCACGAACTGCCCGCAGGCGGCCACGGTCCTCGCGCCGGCGCCTCCGACGCCCGCCCCTACGCCAGGCTCGCCGAGCCCGGCCCCGACGACCACGCCCGGAGCTTCTCCATCGCCGATCCCCGTGGCGACACCGGCCAGCGCCACCCCGGCTGGGACGCCCTCCGGCGGGCCGACTGCACTGGGCCCGACACCCGCTCCTCCGGATTCGCCCAAACTCGTCGGGACGCCGCAGGCGACCGGAAAGGGTTCCTCCGGTCCGCCCGACGCGGGATCAGCCTCCGCGCCAGCCAGCGCTCCCGAATCCGATGAGCCCACCCCATCCGAGACGGCAAGCGCGAAGGGAACCATCGACGGCGGCCTGTTCCTGCCCCCGGCCGGCGCCGGCGACGACACGCTGTGGCTGAGCCGCCTGCTGCTGGTCGGTGGGGCCGGATTCCTGGCGATCGCCGCCTACCTGCTGTTCCGGCGCCGCGCCGCGGTCACGCCCGCACTCGCGGCGGCGGCACCCATGCCGGCTCTGGCAACTGCCCCCGCCACGCCGCCCCCACCGCTCGCCAAGACCAGGTCGAAGCCGAAGCCAGCTGCGAGGCGGGCCACGGGTCGCTCGACCGGCTCACGACCGAAGAAGACGACCCCTCGTACGACGAAGCCACGCACGAGGCGAAAGCCCGCCTCGAGCTGAGGCGCCGCGCTGACGCGGCTAGGCCACGGCCTCCAGGTCGAGGACTCGGCCGGAAACCTCGCCGATGTCGTAGGTCTCGACATGCCCGATGCCCGCATCCGCCAGTCCCAGGCGGGAGGCCGCGACATCGGTC
>DATBIW010000164.1:0-5359 GCA_036556745.1 Candidatus Limnocylindria bacterium | reverse complement strand
CGGGGCGAAGATCGGCTGCGCGTCCGACCCGTAGACGGCCAGCTCGCGGAACTCCTTCAGGACGCGGCTGGCGACGGCCGGCCGGCTGAAGACCTTGTCGTTGATGAGGTACTCGCCGGAACGAACCCGGCGGATGATGGCAACCAGGTCGGTCGGATCGATGTCCTTGAGGACGTAGGCCGCCGCCCCCGCCTTGATGGCGTCGAACAGCTGGTCCTCGTCGTCGCCGCCGGCCAGGACGATGACCCCGGTGTGCGGCAGCTCGCGCTTGATGCGCTGGGTGGTCTCGATGCCGTTGGGCGCCGGGAGGGTGAGGTCCATGAGGACCACGTCCGGCGTCAGCTCCTCGACGACGCTGATGGCTTCGCGGCCGTTGCCGGCTTCGCCGACGACGGTCATGTCGGCCTCGAGGTCGAGGATGTTCCGCACGCCCCGTCGGAACAGGGTGTGGGTATCGACGATGACGATGCGGGTCTTCTCGGTCGGCTGACGCCGGTCTCGCCCGGTGCGCCGTTCCTTCTGGGTGTCGGCGGCCTCGGCCACGTCGACCTCAGGTTCTGCCTGGGCGGTCTTAGCCACGGATCTCCTCCTTGACCTTTCCTTGGCCCCCGGGATGCTAGCGGAGGGGTTCCGGGAGACGGAGCAGAATCCGCGTCCCTTCACCCTGCCGCGACTCAATCTGCAGCTCCGACCCCATCAGCTCGGCGCGCTCGCGCATGAACTGGAGGCCGAAGTTGCGGGACGCCCCGGTCGCCAGGCGCATGACGTCGAAGCCACGGCCGTTGTCGGCGATCACGAGACGGTTGCCATCGATGTGGATGCGGACCTCCGTGGCGGCCGCGTGCTTGCGGACGTTCTGGAGGGCCTCCTGGGTGATGCGCAGGACCGATGCCCGCGCGGCCGGCGACAGGCCGGCGTCGATGCCGTCCACCTCGACCCGGACGGCGATGCCGTTGCGGCCCTGGAACTCGGCGGCCGCGTCCCGCAGGGCGGTGGTCAGGCCGACCTCGACCGCCGGCGGACGGAGGGTGGCGATGAAGCCGCGGACCTCCTCGAGCCCGTCGCGGAGCATGCTCCGCAGCAGGGCCAGCTCGGTCCGGGCCTGGGAGCTGGTCGCCGAGCGGGCGCCGGTCCCGGACCCGGCCACGACCCGGTCGAGGTACTCGACCTGGAAGATGGCGTTGGTCAGGACCTGGGCCGGCCCGTCGTGGATCTCCTCGGCCAGGCGCTGGCGTTCCTGCTCCTGGGCCTGGATGATCCGGAGCGCGGTGGCCGCCGGCGACTCGTCGGTCGTGTCCAGCGTCGGCTCGGCGGCCGTGGCGTCGGGAGTCGAGAGGTAGCGGACGAGGAGGTCGAGCTGGCGCTCGGCGACCTCGAGGCGCTTCATCCGGTGCTGGACCAGGGCCAGCTCGCGGACGACGGTCTCGTGCTCGGCGCGGAGCGGATCGGCGTCCTCGCTCCCGTCGACGGTCCCGTTGGCATGCTCGAGGCGGGCCCGGAGCTGAAGCCAGGTGCCCAGCCGCCGCCGGTACAGCGCCCGACCGCCCTCGGCGAGCCGATGGAGACGGCGCGCGGAGCGGCCCAGGCTGTCGGCAGCCTGGGCGTTGAGCCGGTCGATCTGAACGACGCCGTTGCGGTCGGCGGCCTGTGCCAAACCCAAACCTCGTGAGGAAGTACCAGAAGCAGGCTGGTACCGGACCCGTGGGTCATCCTCCGGACCGCTGTGCGTGCGGTCAACAGTACTTCGGGACCCGGAAGTACTAGTCCCGGGCGAGCTCGGCGGGGATCGCGATCGTGGCGCCCGGCCCGTCGTAGACGACCTCGTACCGGTCGCTCCCCTGGACCAGCTCGCGGAGGGCGGGGCAGCAGTCGGCCGCGGACAGCGGCCCGTTCACCTGGCCTTTGGGGATGAACAGGGCGGCGTCGGCCAGGCCCTCGTCGGCGGCCCACTCGGCCATGCACTGGTCGGTCGACCGGGTGCAGTGGAAGACCCCGCGGTGGCGCTCGAGCTGGGCCTGGTAGCCGTCCTCGCCAAGCCACTCGCTGCCCTGGACGGTGGCCACGCTCTGGCGTTCGGCCACGGCCGGGAACCATTCGCTGATCTCGTCGCCGCCCCAATAGACGGTGGTCGCGACGATGTAGCGGGTCCCCGGCTCCGTGTTGTCGCGGACCCACTCCATGGCCGCCACCTGGTCGGCGCTGACCCGCTGGAGGCGGGAGGTGTCGTCCACCACCGAGCCCAGGCTGCTGAGGAGGGCCAGGAACAGGGCCACCAGCCCGACGCCGATCCGGAGCGCCCGATCACCGGTCGGCACGACGGGCCTGACCGCCGCCAGGACGAAGCCGATGGCGGCGCCCCCGAGCAGCGACCAGGGCACGGCGCCGATGAAGTCTGCCTCCCCGGCGAACAGGAGGCAGCCGAGGAGCAGCGGCAGGGTCCAGCGGCGGGCCAGCACCTCGACGACCAGCCCGAGGACCCCGACCACGAGGAACAGGTCGGTGAACGCCGAGCCGGAGAACGTCAGCCCGAACAGGCGGACGAGGCCGAGCACCGGGTCCCAGCGGTGGCCGGCGGCGAGGACGCTCGACAGGCCGTGCTCCGAGGCCATGAGCCCGAGCCACGGCAGGACGACGAGGATGGAGACCGCGGCCGCGACCAGCATCCGGGTGAAGCCGACCCGAACTCCGGTGCTTCCGAAGACGAGGACCGTGGTCGCGGCCGCGCCGTACAGGGCGGTCTGCGGATGGGAGAGCGCGGCCAGCCCCAGGAGAAGGCCGATGCCGGCGGCCCGCCGGACCGAGGTCGACACCGGCGCGGCGGCCACGACCATGGCCAGGATCGTCAGCAGGACGCCCGCGCCCCGGGTGACGCCGCCACCGGCCACGAGCGGGTCGTAGGCGTGGGGCATCAGGGCGTAGACGAAGACTGCACCCAGCGCGGCCGCGGCAGGGAGGAGGCGGAACGCCAGGGCGGCGAAGGCCCCGAGGGTCGCGAGGGCCAGGAGCGCGGCCACCATCCGGACGGCATCCAGGCTCGGAAGCCCGAGCAGCTGTCCGAGCAGGGCGGCCAGGTACAGCCCCAGTGGCGGGTAGACGTACGGGATGTCGGCCGCGTTGTAGGTCGTGATCTCGGGCATGACGAACCCGGCCTGCCGGAGGTCATCAACCATGACCACGATCAGGCCCCCGTCCCCGGGCGAGAGCGGCCCGGGCACCGCCGGAATGAGCCGCACCAGGACCCCGACCCCGAACGCGATCATGAGCCCGAAGAGGATCGGGCCCGGCTGGGCGCGCAGGCGATCGGTCATTCGACCACCGCGAACACCCGGACGCCATCGGCCTCGAAGGCCGGCTCATCGGCGAGCCAGTCGGCCTGGTTGCCCTCGCTGTCGACGGCCTCCCCGCCGTTCCACAGCCCAAGCGGATCGACGGTCGCCTCCTCCCGGAGCGCGACGATCACCCAGCGGACGTCATAGGCGCGGACGACGTCCTCGATGACCGGGTACGGGTCGAACGGCGCCGCCACGCCGGGGTTGCCGGTGAGGTGCCACAGGCTCGACGGGTCGCCATACATCACCGTGTCACCGGTGAGCCCGGCCTCGTCCAGGTAGGCCGCCACCGCGACCTCGCGCTGGTGGGAGGTGTCCCAGAGCTGGTAGAGCGCCGCCGAGCCGACCAGGGCCAGCACCACCGCGCCGACCAGCCCCACGACCTCGACAAACCGGTGGGTCGGCGGGCGGGTGAGGAACCTCCACCACCGGCCGAGCGCGGTGAGGGTCGGCCCTGTCGCGGCCACCGCCATCGGGAAGGCAAACGGCAGCCACGCCCCGGCGGAGTGGTAGTAGGCCCCATGCGGGGCGTGGAAGGTGAAGACCGCCCCCATGACGAAGAACATCAGCCACCAGTAGCCGATGAACGGCGCCAGATCGGCCCGGCGCCGGTCGCGCCAGAGCCCGGCGAAGAAGAAGAAGCCGAAGATCCCGCCCAGGAGGACGACCGTCCGCCAGAACAGCTCCCACCAGGTGGCGAGCTTGGAGCCGATGATGTTGACCAGCCCCCAGTCGAGATAGGTGGCCAGCGACGGGTCGGTGCTGATCGAGAACTGCTCGTTGTAGCTGGTGATCCACAGGGTGTGACCGCCGGCCGATGGGAAGGCCGATCCGAAGGTCGCCAGGTTGCGCGCGAGCCAGGGCGCCATGACCGCGACGCCCACGAGCCCCGCCACCAGCAGGGCGCCGATGCCGAGCCGGCGGCTGCCGCCCTCGGCCCAGGGACCCCAGCCGCGGTCCACCAGCCAGGCGATGAGCGGGGCGATGGCCAGGAGCAGCCCGTCCACCCGGGCGAGCGTCGCCAGCCCCACCGCGGCTCCCGAGAGGGCCAGCCACACGGCCGGGCGCCCGGGCCGGGTGGCGCGGATGGCGGCCCAGATGGCCGCCGCGCCGGCGGCCCCGAAGACGGCGAAGTTGTCCACCGTCGGGTACATGATCAGGAGCGGCCCCGCAAAGACCGCCAGGATGGCGGCCACCACGGCCACCCGGCGTGACTGGTACAGGTCGATCCCGACGAAGTAGGTGAACGGGACGAGCGCCACGCCCAGGGCGACGATCGCCAGCTGGCCGGCGCGGAGGTCGGGACCGACAAGGGCCATGCCGGCTGCGGCCACGATCGAGGTGAGCGGCATCCAGTGCCCGTTGCTCGGGACCGGGAGGGTCGGATCGGCCGGGAGCTGGCCGCCGACCTCGAGGAACGACCAGAGGACCGGCGCGCTGAAGCCGTGGCCGGTGGCGAGCTGCTCGGCCACCATCGCGTAGTAGGCTGGATCGGTATAGGGGGAGTAGTCGATCGCGAGAGCGGCCGCGATCCGCGCGACCAGCGCCGCGGCGGTCAGCAGCAGCAGGTCGGAGCCGCGGGGCCGAATCATGGGCGTGGCGCGGGCGACATCGCGGGTGAGTCTATCGTGGCATGGCGGCCCGAACGGCCTGCCGTCCCTCCCGCTGGCCGGGCTCCTGGTGGCGGCCGCGGGCCTGAGCCTCTACGTCTCCTCGCCGACGATCGTGGCCGTCTTCGACGGCTCGTACGTGTTCGACTGGACGAACTTCATCGAGGCCGGGGAGCGGTTCGGGACGGGCACGCTGTACGACATCGAGCCGCCGTACGCGTTCCGCTGGTCCCCGGTGGCCGCCTGGCTGCTCGGGTTCATTACCCTCATGCCGCTCTGGCTCTGGCAGCTGCTCCACCTGGCCGCGCTGCTCCTCATCCGGCCGTGGCTGCTCGCCGTCGCGGTCCTCGTCAGCTACCCGTTCTGGTTCGACGTCCAGACCGGCAACGTCATGACCTTCGTCGCGGTCGCCGGTCTCCT
>DATBIW010000163.1:0-2894 GCA_036556745.1 Candidatus Limnocylindria bacterium | reverse complement strand
CGGGGCCAGCCCGGCTGGTGGGTCGAGGGCGGCTACCACTCGTTCTTCTTCCGAGACCAGAACGGGGAGGTGGTGGACACCTCGATCCGGCTGGTGGGCGACACACTGATCTGGGAGCACGACGGGGTGCTGGCCATGCGAGTCGAGGGCGCCGAGGACCTGGACGCCGCGCTGCGCATCGCGCATTCGCTGGAGTAGACTCGCCCGGCCGTGGCCCCTTCGGGGCGCGGCGTCCTTCTGCCTCCACCGCTCCAGGGTCCTGCCCCGCCATGAAGATCGCCGTCCCGCGCGAGACCGCCGAAGGCGAAGCCCGCGCCGCCCTGACCCCGCCCGTTGCCGGCCAGCTCGTCGCCGCCGGCAATGAGGTGCTGGTCCAGGCCGGGGCCGGCGAGGCGGCCCACTTCACCGATGCCGCGTATTCGGAGGCAGGAGCCCGGATCGTGCCCGACGCGCCCGCGTTGTACGGGGAGGCTGACCTCGTCCTGCGCGTCGGGAGGCCCAGCGACGAGGAGATCGAGATGCTCCGCCCGGATGCGGTGCTCATCGGGACGCTGGGGACGCTGTCCAACCCGAAGCTGGCCGCCCGCCTCGCCGAGCGGGGGATCACCGCCATCAGCATGGACGCCATTCCCCGGATCACCCGGGCGCAGTCCATGGACTCGCTCTCGAGCCAGAGCACGGTCGGCGGCTACAAGGCCGTCCTCCTGGCCGCGTCCCGGCTGCCGAAGTTCTTCCCGCTGCTCACCACCGCGGCGGGCACGGTGCGCCCGGCCCGCGGCCTGATCATGGGGGCGGGGGTCGCCGGCCTGATGGCCATCGGCACCGCCCGCCGGCTGGGCGCGGTGGTCGAGGCGTTCGACGTCCGGCCGGTGGTCAAGGAGCAGGTCGAGTCGCTGGGCGGGATCTTCATCGAGGTCCCGATGAGCGACGAGGAGAAGGCCGCCGCCCAGACGACGGGTGGCTACGCCCGGGAGATGGGCGAGGACTACCAGCGGCGGCAGCGCGAGCTCATCGCCGAGCGGGTGCAGGCCGCCGACTTCGTGATCACCACCGCGCTCATCCCCGGCCGGCCGGCGCCCAAGCTCGTCACCGCCGACATGGTGCGGACCATGCAGCCGGGCAGCGTCATCGTCGACATGGCCGCCGAGGCCGGGGGGAACTGCGAGCTCACCGAGCCCGGCAAGGAGGTGACCGTCGACGGCGTCACGATCATCGGCTTCACGAACCTGCCGGCCACTGTGCCGACCCACGCCACCCAGATGTACGCCAAGAACGTCCAGACCCTGGTCGAGCACCTCGCCCCGGAGGGCCAGCTCAGAATCGACCTCGAGGACGAGATCACCAGGGGGGCGACGATCACCCACGGCGGGAAGGTCGTCCACGAGGCGACCGCCGCGGCCCTGGCCGCGCTCAGCGGGGAGTCGAAGGCATGACCGAGGCCCTCGATCCGCGCGCGCTCGTCGACGCGGTGTTCATCCTCGTCCTCGCCGCCTTCGTGGGCTACGAGGTCGTCAGCAAGGTCCCGACCATGCTCCACACCCCGCTGATGTCGGGGGCGAACGCGGTCCACGGCGTGATCGTGGTCGGGGCGATCATCGTGACCGCCACGGCCGACTCGCCGCTCCAGCTGGGGCTCGGCCTGGCCGGGGTGATCCTCGGCACGATCAACGTCGTCGGTGGCTTCGTCGTCACCGACCGGATGCTCGAGATGTTCCGCGGCAAGCGTGACGACCGCCCGTCGGGTGACAAGCCATGAGCGTCCTCGAGCTGGCGACCTGGGCCGTCTACCTGGTCGCCTCGGTCACGTTCATCTTGGCCCTGAAGTTCCTCGCCTCGCCGAAGACGGCGCGGACCGGGAACCTGCTCGGCGCGGCCGGAATGGCGCTCGTCGTCGGCTGGACCGTTGCCACCACCGGAGGCCTGCTCGACAACTGGTGGGTGCTGGTGGTCGGCGGGCTCATCGGCACCGTCATCGGCGTGGTCGGCGCCCGGCGGGTGCCGATGACGGCCATGCCCCAGATGGTCGCCATTTTCAACGGCGCCGGTGGTGGGGCGGCCGCCGTGGTGGCGGTCTCCGAGTTCCTGACCGCGACCGGAGAGGGCGGCAGCGAGCTGCTCCCCGTCATTCCGATGCTGGCGACCCTGCTCGGGGCGGTCATCGGCTCGGTCTCGCTGACCGGATCGGTCGTGGCGTTCGGGAAGCTCCAGGGGTTCATCGCCGCCCGGCCGGTGACCTACCCCGGGTCGCGGCTGGTGGCCGCCGCGCTCCTGGTCGGCCTGCTGGCGCTGGCCGTGGCGCTCGCGTTCGTCACCAACGACGTGACCCTGTTCCTCGTCTTCGTCGCGCTCGCCCTGCTGGCCGGTGTGCTGATCGTGATGCCCATCGGCGGCGCGGACATGCCGGTTGTCATCAGCCTGCTGAACTCGTACACCGGCATCGCGGTGGCGGCCACCGGGTTCGTGCTCGGCAACTACGCCCTGCTCATCGCCGGAACGCTGGTTGGGGCGTCGGGCGCGATCCTCACCCAGCTGATGTGCCGGGCCATGAACCGCTCGCTCCTCAACGTCCTGTTCGGGGCGTTCGGGACCGGCGGTGGCGCGACCGTCTCCGGCGGCACGGCCGAGCAGAACGTCCGGACCATCAACGCCGAGGACGCCGCGGTCCTCATGGCCTACGGGAAGAGCGTGATCATCGTCCCGGGCTACGGGATGGCGGTGGCCCAGGCCCAGACCCCGGTGCGCGAGCTCATGGATCTCCTCATCGCCCGGGGCGTGGACGTCCAGTTCGCCATCCACCCGGTCGCGGGGCGGATGCCGGGCCACATGAACGTCCTCCTCGCCGAGGCCAACGTGCCGTACGAGCGGCTCAAGGAGATGGACGAGATCAACGACGA
>DATBIW010000162.1:0-11758 GCA_036556745.1 Candidatus Limnocylindria bacterium | reverse complement strand
GTGCATCGGCGATCGCATCCTACCGGCAGATAGACTGGACCGATGTCGCGGGCCGAACGGCGCCAGTACCAGAAGATGATGAAGAACCAGGATCCGTACGCCCCGCGGACCCCGGCCGGCGGTGGCCGGCCGCCGAAGAAGCGCGCCGTCCGAGAGGCCCGCGACTGGTCCTTCACCCGGGGCTTCTGGCTGAAGTCGATCGGCCTGGCCGCGTTGGCCGCCGTCATCGGGCTGTCGGTCACCTGGTCGTCGGGAGCGGAGACCGCCCTCCTGGTCGGGGGCGCGGTGGGGTTGGCGGCGATCGGCGTCCTCGTCATCGCCCGCCTCTTCCTCCAGCGGCGGGCCGCGCCCGGCTGAGCCATGGCCCCCGTCATCGGCGTGCTCGTCGCCATGGCCCTCGGCTACCTGCTGGGGGCCATCCCGTTCGGCGTGGTCATCGCCCGCCTGGTCGGTGGCGCCGACCCGCGGACGGTGGGGTCCCAGCGGACAGGGGCCACGAACACGGTCCGGGCCCTTGGCCGCGGCTGGGGCCTCGCGGTCGGCCTGCTCGACGTGGCCAAGGGTCTGGTGGCGGCCGGGATCGGGGCCGCCATCGGCGGGATGGTGGGGCTCACCCCCGAGTGGGTGGCCGCCGGCGGATGCGTGGCGGCCGTGACCGGACACGTGAAGTCGGTCTTCATCGGCTTTCGCGGGGGGCGGGGCGTCGCTACTGCGGCAGGCGGCTTCCTCGTCCTCGCCCCGATCGCGCTGGTGATCGTCATCCCGATCATCGGGGTGGTCGTGGCCCTGACCCGCTACGTCTCGCTGGGGTCGATCGTCGGCGCCATCAGCGCGCCGCTGGTCGTGACCGTCCTGTACGCCACCGGCCGGTCCTCCGCAGCGGACGTCGCGTACGCGGCGGTGGTCGGGGCGATCATCGTGCTGGCCCACGCCGACAACATCGCCCGGCTGCGGGCCGGGACCGAGCGACGGATCGACGCGCCCCGATGAGCAGCCTCTGGACCCTGCCGAACCTGCTCGGCCTCTTCCGGCTCCTCGCCACCCCGGTGCTGGTCATCCTCGTCCTGTGGCCGTTCCCCGGGGCGGGGCTGATCGCCCTGGTCCTCTTCGTCCCGGCCGCGCTCAGCGACTTCTTCGATGGCTGGCTGGCTCGCTCGCGGGGCCAGGTCACGACCATGGGCGCGTTCCTCGACCTGACCGCGGACAAGGTGCTGACCGGCGCGCTGCTCGTCGCCCTGATCGTGCCAGGGCTGGCCGAGGCGTGGCTGGTGGCGGTCATCATCGTCCGCGAGTTCGTCGTCGGTGGCGTGCGCCAGGTGGCCGCCACCGAGCAGGTCATCGTCGGGGCCCAGATGGCCGGGAAGCTGAAGACCGTGGTCACCCTGGTCGCCATCGGCTTCCTGCTGTTCGCCTTCGACACGTTGACCGGCGGTCCGCTGACCGCCACCGGGCTCGGCCCGGAGGCCGAGACGGTCGGGACGTGGCTCCTCCTGGCCGGGATGGCGCTGGCCGTGGTGTCGGGCGTGGACTACCTGGCCAAGGCGTGGCCGCTGCTGGCGGGAACCGACGAGGGCAGTCGCCCTACGTGACGAGCTTGGTCGCCAGCCGCCGGCGGGCGATGACCATGGCCACCGAGCCGAACACGCCCAGGTACGCGATGTGGACGAGGATCGTCCAGGTCACGACCCCGGTCGTCAGCCCGCGGAGCAGCTCGACCGCGTGGTACAGCGGGGTGAGCTGGACGGCGAACTGGAGCCACTCGGGGTAGACGTCGATCGGGAAGAACGTGCCGCTGAACAGGAACATCGGCATGATCACCAGCCCGAACGGCAGGTCGAAGTCCTGGACGGTTCGGAGGTAGGTCGTGGTGGCCAGGCCGGCGGCGCAGAAGGCGAGCGAGCAGAACAGGGTCGCCGGCAGGGCCAGGATCGCCCACGGGCTGATCAGGAGGCCCATCACCAGCATGACGCCCACGAAGGCCACCGCGTAGACGGTCGCCCGGATCATGGCCCACATCAGCTCGCCGAGGGCGATGTCGCCGATGCCCAGCGGGGTCGCCAGGATGGCGTCGTAGACCTTCTCGTAGTTCAGCTTGAAGAAGACGTTGAAGATCGTCTCGCTGATGGCCCCGTTCATGGTGGACTGGGCCAGGAGCGCCGGGGCCACGAACGCGGCGTAGGCCACCACCCGCCCGTCGGCCAGGGTGACGTCCCCGACGATCGTCCCCAGCCCATACCCGATGCCCAGCAGGTAGAACAGCGGCTCGAAGAAGCCGCTGAAGATCACCATCCAGCTGTGGCGATAGACGAGGAGGTTCCGCTGGACGAGTCGCCGGGCCCGCAGGAACGTGCCGATGGCCGCCGGGACCGGCGCCGGCGACGGGGTGGGGCGGACGATCACGGCCACGGCTACGCCACCACCTACTTCACCATCCGCCGGTACAGGAGCCGATAGGCGAGGATCGCTGCGACGGCGAGGAAGCCGAGCAGGTAGGCGAGGTGGATCGGCCAGTTCGCCAGGTCGGTGGTCTCGAGCATCAGGCTCCGGATGAGCGCGACGCCGTGGTAGAGCGGGGTCAGCGCGGCGATGAACTCGATGGCATCGGGCAGCCGGTCGACCGGGAAGAACGTGCCGCTGAACAGGAACAGCGGGTTGATCACGAACCGGAACAAGGCCGCGAAGCCACTGTCGTTCTTCTGGGTGGCGGTGAAGGCCATGATCGCGGTGAAGAACCCGAGGCCGGTCAGGACGGCCACCGGCCAGGCGAGCAGGGCGAGCGGCGAGGTCGGGATCCCGAACAGGGTCAGGACGACGAGGAATGCGAAGGCGATCGTCGTCAGGCGGAACGAGATCCAGCCCATCTCCCCGAAGACCAGGTCGCGGACCGACAACGGGGCGGCCAGCATGGCCTCGTAGTTCCGGCGCCAGCTGATCTTGCCCATGATCGGGAACGTGGCCTCGAACGTGGCCGTCTGCATGCAGGTCGCGGCCAGGAGCCCGGGCCCGAGGAACTCGAGGTAGGTCACCCCACCCAGCGCGCTCGTGTCCTGGGCGGCGATGAAGCTGCCCAGCCCCACGCCCAGCGCCCCGAGGTAGAGGAGCGGGGTCAGGAACGAGCCGAAAACGCTCCCGCGCCAGGTCCGGCGGTAGACCCAGAGGTTGCGCTGGGTGACCCGCAGCGCGGTCACGACCAGCTCACTCGACCAGGGACCGCCCGGTCAGTCGGAGGAACACGTCCTCGAGCGTGGAGCGACGGACGAGGGCCGACTCGATGGGGATCTCGCGGGCGTGGACGTGCTCGAGGGCCTGCTCGCCGTCCGCGGCGTACAGCAAGATCCGGTCCGGGAGCTCCTCCACCCGCTCGGCCAGGTCGTCGAGCCGCCCGTCCAGGGTGCCGCGGACGGCATCGGTCAGGCGCAGCTCAAGGACCTCGCGGGTCGAGTACTGCTCGATGAGCTCACGCGGCGAGCCGGCGGCCACGATCTTGGCGTGGTCCATGACGACCAGCCGATCGCAGAGCTGCTCCGCCTCGTCCATGTAGTGGGTCGTGATGACCAGCGTGACGCCTCGGCTCTTCAGGCGGTAGAGGCGGTCCCAGACCAGGTGCCTCGCCTGCGGGTCGAGGCCGGTGGTGGGCTCGTCGAGGAGGAGCAGGTCCGGCTCGTTGATGAGCGCCCGCGCGATCGTCAGCCGACGCTTCATCCCGCCCGACAGGGGGTCGACCTGGTCCTTCGCCCGCTCGGTCAGCTGGACGAAGTCGAGGAGCTCGTCGGCCCGCCGGCGGGCCTCCGGCCCGGGGATGTCGAAGTAGCGGGCGTACATCAGGAGGTTCTCGAGGACCGTCAGCTCGGCGTCGAGGTTGTCGATCTGGGGGACAACCCCGAGCCGGCCCTTGATCCGCGTCCCGTCACGGCCCGGGTGCATCCCGACCACGGTCAGCGTCCCGTCGCTGATCGGGCTCGTGCAGGCGATCATCCGCATCGTCGAGGTCTTGCCCGCCCCGTTGGGACCGAGGAAGCCAAAGGCCTCCCCGACGTGGACGTCGAAGTCGACGCCGTCGACGGCGGTGAGGTCGCCGAAGCGCTTCGTCAGGCCCCGGGCATGGATGAGGACATCGGTCTGGACCGTCATGGCAGGCCGGTCATTGTACCGATGCGGTCGGGCCGCTTGACAGCCGCCGGGAGGTGCTCAATACTACGCGGCGCGTAGTAGTTGGAGCGACCGTGGCACCTGACACGACCACCCGCGATCCCGGCCTCCTGGTCCTCGTCAGCCTGGCCGGCGGCCCGAAGCACGGGCACGCGATCTTCCGTGACGTGGCTGCCTTCTCGGGCGAGCGGTTGGGCCCAGGCACCCTGTACGGCGCCCTGAGCCGGCTGGAGGAGACTGGGCTCATCGAGGCCATGGCGCCCGACGGCCGGAGGCGTCCGTATCGGCTGACCGATGCCGGCTCGGCGGCGCTCCGCGCGCGCCTCGCCGGGCTGGGAGCCGCGGTCAAGACCGGCCAGGAACGGCTGGCGTCGGCATGAAGACGCTCCTGTACCTCTACCCGCCGAGCTGGCGGTCCCGGTACGGCCCGGAGATCGCCGACCTGCTCGACGACGAGCCATTCGGCCGTTCGGCCGCGCTTGATCTCGCTCGCGGTGCGGTCCGCGAGTGGGTCCACCTCATCACCCGCCGGACCGGCGGATCGCTGGCGGTGGCAGGAGGTTC
The DNA here is from genome assembly GCA_036556745.1 of Candidatus Limnocylindria bacterium. Classification (GTDB taxonomy): domain Bacteria; phylum Chloroflexota; class Limnocylindria; order QHBO01; family QHBO01; genus DASTEQ01. Next base: position 7,045 of record DATBIW010000162.1, on the reverse strand, counting down.
AACGATGCTGATCCGACCATTCGAACGCCATCCGACCTCGCTCGGGATCATCGCCCTGGCGGTCGTGACGCCGACGCTCCTCTTCGTCGGGTATTCGCTGCTCGCCTACGGGGTCGGGATCCCCGCGCTGGCCGACGCGATCGGGCCGGCCGTCGAGGCGCTCACCGCCTCGGGCGTGGTGAGCGCCTTCATCGTCGTAGCGCCGCTCCTGGCGCTCGGGCTCGCTCTGCTGCCGCTGGTCGGCCTCGGCATCACCCGCGCCGGCGGCGAGCTGCAGGTCACCCTGGCGCTCCGCGGCCGCGCCCTGAACCTGGTCGTGGTCGTCATCTGTGTCGTGCTGGCGGCCGTCCTCCTGAGCTACTTCGTCGGGGACGTCCTGGTCGAAGCGGGCTGAGCCCGGCGCGGGCGCCTTCGGGCCGCCCGAGGCCGATGCTAGGCTCGGGCCGTGGAGCGGCCCGCCACCGGCTTCCTGCTCGATGGTGACCGCCTGGCCTATGAGCCGGGCGACTCGGTCGCGGTCGCGGTCGTCCGGGCCGGCGCCCATCCGGGGCGCGGGGGCACCCTGTGCCTGGCCGGCGACTGCGGCAACTGCGTCGCGCGGGTCGAGGGGATTGCCTGGGTCCGCACCTGCCTGACGCCCGCCCGCGAGGGGCTCCACGTCGAGCGCCATCCGGAGGTCGGCCCGCCGGCCTGGCGGGATGAGCCGGTGCCCCGGTCGGTGCGCGTGATCCACCGGGAGGCGGACCTGGCGGTGATCGGGGGAGGGCCCGCCGGGCAGTCTGCCCTGGCGGCCGCTGCCAACGGCGAGGAGGCGCTTCTGTTCGATGCCGACGCCGGCGACGAGGTCGTGGCTGTCTACGCCGGCCCAACGGTCATCGTCCGGCGCCCCGACGAGATGCTCCACGTCCGGGCGGGCCGCGTGGTCGTCGCCACCGGGACGGCCGAGATCCAGCCGGTCGGCCAGGGGAGCCGCCTCGAGGGCCTGCTGACTGCCCGCGCCGCGCGTCGCCTCCACGAGGCCGGTGTCGACCTCGGCCGGGCCGTGGCCATCGGGACACCGCCGGAGAGCGTGCCGTGCACCCCGCTCCCGGGCCGGCTGGTCCGCCTGGAAGGCCAGCGGCGGGTGTCCGCGGTCGTCACCCGGGACGGCGACCGGGAGCGGCGAACCGAGTGCGACACCGTCATCCTCGACCTGGGCCGGTCGCCGCGCGACGTCCTCTCCCGGATGGCCGGGGAGCTGCCCGTCACCGTGGTCGGCTCGGCGGCGGAACCCCAGCCGCTGCCCGCGCCGCCGACCGAGGGCATCGTGTGCCCCTGCGCCGGGACGACCGTCGAGGACCTCGAGGGGGTCTGGGAGCGCGGGTTCCGCGAGCTCGAGCTGATCAAGCGGGCCAGCCTGGCCGGCACCGGGACGTGCCAGGGCAGCGTGTGCCTGCCGCACGTCCGGGCCTGGATCGCGGCTCGGGCGGGGGAGGAGCCCGCCCCGTTCACCGCGCGCCCGGCGTCGCGGCAGATCACCCTGGGCGAGGCCGCCGCCGACGTTCACCTCGACGCCTTCCGCCGGACCCCGCTCCACGACGAGCACCTCGCCACCGGCGCGACGATGGACCGCTTCGGCGGCTGGTGGCGCCCCTGGCACTACGGCGACCACCTGGCCGAGTACCGGGCCGTCCGTGAGGCGGTCTCGCTGGGCGACGTCTCGACCCTCGGCAAGTTCATCGTGGCCGGTCCGGACGCCGTCGAGTTCCTCCAGCGCCTGTACCCGACCGATGTCTCGACCATCCGACCGGGCCGCTCACGCTATGCGCTCCTGCTGAACGAGCGCGGCCACGTCATCGACGACGGGATGATCTGCCGCGAGACCGAGGATCGGTTCGTCCTGACCTTCACCACCGGCGGCGCGGGCAACGCCGAGGCCTGGATGCGGGACTGGATGGAGACTTGGGGCCTTCGCGTCCTCCTGATGGACCGGACGATGTCGCTGGCCGCGATCAACGTCACGGGCCCACGCGCGGCCGAGCTGCTGGCCCGGGTCGGCCTGGCCGACCCGCCCCGCTTCCTCCAGCACGCCCACGTCGAGCTGGCCGGCACCGACTGCCACGTCATGCGGCTGAGCTTCACCGGCGAGGCGTCGTTCGAGATCCACCACCCGGTCGACCGATCGGTCGAACTGTGGCGAACGCTGATGGCGGCCGGCGAGGACCTGGGCATCCGGCCGCACGGCCTCCAGGCCCTGTTCGCGCTTCGCCTCGAGAAGGGCCACGTGATCATCGGGATGGACACCGAGCTCGACACGACGCCGCGGCGGATCGGCATGGACTGGGCGGTCAGCATGGACAAGCCCGACTTCCTCGGCCGATCCGCGCTGGCCCGCACCGCCGGGCTGCCAGACCATCGGCGCCTCGTCGGGCTGACGATGGATGGCGACGCGCCCACCGAGGGCAGCCCGATCCTGGACGCCGGCGACGTCATCGGCCATGTCACCTCGGCGTTCACCTCGCCGACGCTGGGCCGGGCGGTCATGCTCGGCTGGCAGAAGCGAACCCCGTTCCCTGAGCAGGTCGAGATCGACGGTCGCCCCGCGACGGTCACGCCGCCACCGTTCTACGACCCGGAGGGTGCCCGTGCGCGCGCCTGAGCCGATCCCCGGCGCCCGCGTGGTGGCATCGCCCGCCGATCTGGACGGCCTCCTGACCGAGGGTGCACCCGTCCTGCGATTCGCCCCCGACGAGGCCTTCGTCCTCGCCGAGACCGCGATGAATGCCGAAGGCGGACCGGGGATCAGCGAGATGGAGTACGGGTTCGTCGGCTGGTGGCTGTCGGCGGATGAGCTGGCGGAGGCCCTCCACCACGTCGAGTGGGCAGTGCCGGAAGCCCGGCCAGTCCTGCTCCAGGGCCTGGTGGCCGGCGTCCCGGCCAGGCTCTGGCTCGCGGCGGATCGGTCCCTGCTCCTCGTCCATGCCGCCTACGCCCACGAGCTGGTGGCCAGGCTCCCATGAACGAGTTCGTCGAGACCCTGCTCGACATGCCCTGGCACGAGCCCAAACGCTCGTACGACGTCGTCATCGTCGGCGGCGGCGGCCATGGCCTGGCCACCGCCTACTACCTGGCCACCCGGCACGGGATCACGAACGTCGCGGTCGTCGAGGCCAGCTACATCGGCTCGGGCAACAGCGGCCGGAACACGACCATCATCCGGGCCAACTACGGGATCGCCGAGTCGGTCCGCTTCTACCAGCGCAGCCTCGACCTGTACGCGACCCTCGAGGAGGAGACCGGCTGTTGGGTCATGCACGCCACGAAGGGCCTCCTCTGGCTCGCCCACAGCGAGTGGGGGATGCGCGCCGAGCGGGCGCGGACCCTCCTGAACCAGGCGTGCGGTGCCGAGACGGTGATGGTCACCCCCGAGGAGGCCAAGGCGCTCTGCCCGCAGCTCGACCTGACCGGCGGGGGCCGCTACCCGGTCTTCGGCGCCTCATACCACCCCGGCGCGGCGACCGCCCGCCACGACCGGGTGGTCTGGGCATACGCCCAGGGCGCCATGCGGCACGGGGTCCACGTCCTGCAGCACCGCCCGGTCATCGGCCTGCTCCGGGAGGGCGACCGGGTCACCGGGGTCCAGACCGAGGCCGGGCCGATCTCGGCGGGGGTCGTGCTCAGCGCGGTCGGCGGCCGGGTGACGCAGCTGATGGCGATGGCCGACGTCCGGGTGCCGATCCGGACCCACCCGCTCCAGGCGTTGGTCACCAACGCCTACGCCCAGGGCTTCGGGATGATCGTCAGCAGCGCCGAGCTCCTGTGCTACGTCTCCCAGACGCCGCGCGGCCAGATGCTGATGGGCGCCGAGTTCGACTCCCAGCCGAGCTACTCGATGGCCAGCTCGTTCGAGTTCCTCCAGAGCGTCGGCGCCAAGGTCACCCACGTCCTGCCGTTCCTGCGCGACCTCCGGGTCCTTCGCCAATGGGCCGGGATCTGCGACATTTCGCCGGACTACTCGCCGATCATGGGTGGGACCGGGGTGGACGGCCTGCTCGTGACGACCGGCTGGGGAACGTGGGGCTTCAAGGCGATCCCGGCCGGCGGCGAGACGATGGCCGAGCTGATCGCCACCGGACGGACGCCGTCGCTCATCGACACGTTCGGGCTCGAGCGGTTCGCTGCCGACCATGCGATGGCCGACCAGGGATCGGCGGGGACCCGCTGATGCTGTGGATCACGTGCCCCACCTGCGGGGAGCGGCCGGTGACCGAGTTCCGCTACGGCGGGGAGCTGCCGCACGTGCCGGACCACCTCACCGACCCAGCCGAGCGCGACGTCGACTTCGCGTGGATGTTCGACAACGTCGAGGGGGTCACCACCGAGCGCTGGTTCCACGCCGCCGGATGCCGCCGCTGGCTCACCCTTCGCCGCGACACGCGGACGGACTCGGTGGTGGCGTGAGCAGACGCGCGGCCCGCTAGATATCCTCCTCGGCCCCCGGCAGGCCGACGCGGTGGAGCAGGCTGTGGCGATCGCTGTCCTCCCGCCATTGGCGCGCCTGGGCCGTGCGCCGGGTCCGAGCGTTGCCGGGCTCGGCATGGACCACCGGCGCCTCCAGGGCCGCCTGGATGTCCGGCGGGAGCTCGTCCGCGTCGCCGTCGAACTCGACCGTCCCAATGGGCGCGTCGTCGAAGGCCGAGGCCAGCTCCCAGTCGGCGGGCGCCCGCCGGCGTGCGGCCTCGGTTGGGCGTGCGGCCGCAGACGGCCGAGTGGCCGTGGAGGCGCGGTACACCGTGGCCAGGGCGGCGGCCGTGGGCGGCTCCGGCAAGTCCTCGTCGTGGCGGCGTCGACCGCCGGCCAGGACCCACCACGAGCCTGCCAGCCCGGCGAGGGCGACCATCCCGACCCCCATAACCGTCCCAAGGGGCGGCAGCTCGAGGTCGATCGGGTCGGCGGACGTCGGTCCCGGATCGGGTGAGACCGCCGCGGCGACAGCGGGCTCCGGGCTGGAGGTCGGGGCCGGGGTCGCGGTCGCGAGCGCGGGGGCCGGGGTCGTGACCGGCGGGGCGGGCACGATCAGCGCCGGCGGAGGCGGCGGAGGCGGCGGAGGCGGCGGCGGAGGAGCGGCGGGCGTCGGGGTCGGGACCGGGGTCGGGGTGGCCATCGGGGTCGGTGTCGGTGCCGGCGTCGGCGGTGGGGCGACCTGGATCGGGCCGATCGTCCGGATTGGATCGTTGAACTGCTGGGCGTCCGCCGCGTAGGCCACGGTCCAGCTTCCGGCGGGAAGGGTCGAGGTGGCGGTCCAGACGCCGTTGACGGTGTTCCCGGTGGTCAGGGTCATGGACAGGCTGAGGCCGGAGACCGCGGCCGTCACGGAGAGCGCCGGATCGTTCGCGAAGCTCCGGTACCGGACGCTGAAGGTGAAGACCGTGGTGGTCGTCCCCGAGGTCGGGCTCACCGACGGCTGGCGGAGCTCGTTGGGCGCGAACCCGCCGCCCAGCGTGTCGCTTGGTGCAGCGACGAGCACTGCCCAGGCCAGCACGAGCGCGGTCAGGGCCGCCGCTTTCACGGCGAGAAGGTCAGTCCTGGCCCGCTGCCTCCGCCATAGCCAATTCGTCCATTCCGGTGGCCGTGCTCAGGCCTCCCAGGTCTCTCCCGGCTCGAGGGCGACGACCTCCGCGTCGGTGGTCTCGGCGAGCTCGGTAGGCGTGCCGGCCAGGATCGGGAACGTGGCGTAGTGGACCGGGATGACGGTCCGGGCCCCGACCAGGGCCACCGCGCGGGCGGCATCCGCCGGGCCCATCGTGTAGTGGCCGCCGATCGGCAGGACGGCGATCGTCGGCGCCCAGCGCTCGCGAACGAGGGCCATGTCGCCGAACAGGTCGGTGTCGCCGCTGTGGTAGACGGTGGTCCCGTCCTCGAACCGGATGACCCAGCCCCAGCAGCCGACCTCCCGGGTCGTCGGACCGCCACCGGTGAGGGTCACCGCCCCGGTGTGCACGGCGTGGACCATGGTGAAGCCGATCCCCGCCGCCTCGAACGTCCCGCCCTTGTTCATCCCAACGGCCTCGACGCCCTGCTCGCCCAGGTACAGCGAGAGCTCGTGCGAGCCGATCACCTGCCCGCCGCGCCCGGCCAGCTCGACGACGTCCGTCGCGTCGTCGCCGACATGGTCGAAGTGGCCATGGGTCGGGGCCACGACGTCCACCGGCCACGGCTCGGGCGGAGCCACGTAGGTCGGGGCACCGCTCCATCGGTCCACCCAGACCCCCTTGTCGCCGGGCGACCGGTACAGGATCCCGCCGTGCCCGAGCCGGGTGATGCGCAGTCTCGCCATCCAGGTCACGCTCCTCGATCAGTGGATTTCATCTCGGCCTGCAACCGCGGGATCGCCCGATCCACGAGGCGCCCGTAGATCGAGGCGAACAGCCGACCACGCAGGGAGCGGCGGGTGCCGTCCTCGGCGACCGTCCACGTCAGCCGCGTGCCCTCGACCGTCGCCGCAAAGCGGTGGTCATACCGGATCGTGACCCACAGCACGGGCCCAATCCACTCCCAGCCCCGGCCCTCATCGTATGACGAGACGCGGAAGCGGCTGTGGCCAACGGGCCGGAAGGAAAAGCTGAGGGCGCTCGCAGGGCCGATCTGCCCGGGTGGCTCCAGCGTGACCCGCCTGATGTGCGGGGCCCAGCGTGGCCAGTCGGCGATATCGGCGAGCTCGGCCCACGCGCTCGCAATCGGTGCTTCGACGGTGAACTCGCGGCGCAGCAGCTCGGCGGCCACCGAGCGAGTCTATCAGCCGGGCATGATGAGTCGTCCGCTGCTCGCCAGGCGATCCAACCAGGGCAGCTCCGTCGCCATCGTCGTCTCGACCCCGTGTCCGGGGAGGATCCGCGTGGCGGGTGGGATCTCGTGGAGCAGCCGGGTCAGGGACGCGACCATCTGCTCGTCGTTCCCGCCTGGCAGGTCGGTCCGCCCGTAGGAGCCGCGGAACAGGACGTCGCCGGCCAGGAGCAGGCCGCGCCCGGCTTCGTAGAGACACACCGATCCCTCGGAATGGCCGGGC
>DATBIW010000161.1:0-2851 GCA_036556745.1 Candidatus Limnocylindria bacterium | reverse complement strand
AGCTCCGCGAAGACCTCCTGGTGGGCGCCCCCGCGGGCGATCACCGCGCCGAGGACGGCCATGAACGTCAGGCGCGGGATCCCGACCACGTCGGCCCACGCCGACCACACCCGGGTCTCGTCGACCAGGGTCTCGCCAACGTCGAAGACGACCCATGAGCGCGCATCGGTCATGGGCGGACTCTAGCGCCAGCGGGTAGCATCGGCCGTCCGATGAGTCTCGTCGTCGACACCATCACCAAGCGCTTCGGCGAGATCGTCGCCCTGGACGGGGTGAGCTTCACGGCCGAACCGGGCCGAATCTTCGGCCTGTTGGGAGCCAACGGGGCCGGCAAGACGACGGCGATGCGGATCGTGCTCGACATCCTCCGTGCGGACGGAGGAATCGTCACCTGGAATGGCCAGTCCAACACCGAGGTGCCGCGCCGGACGTGGGGTTACCTCCCGGAGGAGCGCGGCCTCTACCTCCAGATGAAGGTCATCGATGTCCTTCGCTTCTTCGCCCGCCTGTACGGCGTGCCAGGCAGGCAGGCGACCGCGGAGACCGAGGACTGGCTCGAGCGCTTCCGCATCCCCGACTACCGAGACCGCAAGGTCCAGGAGCTGTCGAAGGGGAACCAGCAGAAGATCCAGTTCATCGCGGCGATCCTCCACGACCCGGACGTGCTGATCATGGACGAGCCGTTCAGCGGCCTCGACCCGGTCAACGTCCAGCTCCTGAAGGAGGCCTTCCTCGAGATGCGCAGTCGGGGGAAGGCCCTGATCTTCTCGACCCACCAGATGGAGACGGTCGAAGAGCTGTGCGAGTCGATCGTGATCATCGACCGCGGCCGGGTGGTGGTCGGGGGCCATGTCCGTGACGTCAAGCGGGCCATGGGCCGCCAGGTCGTCCGGCTGGCGGCGGACGGCCCGGACGGGACCGATGGCCTCGCCTGGGTGGAGTCGGTGCCGGGCGTGACACTCACCCGGCGGGGCGCGGACTACCTCGAGCTCCACGTCGCGACCGGGACCGATCCGGGCAGCCTGCTCCGGGCCGCCCTCGAGCGCGGCGAGACGGTGACCCGCTTCGAGATCACCGACCCCTCGCTCGAGGAGGTGTTCATCGAGCACGTCGGACGGCCGGCGGAGCTGGCCGAGGAGCGCCACCTGGCGCCCGGCCAGGAGCGCGCCTGATGGACCTGTTCCCCAACGCCTGGACGGTGACCGTCCGGGAGTTCCGCCTCCGCGTCAACACCCGTGTCTTCCAGATCGTGACCCTGATCCTGGCTCTCATCGGCCTGGGCCTGGTGCTCATGCCCGTCGGTCTCAGCGCCCTGGGCCTGGACGAGCCCTCCGCGGTCGAGGTCTACGCGGCCGTCCCGGAGGCGGAGGAGGGTGCGGCCGCCCTGGTCGGAACTCTGAACGGCATGGAGCAGTCCGGCGCCGAGGCGGAGACCACGACCGACCCCGACGCCGCCCGGGCCGCGGTGGAGGACGGGGACCTGGACGGCCTGGTGACGGTGAACCGCGCCCAGGACGACGAGCTGACGTTCGACCTGTACACCGCCCAGGGCGGGACGAGCGGCCTCGTCCTGAGCGTGACGGCGGCCTCGAACCAGGTGGCCATCGCCGACCGCCTGGTGCGGGCGGGGGTCGATCCCACCCAGGTCGGCGAGATCTTCGCCCCGACCGCGTTCCAGGTCACGCCCGTGGACCCGAACGCCGTGGATCCCGAAGCGGCCTTCGGACCGCGCTACATCCTCGCCACCGCCATCGTGATCCTCGTGTTCATGGCGATCATCACCTACGGCCAGTGGGTCGCCACCAGCGTGGCCGAGGAGAAGGCCAGCCGGGTCATGGAGCTGCTCATCACCGCCGCGAATCCCCGGCAGCTGCTGCTGGGCAAGGTAATGGGGGCCGGCGGCGCCGGACTTGTCCAGTACGTGGTGGTGCTGGCCGCCGCGATGGGCGGGCTGCTGCTGCAGGGGACCGTCAGCCGGCTCGTCCTGGGCGAGAGCGCCGGCGACGCCCTGGAGCTGGAGGGCCTGAACCTGGGCCTCCTGCTGGTCGTCGGCCTGTTCTTCCTCGGCGGGTTCGCGCTGTACGCCACGCTCTACGCCGCGCTCGGGTCGACCGCGAACCGGCAGGAGGAAGTCCAGAACCTCACCGGGCCGATGATCATCATCGGGGTCGCGGGCTACCTGATCGCCTTCACTGCCCTGAACGTGCCGGATGCCGACTGGGTCCGGATTCTGTCCTTCGTCCCGTTCTTCAGCCCCTACCTCATCCCGGTGCGGATGGTGATGGGCCAGATCGCCCCGTGGGAGATCGGCCTGGCCTTCCTGCTTCTGATCGTCGGCGCGGGCATCGCGCTGTGGGTGGCGGCCCGGATCTACTCGGCCGGGGTCCTGCTCTACGGCCAGAAGGCCGGCCTGCGCAACATCTGGCGGGCGGTCCGCGTCAACCGCTAGGCGGCCTTGACCCCCGCCACCAGCTCCTGGACGGTGGACTTCGCGTCCCCGAACAGCATGGCCGTCTTCGGGTCGGCGTAGAGCGGGTTGTCGATCCCGGCGAAGCCGGCCGCCATCGAGCGTTTCAGGACGATGACGTTCTGGGCGTGGTCCACGTTCAGGATCGGCATCCCGTAGATCGGCGAGGCGGTGTCGGTCCGGGCGGCCGGGTTGGTCACGTCGTTGGCCCCGATGACCAGGGCGACATCGGCCTTGGCGAAGTCGTCGTTGATCTCGTCCATCTCCTTGAGCCGCTCGTACGGCACGTTGGCCTCGGCGAGGAGGACGTTCATGTGGCCCGGCATCCGCCCCGCGACCGGGTGGATGGCGAACTGGACGTCCACGCCCCGGGCGATGAGGAGA
>DATBIW010000160.1:0-27961 GCA_036556745.1 Candidatus Limnocylindria bacterium | reverse complement strand
AAGCAGCGGGCCGCTGGTCCCTCGTGGAAGCGCCATCGCAAACCGTGACCGCCACCGAACGTGCCCACGCCCTGGCCACGTCGCTCCTCGAGCGGCACGGGGTCGTGACCCGCGAGGCCGTGGTCGCTGAGGGCGTTGAGGGCGGGTTCGCCGGCACGTACCCCGTGCTCCGGGCGATGGAGGAGGCCGGCCGGATCCGGCGTGGCTACTTCGTCGAGGGCTTGGGAGCGGCCCAGTTCGCGCTCGCCGGGGCGTTGGAACGGCTGCGCACCGTCCGCGAGCCCGAGGCCGGTGAGCCGCTGGTCCACCTCCTGGCCGCCACCGACCCGGCCCAGCCGTACGGGGCCGCCCTGCCCTGGCCGCGGCGCGGCGAGGACGACCGGCGACCGCTCCAGCGAGCCGCCGGCGCGTACGTCGTGCTGGTGGACGGGACCGCTACCGCGTATCTCGAGCGTGGGGGCGCCTCGCTCCAGCTGTTCCCCGCGGCGGACGACGCGGTCGTTCTCCGCCTGACCGTCACTGGGCTCTACACGCTCATCGCCGACGGGCGGGTCCGTGACCTCGTCATCAAGAAGGTGGACGGCGAGCCGGTGGCCTCCGCCGCGCGTCGTGACGAACTCCTTACTGCCGGCTTCGTTCCCGGTTACCGGGGCCTTACCCTCCGGCGTGGCTGACCGCGGTGCCTGAGGGCGACTCCCTCGTCAAGTTCGCGGCCGGTCTGCGGCCCTACCTGCTCGGACGGGAAGTGACCGCCGCCCGCGCCCGGCAGCCGGGACCCCAGGCCGAGCGGTTGGTAGGAGCGACCGTCACGACCATCGAAACCCAGGGCAAGAACCTGCTCATCGGCTTCTCGAACGGTCTGGAGGTGCGAACCCACCTCAAGCTCTACGGGACCTGGCATCGGTACCGGCCCGGCGAGCGGTGGCGGATGCCCGAGTCCCGCGCCCGGCTGGTGCTTGAGGTCCCCGGCGCGGTCGCGGTGTGCTTCGACGCGCCCACAGTCGAGATGTTCGAGCAGCGCACCGAGCGACTCCACCCCGCCCTCGCGCCGCTCGGCCCGGACCTCATGAAGCCCGACTTCGACCGGGCCGAGGCCATCCGTCGTCTGCGCGACCCGTCCCGGGCGGAGCTGACGATCGGCGAGGCGCTTCTCGACCAGCGGGCGCTGGCCGGCATTGGGACGATCTGGCGGGCCGAGACCCTGTGGACCGAGCGGGTGAGCCCGTTCGTCCCCCTCGCCGAGCTCGACGACGCCACCCTCCAGAGGCTCGTCACGACCGCCCGCCGGCTCCTCCACGCCAGCGTCCGCCATGGCTGGCCCGGACCGATGGGCGCCTACCGCCGGGTCGGCCGGCCCTGCCGCCGCTGCGGCACCGTGATCCGCTCCCGCCGGTACGGCCGCGACCTGGCCCGGACCGTCTATTGGTGCCCGACCTGCCAGAGCGGGTAGCCTCCCCACAGGAGGAACCATGAACGAGAACCGAAACGCCGATGACCCCCTGGACGAGTTCAGCGAGGCCGATCGCGCCTGGATGAGGGGCCACCTGCCCGAGCTGCGAAAGGCCGCGGCTGATCCGGGCATCGCCAACGTGTACCTGGGGATCGCGTTCGTCGTTGGCCTGATCGCGCACGTCGCCGGCTACCTGCTGAAGACGTCGTCCCCATCCGAGCCGCTCGGGCTGCTGGCCGAGCTGCTGTACGCCATCGGCTTCGCCCTGTGGACCGGCGTGGTCGTGGTCCTGTTCGTCCAGGTGCTCCCAGAGGCGAAGCGCCGTCAGATCCAGCGAGCGGTTGACGCACTCGATGCGGCGGAGCGGGCAGAGGGCAAGACCGGGACCGAACACAAGCCGTAGCGAAGGCCCGGGCGGCGGGGAGCAGCGGACCAGCCCGGCTACCGGGGCGCGACGGGCTGACGCAGGATCGTACGGAGCTTCTCGGGCGCAGCGCGCCGCGGATCGCCGAGGTAGATCTCGTGGTGGCGCCCGACCGGCGTGAAACCCGCGGCCGAGATGGCCTCGTGCAGCAGCTCGATCGATGGGCGCTCATCGGCGTAGGGGCCGAGATGGAGGAGCTGCGCAGCGACGCCTTCCTCGAATGTCTCGACCCGGAGGTTCGACGCATGGGGCTCGGTGAGCTTCCCGCGCCCGGCCTCGAGCGCCTCCGCGACCTCATCGGTGTTCGCCTGGTCGGGAAGGCCGATCATCAGTGTCCAGCGCCAGCTTGAGCGGTCTGTCGCCCCGAAGATCGAGTCCAGGTCGGTCGAGCCGTCCACCGTCCACCACAGTCCCTCGAGCGGACCGATCCGTTCGTCGACGCCTCGGCGCTTCAACGCGAATCGCAGCGGGTAGGCGGTGCCATACAGCCCGGGCATCCTGGGCTGAAAGGCCTCCTCGCCGGCGGCTCCTTCGCCGTCGATCATCACGAACCGGCGGGCGGGAATGTCGAGAAACCGAACCATTCCGGGCCGCCCGCCGAGCTCCTCGGCCCGAGTTGCCGGTCGGTCAACGGGCACGACACACCTCCTCGAATCTTGCCATCCGGGTGTATAGTCAGACCGACAGTCGGTTTGTTAATGGATCACCTAACCCGCAACGATGGCTCCCAGGACACTGAATCCGAACACCCACGCGGTGAAGCGCGACGCGTTCGTCGACGTCGCTCAGCGGATGATCGCCACCCGGGGCTACGAGCAGATGACCATCCAGGACGTCCTGGACGAGCTCGACACCAGCCGGGGTGCGTTCTACCACTACTTCGACTCGAAGTCTGCGCTCCTCGGGGAGGTCATCGAACGGATGGCCGAGGCCGCGGTCGGTCTCATCCGGCCAGTGGCCGCCGACCCGGAACTCCGGGCGCCGGAGAAGCTCGAGCGGATCTTCGGCACCATCGCCAACTTCAAGTCGGAGCGGGCCGACCTGATCCTCGCCATCCTCGAGATCTGGCGCTCCGACGAGAACGCGATCGTTCGCGAGAAGCTCCGGCGCCGGCTGGCGGCAATCATGGGCCCGATCCTCACCGACGTGGTCCGCCAGGGCAAAGCCGAAGGTACCTTCGACGTGAGCTCACCCGAGGAGACCGCCATAGCCGCGGTGTGGCTCATGCAGGGCGCCCAGGAACGGGCGATGGACCTGTACCTGGCGCGCCAGGCCGGCACCATCAGTTACGACGAGGTCGTCGACGCGTTCGCTGGATACACCACGTCCATGGAGCGAGTGCTCGGCGCCGCGCCCCATGCCCTCACCCTGGCTCAACCCTCCGTCCTGCGCCGTTGGTTCGCCTGAGCGCCCGTCCGGGCGCATCCTGATAGGAGAGACATGACCGCGATCGTCGAAACCGAGAAGCTCACCAAGTCGTATGGCCGCCACCGCGGCATCGTGGACGTGGACCTGGAGGTGACCGAGGGCGAGGCCTTCGGCTTCTTGGGGCCCAATGGCGCCGGAAAGACGACGACCATCCGGACGCTGCTCGACCACCTCAGGCCGACGAGCGGCGTCGCCCGGGTCTTCGGGATCGTGACGACCGCCGACCCGGTCGCCATCCACAAGCGTGTGGGCTACCTGCCCGGCGAGTTCACCCTCTACGACAAGCTCACCGGGGGCCAGACCATCGAGTACTTCGCCAACCTTCGTGGCGGGGTGGACCGTGACTACCAGCGCGACCTCATCGAGCGCCTGGACGTCGACCCCAGCCGGAAGTTCAAGGAGTACTCGAAGGGGAACAAGCAGAAGATCGGCCTGGTCGTGGCCCTCCAGCATCGGCCGGACCTGCTCATGCTCGACGAGCCGACGGCCGGCCTGGACCCGCTCGTCCAGCAGACGTTCTACGGCGTCATCCGCGAGGCGAAGGCCGAGGGCCGGACCGTATTCCTGTCCAGCCATATCCTCAGCGAGGTCGAGCGGACCTGCGACCGGGTGGCGATCATCCGCGATGGCCGCCTCGCCCGGGTCGACCGCGTCGAGGCGCTCCGCGACCTCGCCCATCACCAGGTCGAGCTGCGGTTCGTCGGTGAGGCGCCGGTGGCGGCCTTCCGCGGGCTGCCCGGGGTGAGCGACGTCTCCGCCGAGGACCACGTGCTCCGGATGCGGGTGTCGGGTTCCATCACCCCGGTCGTCCAGGAAGCGGCGAAGCACGAGCTCACCGACTTCGTCAGCCGCGAGCCGACGCTCGAGGAGACCTTCCTCGCCGAGTACGGCCAGTCGGCCGGCCAGGCGGCCTGACATGACCGCCCACGCGCAGCGGCCGTCCCCGGCCGCCCCCTCGTCCGTCCCGGCTGTGCGCCGGATCTACGGGCTCGGTTCGGTCTTCGCCAAGACGATCCGCGACTCCCGCCGGGCGACGCTGCTCACCGGCGGGCTGATGGGCCTGATCCTCATCGCGGTCAGCCAGGCCATCGTGTCCGAGTTCTCGACCCCCGAGTCACGGGAGGAGATCGCGAACCTCATCGCCGCGGTGCCGCCGATCCTCCAGGGGTTTTCCGGCAAGCCGGTCAACGCCGACACCCTGGGCGGCTACCTCCAGTACAAGTACGGCACCTTCTTCCCGCTCGTGGCCAGCCTGTGGTCGATCCTCGCCCTGTCGGGGACGCTGGCCGCCGAGGCGCGACGAGGGAGCCTCGAGTTCGTCGCGGCGACCCCCATCAGCCGGCGACGGATCGCGATCCAGAAGCTGTCCGGCCACGTGGTGGCCATGGTCGTCGCCTGCACCCTCATCTTCGTCGCCCTCCTCATCGCCGGCTCGTTCGCCGTGCTGCCGGGCGACGAGATCACCGTCCAGATGGCCGCCGGCTACGCTATCTGGCTGGGCCTCCTGGCCCTGGCCGCCGGCGCGGTGGCGTTCGCGGTGGCCCCCTTCCTGGGACGCGGCTCGGCCATGGGCATCGCCGGCGCCCTGACCTTCGCCGGCTTCCTCTTGAACGGCTACCAGTACGCCGTTCCGGAGCTCGCCCCCCTCGCGAATCTCACCTGGTTCGGGTGGACGACCGACCACGTCGCGCTGGGCAACGAGTTCGACTGGGCGTCGGTCGCGTTGGTGGGCGTTTTCGTGCTCATCATGTTCGCGGCTGGCATCGAGGCCTTCAACCGCCGGGACATCGGGGTCACGAGCCCCATCCCGACCCCCAGCCTGCCGAATGCCTTGGCCGGGCTCCGCGGCCCAGCCAGCCGGACGTCGGGCCACAGCCTGCCGACCGCGCTGTCGTGGGGAATTGGTCTGGGCGTCTTCGGGCTCATCATGGCCGCGTCCGGCGAGGAGTTCGTCGCCATGCTGGCCGAGTCGCCTGAAATCGAGCGCCTCCTCACCCAGATCTTCCCGGACGCCAACATGGCGTCTGTCGGCGGGTTCCTCCAGCTCCTGTTCGTCGAGTTCGGCCTCATCCTGGCCGGCCTCGCGGCCGCGTCGCTGGTCTCAGGCTGGGCGTCGGACGAGACCTCGGGCCGCCTCGAGCTGCTCTTGGCGACCCCGCTGGCGCGAGTTCGCTGGGTGCTGGCCGGAGGTGTGGGGATCCTGGTCGGGATCGTCGTGTTCAACGTCCTGGCCATGGTCGGGATCGGGATCGGGGCCGCGCTCGCCGGCGGCGACGTGTGGACGCCGGTGCTGGGCGCGACCGTGCTCGGCCTGTTCGCGATGGCCATGGCCGGTGTCGGCATCGCCGTGGGCGGGCTGGTCCGCAGCGGCCTGGCCGGACCAATGGTCGTGATCGTGACCGTGGTGACCTGGTTCATCCAGATCACCGGCCCGGCGCTGAACCTGCCCGAGTTCGTCACCAACCTGGCCCTGCCCTCCCACTACGGGCTCCCGATGGTCGGGGAGTGGGAGGTGGCCGGCGTCATCGCCTCGGTCGTGGTTGCCATCGGCGGCGTCGCGATCGGCGCGTGGGGCTTCTCGAGGCGCGACCTCAGCAGCTGACCCGCAGGCGGCCCGGCGAGGAACGCGTTCGGTTCGGTCGCGGGGGCGGTTCCTAGGCGCGCCTGACCGACGCCAGCCGGAGAAGCGCCAGGAGCGTCAGCCACAGCAGGCCCAGGCCGATGGCGACCAGCCCGGCGGACGGCGTGAGCGCCGGCAGGGCGGTATCGGTCAGCAGGACCTGCTCGTAGGCGCCGGCGTCGCAGTTGGTGCCCTGGGGGCGAACGACGCCGCGCTGGTCATCCGGGATGTCGCCGCACTCGGCGCTGCCCGGTGGAATCGCATCCAGGGCCGGGCTGCCGGCAAGGAGGGCCATGGTCTCGGTCAGGCCGCCGTTGTCGGCCAGTGGGCCGAGCAGGGTGTTCGCCACCACCTGGTCACCCGTCGTGGTGGTCAGGCACGAGGCGTCATCGGTCACGTTGTAGCCGAGCGAGACGAAGGTCGCCGGGGCGGCGGCGTCAGCGCAGTCGGCCTCGTTGGGCCCGAACACGTTGGCGGCCACCTGGGCGCTGAGACCGGCGCTGCTGGCATCCACCAGGAGGAATAGCTCGTCCCCGGTGTTGCCGGCGAAGGTGCTGTAGGCGACCACGGCGTTGCCGGTATCGCCGCAGGGCGTGATCTGCCGGATCTCCATGATGGCGCCGTCCGGCGCGCTGTTCTCGGTGAAGGTGCTGTTCACGATGATCCCGTTCACGGCGCTGGGCGTCACGTCGCAGAACTCGCCGTCGAACGAGCTCGGCAGCAGGAAGAACACCCCGCCCGAATTCGACGCCTCGTTGCCCACGAACGTGCTCCCCGAGGCGGCGATGGTCGCGGTCCCGCCGTTCAGAGCGAAGATGGATGCCACGGCACCGAACGATGCGGTGCTGTCCACGACGTGGGTGTCGACGAATGCCACGGTCGCATTCCCGGCCGACACGACGCCTCCGAAGCCATCCGAGTGGGCGTCGGTGATGATCAACCCCTGGAGGGTCAGGTCGAATCCGTCGGTCGTAAACATCTGGACGGTGTCATTGCCGTTGAGCGCGATCGCGCCCGCGCCGTCGATGGTCGTGTCGGCGGTGAGCACCTTTGTCCCGGTGAACGTGATCCCCACCGTCCCCGGGCCGCAGTTGAAGGTGACCGTCCCGCCCCCGGTGAAGGCGGCGTCGAAGGCGGCCTCCGTGCAGCTGGCCGCGGTGCCGGTCCCGACCACGCCGGCTGCGGCCACGGGCGTCACCGCCATGAGCAGCGCGCCCAGCGCCAGGAGTGGACCGATCCCGACCGCCAGCCACCGACGACGCATGCCACGACCTCCTGACCTTGGGAGTGGCCGCTCCCGGCCACGCAGGACCGGAGCCTAGTCGATCAGTCCGGTTGGGGGAACCCCAATTCCTCGGCCAGGAACGCGTCGCGATCGGCCCGGGCGGCCTCGTCGAGCTCGTGGCTCGCATCGGGGTAGGTCTCGGTCCGGGCGGTGTCACCGGCCGCGGCGCTGATCTCGGCGGCGACATCGGCTGAGACGTACTGGTCGTTGGCGGCGAACTGGAGGAGGACCGGGCGCGGCGCGGCCAGCGGGAGCCAGGTGACCGGGTCCATCGGCGCCATGGCGGCGTCGTAGTCGGCCTCGGGGTCGCTGATCTGCCAGTACCGATAGAACCAGTCGGCCCACCGCGCGGTCGGGGTCATGACCACCAGCGCCTGGAGCCGATCATCGGCGCCGAACACGACCGAGCTGTACATCCCGCCGAAGTCGTGGCCGACCGAGGCCAGCCGGGTTGGATCCACCTCCGGCCGGGCGGCCAGCAGGTCGAGCCCGCTGCGGAGCATCCGGACATCGGCCTGGACGGCCGGGACGTCGTGGGCGATGGACTCGGGCTGGGTCAGCCAGGGCATCGTGCCCTGGACGAGGAGCGAGGTGACACCCTGGGCGGCGAGCGCCTGGGCCTCGGGGAGGAACTCGGTGCGGTTGGAGGTCGGCGCGCCGTACTCGACCCAGTGGAACCAGATGATCCCCGGACCGGGTTGCGCGGCCGCCGGCGTGCCCGCTTCGGGGGTGACGAGGTAGGCCTCGGTGGGCTCCACGCCCTCCGCCTCGAAGAGCAGGTCCGTGGTGGTGACGCCATTCGCGGTCTCGGTGCCCGCCACAGTGACCTCGGGCGGGGCGGTGGCGAACGCGAAGATGCTCGGGTCGGCCGCGACGGGGGAGGTGGACGGCTCGGTGGACATGCTGGCGCTCGGCTCCTGGCTCGCGGCTTCCGACTCGGACGGTGACGCGGACGGAGATGACGAGCAGCCGACAAGCAATACGGCCACAGCCATAACCCCGGCGCCGGCCACTCGCCACCTCATGTCCTTCCTACCGACCGAGCCGGCTGCCGGTTCAGGGCCGGGTCGCGGTGTGGTCGGTGGTGTGTGCTCCGCACGGTTAGCACAACGGTCCGTCAACAGATCCCGGGTGGCCCCCGAGACGCCGTGACGGCGGTCCGGCCGCCGAAATGCTCCGCGCGCGGAAGCGGGGTAGGCTAGGACCGATGATGGAGGACGCACCGCAGCGCCCGGGAGACGGCGCGGTCATCGAGGTCACCGACCTCGTCAAGGTCTACGGCCAGGACACCCGGGCGGTGGACGGCATCTCGTTCGGGGTCGGGGCCGGCGAGCTGTTCGGCTTTCTCGGCCCGAACGGGGCGGGCAAGACGACGACGATCAAGGTCCTGGCCACGCTCCTCGAGCCAACGCAGGGATCGGCCCGGGTTGCCGGTTTCGACGTCACGAAGCACCCGGCCGAGGTTCGCAAGCGGCTCGGCCTGGCCCAGCAGCTGCCGGCCCTCGATGCCTTCGCCACCGGCCGCGAGACCCTCGAGCTGGCCGGGATCCTCCAGCGGATGTCGCGAGCCGAGGTCCGCCAGCGGGCCGACGAGCTCCTCGAGCTCATGGGGCTGACCTCGGTGGCGAAGAAGTTGACCGGCACCTACTCCGGCGGTATGCGGCGCCGGATCGACCTCGCCAGCGCCCTCATGCATCGGCCGCCGGTGCTCATCCTCGACGAGCCGACCGAAGGCCTCGACCCGCAGAGCCGGACCGCGCTCTGGGAGGAGCTCGAGCGGATCAACCTGGCCGGCACGACCATGCTCCTGACGACCCACTACATGGAGGAGGCGGATCGCCTCTGCTCGCGGCTGGCGATCATCGACGCCGGGAAGATCGTCATCGACGGCACGCCCACCGACCTGAAGCGCTCGATCGGGGGCGACACCGTCGTCCTGCGACTGGCGGCCAGCGACGGTGACCTCGAGGCCCAGCGAGCCACCGTGAAGCGGCTGCTCGAGGACCTGGTCGGGACGGACGGGGTGACGGCGGTCCCCGAGGGCGTGAGCCTCGCGGTCCCGAACGCGAGCGAGGCGGTGCCGGTCATGCTCCGCCGCCTCGACGCCGAGCGGGTCACCATCTCCGGGCTCCAGATGAGCGAGCCGAGCCTGGACACCGTCTTCCTGAAGTACACCGGCCGCTCGATCCGCGAGGAAGCGGCTGACCAGTCGCTCATGATCCCCGGCTTCTGAGTGATGGACCGATGACGGCGATCGCCTACGAGACCTACCACCTCGGCGTTCGGACGACCCGCCGCTTCCTCCGGGTGCCGGCGAACGTCGTGAGCATCCTGTTCTTCCCGCTCATCCAGCTTGTCGTGTTCAGCCAGCTGTACGAGGACATCATCCAGCTCCCCGGGTTCGGGGGCACGACCTCGTACCTCGCCTACCTGGCGCCGGGGCAGATTGTGACCACGGCCTTCTTCGCGGTGTCGTGGGCGGGCTTCGGGCTGCTCGTCGAGATCAAGGGCGGGTACACCGACAAGCTGCGCGCCAATCCCATCCATCGGTGGTCGATCCTGCTGAGCGAGATGGTCCCGCTCTTCTTCCAGGCGGCGGCCATGTCCGGGATCATCCTCGTCCTGTGTGTCCTGCTCGGGACGCCGATCGTGACCGGCCTGCCCGGCGCGATCCTGATCCTGGTCCTGGCCGGCCTGTTCGGGCTTGCCATCGCCGGAGCGAGCTTCATCCCGGCTTTGATCACGAAGAGCGAGCAGGCCACGGCCACCTTCTCCCTCCTCCTGTTCCCGCTCGTGTTCGCCTCAACCGCGTTCGTGCCGGAGGAGCTCATGCCGGAGTGGATGCAGTTCGTGAACCAGTGGAATCCGATCAGCTACGTGATCGAGGCCATCCGCGCACTGATGATCACCGGCTACGACTGGAACGCCATCGGTGCGGCGCTTCTGTCGATGCTCATCGTTGGTGCCCTCCTCCAGGCCGGCACGATCTGGGCCTTCAGCCGGGTCTCGCGCTGACCGATTCTCCTTGCGCGGGCTGAACCCGGGTCCAGAATCGCCTCCGTGACACGTGCCGGAATGCCCCCAATGGCCGGCCGCATCCCGGCGTACATCGCGAAGGGCGGTGGTGGCCGCATCGGTGGCGATCGGAACGCTCCCCATCGACATCATCGTGCCCGCCCTCCAGCTCCCCGAGTGGATGCAGGACGTGCCCTCACCACGCACTTCGGGCAGCCAATGATCGGCGACTGGGACCCGCTGGGCGTGGGGCCTCGCCCGTCGCGACCTGAAAGGCTGAACCTCAGAGGCTGACCGAGGGGAGGGCCTCCGGCTGGGCCTCACCGCCCTCGGCGGCCGCCCGACGCTCGGCGAGCTCGGACATCCGGCCGCCGGGCATGCCGACCAGGATGATCGCGGCCGCAACGAGGGCGGTCGCGATGCCCAGCACGAACGTCGCACCGGTCGCGATCGAGAACGCGGCGTGGATGCCGTCCACGATGGCCGGGATGAGGGGCTCCACCTGGGCCTGGAAGGCGGGCGGGACCTGGGCCAGGATGGCGGCTCCGAGGTCGCCGACTCCGGTGAGCTGGTTCAGCGCACCCTGGTCGATCGGGAACTGGCTGACGAACGCTTCCGGCACGCCGGCGGCGACCAGCTGGCCCGGGATCTCCTCGATGAGCACCGACCCGAAGATCGAGCCGGTGATGGCCAGGCCCACGGTCCCGCCGACCTGCTGGAACAGGGTCAGGCTCGAGGTCCCGGCGCCCAGCTCGCGCATCGGTACCGCGCTCTGGACGACGAGGGTGAAGATCGCGAACGCCGGCCCGATCCCCAGACCGGTCAGGAACATCTCGATCCAGAGGATGGGGAGGGGCGTGTCGGGCCGGATGTTGGTCATGAGGAAGAGGCCGCCCGCGAGGAGCAGCATGGCCCCGACGATGATCGGCTTATAGATTCCGGTCCGGGCCACGATCTGGCCGGATCCGATGGCGGCCACGATGAGCCCGCCGACGAGCGGCAGGATCTGGTAGCCGGCCTGGGTGGCGGAGCTGCCGAGCACGACCTGGAACCAGCGCGGCAGGAAGACGACCGCGGCGAAGAAGCCGACGGCGGCCAGGAACATCGCGGCCACGCTCACCCGGAAAGCGGCGTGGCGGAACATGTGGAGCGGAACGATCGGGTCGCGCGCCTTCCACTCGACGAACAGGAAGACCGGGATCACTGCCAGGCCCACGAGGATGAGGCCGCCGACGTTGAGGTCGGACCACTCCCCGAACTGCTTGTTCGTGAAACCGATGAGGACCGGGACGAGAGCCGCGACTAGGAGGAGCGCGCCGAGATAGTCGATGCTCGGCTTGTTGCTCTCGTCGTGGAGCCCGGGCAGGGTCCGCCAGATGACGACCAGGACGATCAGGCCGAGCGGGATGTTCACGAAGAAGATCCAGTGCCAGCCGATGTTGTCGGTGATCAGCCCACCGATGGCCGGACCGATGAGGAACGCGATCCCGAACATCGCGCCGAAGAAGCCCTGGTACTTGCCGCGCTCGGACGGCGGGAAAATGTCGCCGATGATGCTCAGCGCCACCGGGAACAGCGCCCCGGCTCCGAGGCCCTGGAGGCCGCGGAACGCGATGAACTGCCACATCTCCTGGCTGATCCCGCACAGGAACGACCCGATCAGGAAGATGCCGACGCCGAGCAGGAAGATCGGGCGCCGGCCAAAGATGTCGGAGGTCTTGCCCCAGATCGGCCCGCTGACGGTGGCGGTCAGCAGGTAGGCGGTGAACGGCCAGATGTAGACGTCGTTGCCGTTGAGCTCGGTGACGATGGTCGGCAGCGCCGTGCCGACGATCGTGTTGTCGAGCGCTGACAGGAACATCCCGAGCAGGACGACGGCGAGGATCTCGAGCCGCTCCCGGTGGGGAAGCTCGATCCGTGCCCGTTCCCAGGCGCTCTTCTCGACCGGCAGGGGCGTGGCGTCGGAGGCAGCAGTCATGTGCGGTCAGGTCTCCCGTGGGGAACGGCCCGGCGGGCCGTCAGTCGTCGGTGTTCAGCCCGCGGAGTCTACGACTTCGGCGGGACGAGCGCTTTGTCCCGCAGAGTGCCAGCGGGTTAGGCGTCGGCGGCTTCGAGGTCGAGGAGGGCCTGTTTGCGCCACAGCCCGCCGCCGTAGCCGGTCAGGTCGCCGTCGGAGCCGATGACCCGATGGCAGGGGACCACGATGGCCAGCGGGTTCCGACCGTTGGCCCGGCCGATGGCCCGGATCGCGGCGGGTCGCCCGACCGCGGCGGCACCCTGGGCGTAGGTCCGCGTCTGGCCCGGCGGAATGGTCTGGAGCCACGCCCAGACCGATGCCTCGAACCGGGTGCCGCCGGCAATGAGCGGCAGGTCGAAAGCGGTGCGCCGGCCGGCGAAGTACTCGGTCATCTGGTCGAGCAGCGCGCCCAGGTGCGGGTGGCCGGCCGCGGCCCTGGCGGACACGACGGTCGGGGTGGCTCGCAGCCGCCGGGTCGCATCGCGGAGCTCGGTCCGGACTGCCCGCCGGTCGGCGAAGTCCACGACCGCGATGCCATCTTCGGTCGCCGCGGCCACCATCGGTCCCAGGGGCGTGGCGAACCGGGTGATCGTCAGCTCGCTGGCGCGGGCCGGGTTCGGGTGGCCCATCGGCCAGCATCGGCGGCACGGGCGGAACCCGGCGGCCAGCGCCTCCCACGGCGTCGCGTGGAACTCGACGTTCCTGGGGAGCGGCGTTCGGGACGGGCAGGTCGGGCGGCAGAAGACCTTGGTCGTCCGAACCGCGACGTAGAACCGGCCGTCGGCCTCCGGATCGCGGGCCGCGGTTGCCCGCCACATCTCGGCTTCCTCGGGGAGTGGGTTCCGTGTGTGCATGCCTGTGGAACGCCAGAGGATCGGACGGCGTGAGATCAGCCGCCCTCGAGCTCGTCTCTGAGCGCCGCCAGCACCTCGAGGTGGGCGAGGTCACGGAGCCGGCCCGAAGCGCGCTTCATGGCGATGAGGTCCTCGATGCCGGCCACCCAGACGGTGACCTCCCCCAGGTCGAGCTCGGTCGCATTGCGGCGCAGGGCCTCGTAGCCGGTCGTCCCGGATGGCATGCCGAGGACGTCGAGATCCCCTGCATCGGTCACGAAGGTGAAGTTGTTGCCCTTGCCGAGCGTGCGAGCGTCGAGGCGAAAGGGGAGTCCCTCGGGGGCGCCGCGGAGCTCGGCGTGGAGCTCCTTGAGGGCGGCTGCGAGCCGCTTCAGGTTGTCCGCGTCCCGGGCGTAGCACACGTCGATGTCGACGGTGAGGATCGTCGACCCCAGTAGCTTGCCGGCAAATCCGCCGATGACGACGTAGCGGACCCCGTGCCGGTTCAGGGTCTGGAACGAGCGGATCGGGTCGAACTGGCGATCGGAAGTCATGCTCGGCGAGCCCGCAGGGAGGCTTCGAATCGGGCCTCCTGGATCGCGAGTCGCGCCCGGGCGGCCGGCGTCAGCTGCAACCGGTCGCGGATCAGGCTCCGGTCTTCGCCTCGCCCCGCCAGGGGCGTCAGCTCGAGGTCCTGCCCGGCGGCATTCAGCAGGAGCCGGAGGGTGGCCATCGTCGGGTTGATCCGATCGGTCTCGATCCGGCCCACCGTGGATTGGGGCACGCCTGCCAGGGCTGCGAGCTCGACCTGGGTCAGCCCGGCTCGGCGCCGAGCATGTCGGAGCAGATTCGCGGTTCTCATGGGCCCCCATTCTATCCGCTCTATAGCGTAGATGCTATAGGAGCGGTGGCCGCCGCGCGAAGGCGATCGCGGCCCTCGAATCGCCGACAATCAGTCCGATGACGAGGCCGCTCAAGGTGGGGGTGCAGCTCCCCGAGGTCGAGTGGGTGCCGCGCTGGGCGGACATCAGGGAGATGGCCCAGGTGGCCGAGGAGATCGGCCTGGATTCCATCTGGGTGGGCGACCACCTCCTGTACCGATACGAGGACGGCCCGTCGCGCGGGCCCTGGGAGGCCTGGACCCAGCTCGCCGCGGTGGCGGCGGTCACCGAGAAGATCCAGCTCGGCCCGCTCGTCGCGGCCACGTCCTTCCACAGCCCGGCGATGATCGCCAAGAAGGCGGCCACCCTCGAGGAGATCAGCGGCGGCCGGCTGATCCTGGGCCTCGGCGCCGGCTGGAACGAGCCCGACTACACCGCGTACGGGTTCCCGTACGACCATCGGGTCAGCCGGTTCGAGGAGGCGTTCACGATCATCCGAACGCTCCTCCATGATGGCCGCTGCGACTATTCGGGCGCTTACTACACGATTACCGATGCCGAGCTGATCCCCCGCGGGCCACGCCCGCACGGGCCGCCGCTGCTGGTTGGGTCGGACGGCCCGCGGATGCTGTCGATCACGCTTCCCTGGGTCCAGTCGTGGAACGCCTGGTTCACCTGGTATGGCAACTCGCCCGAGGGCTACCCGCCGCTCCGCGACAAGATCGACGCCGCCTGCCGGGAGGCCGGCCGCGACCCGGTGACGCTCGAACGGACCCTGGCCGTGCTGGTGGCGATGCCCGGTGCCGAGCACGTCCGGCAGGGGAGCCACGACCGTGCCCCGGTGGACGCGATGTCGGGTGACCCCGAGGTCCTCGTGCCTGGGCTCCGGGCGTTCGCGGAGATGGGCGTCGGGCACGTCCAGCTGGTCCTCGACCCGATCACCGCCGACAGCATCCGGGCACTGGCCCCGACGATCGCCGCGCTGGACGCCTAGGCCCCAGCCGGCCCTCCGTCGAGCTGGACCAGGCGCCGTTCGATGAAGGCGCGCTCCGCGCCATTGGTCGTCAGCTCGGCCGCCCGCTGGTAGGCCGCGCGGGCCTCGTCGGTGCGGTCGAGGCGCCTCAGCAGGTCGGCCCGGGCGGCGTGGAGATACGCGTACTCGGCCAGCCGGTCCGACCCGGTCAGGTTGTCCATGATCGCCAGGCCGGCAGCCGGGCCCGAGACGACCGAGACGGCCACCGCCCGGTTCAGCTCGACGACCGGGGTTGGGGAGACGCGGACGAGGATGTTGTACAGGCCCAGGATCTCGATCCAGTCGGTGGCGTCGGCCGTCGGCGCCTCGTCGTGGACCGCCGCGATGGCGGCCTGGAGCTGGTACGGACCGCGGCGGCCGGTGCCGGCACGCAGGGCCTGCTCGACGAGACCCTGGCCTTCGACGATCTGGGCGCGGTCCCACCGGCTCCGGTCCTGGTCCTCGAGGAGTACGAGGTCGCCCTGGGCGTCCACCCGGGCCGGACGCCGCGCGTCGGTCAGGAGCATCAAGGCCAGCAGGCCGATGACCTCCGGCTCGTCGGGCATCAGGGTGGCGAGGACGCGGGCCAGCCGGATGGCCTCCGCGCACAGTTCCTGGCGGATCAGGTCCGACCCCGACGACGCGTCGTAGCCCTCGTTGAAGATCAGGTACAGGACGTGGAGGACGCCGTCGAGCCGCTCGGGCAGGACCGCGTCCTCCGGGACGCGGTAGGGAATGCCCGCGTCGCGGATCTTCCGCTTGGCGCGGACGAGGCGCTGGGCCATGGTCGGCTCGGGGACGAGGAACGCGCGGGCGATCTCGGGCGTCGTGAGCCCGCCCATCGCCCAGAGGGTGAGCGCGATCCGCGCCTCCGGCGCCAGGGCCGGATGGCAGCAGGTGAAGATCAGCCGAAGCCGATCATCGGTGATGCTCATCGGCCCGTCGTCTGCTTCCTCGGGGAGTGCCGTGGCCTCCGCCGCCTCGGCGGCGAGAACCGCCTCCTGCTCGATTACCGCCTGCTTATCGGTCAGTCGCCGGGCTCGTCGCAGCCGATCAACCGCCCGATTCCGCGCGGTTACCGTGATCCAGGCTCCGGGGTTGGCCGGCACGCCCTCCCGTGGCCACCGCTCGAGCGCGACGAGGTATGCGTCCTGGACCGACTCCTCGGCGAGGTCGAAGTCGCCGAGGACCCGGATCAGGGTGGCGACCGCCCGTCCGTGCTCCTCGCGGAACAGGCGGTCGACAACCTCGGTCGGGACGCCGTCGATCGACAAGCGCCGGTTCAGGTCCCGTCCAGATCAGGCGGCGTTCAGGCCGAGGTGACGGCCTCGCCCTCGCCGACCGGCACCGCGTCCGGCTCCGGGAAGTCGATGACCGGACGGACCTCGACGGTGCCCCACTTCGCGCCCGGGCAGGCGGCCGCCAGCTCGAGGGCGTGGTCCAGGTCGCGGGCCTCCACCAGGTAGAACCCGCCGAGCCCTTCCTTGGTCTCGGCGAACGGGCCGTCGGTGGTGACCGTCTGGCCGTCGCGGATCCGGATCGTGGTCGCGGTCGGGTTGGGCTGGAGCGCCTCGCCGCCGAGGTAGAAGTTGTTGTCGCGGAGCATCTTGGTGAAGACGTTGTACTCCTCCATCACCTGGCCCCAGACCTCCGGGTCGGGCGGCTCGGGCGAGGGGTTCGCCGTTTCCTCGTCGTAGATCAGGATCACGTAGCGCATCGGGTCCTCCTGTGGGTGATCGGGCGGCGGACCGAATACCCGCCGTCATCTCTACAACGAACGGGCGGAGAAGGTTTCGACACTAGCACCCCAGGTCGACGGGGCGGGATAAGCAGGACCCCCGCCGGGCGGGGCGGGGGTCCATCGGTCTGGCTTGGGTTGGATGGTCAGCCTTCGCCGGGGTCTCCACCCCCACCTTCGCCGTCGCAGCCGTCCTCGACCCAGAACACCTTGTGCTTGGCGTTCAGGTTCTTGCCGGCGCCGGTGAAGGTCAGCTTGTAGTGGCCGGCCGGCAGCTCGAGCGGGCCAGTCCAGTACTCACCATTCCCGAGAGCGATGTACTCGCCGCTCAACGAGCCGGCACCACCCGGCGGGTGGCCGGCGATCCACCAGTCGTCTCCGGTGGGATTGCCGGCCTGCTCGCCATCGCCGAAGAAGAAGTGGACGTGGAACGGGCAGCCGACATGCGGGTCGTTGGCGACTTCCGGGTGGTTGTCGTCGGCCTTCACGCCGTCGTGGATCTTCACGGTCCCGTTGTTGCCGGGCGGGCCGGCCGCGCCAACTGGTACGGCGGCCGCGACCAGGAGGGTCGCGGCGACCAGGGCGACCAGAAGCCGCCAACTGCGGGGTGTGGACATGGTGGGCACTGCCTCCTTGGGGCACGGATGAGAACGGCGTCATCTTGCGGCCGCCGCACCACGGAGTCCATTGCAATTATCGGTCGCGCGGTGCCCGGGGGCACCGATTTCGTTGGCTCCGGTCCTCAGTAGGGGTTGGTGACCCCCTGCGATGGGTCCCCACCGGGCTCCGGCTCGCCGACCGAGGCGCCGGGGTCGGCCGGACTGCACGCGGCCACCACGAGGAGGAGGCTGAGCACCAGGGCGAACACGGCTGGGCGAATGGTTGGGCGTTCCATGGGCGCGAGCCTAGCATCGGCGTCCAGCGGCGCCGCGTATGCTCGACGTCGTGACGGCCGAGCCTGACTCCGCACCGCTCCCCGTGGGGCGGGGTGCGCTCGAAGCCCAGCCCCTCACCAACCCCACCGGCGACCACGCCCTCCTGCTCCGCCAGGCGGATACGCCCCGGGTCCTCATCCTGGCCGAGCCCGGTTCGGTGGCCGAGACCGGGCGGGAGCGGGTCGTGGTCATGCCGTTCGACGGGGACGTCGAGACCCGGGTCGACGGCGACGCACTGGCCACCTGGATCGCGACGCCCTACGACGCCCCGACCGAGGAGGACACAGGCCGCGTTCCCGCCTGGGCCAGCGCCATCGGGTTCGTCCTGATCATCCTGATCGTCGTGCTGACCGTCATCGGCAGCGCCGCCCTGTTCAGCTGGATCTTGGACGCCCTCGGGTGAGCGCTCAGCCGGGCGACCAGCGGATTGCCGTTCCCGACAGCGGGCTGCTGGCCATGCGGGTCGGCCTCGAGTTCGGCAGCCCCGAGGCCTTCGTCGACAGCCTCGTGCGGGCCGTGATCGAGGGCGGGGAGTGGGGCGCGAGCCTCGTCGCGCTGCTCGACCGCGGCGACCTCTCGATCCACGTCCCGGGCCGCGAAGGTCCGGCCTGGAACGTCGTCCCGCTCCTCCACCTGCACGCCGGGGAGCAGCCCACCGAGGCCGACTGGGCGTCAGCCAACGCGATCCTCGAGCGCCTCGAGCGCTACCGCTAGCCGCCGATCGTGATGACGACCTTGCCCTGGGTGTGCCCCGCCTCGAGGTAGCGGAACGCCTCGACCGCCTCGGCGAGGGGGTAGGTGCGGTCGATGACCGGGCGCAGGGCGCCGGACGCGACGAGGTCGCGGAGGGCCAGCAGGTCGGCCAGGTTCTCGCGGGTGATGAACACGGCCAGCCGCTCGCGCACGAACGGGTTCAGGAGGGTTGCCTTCAGGATCCGGTCGATCCCCGAGAAGCGGCCCATTCCGTCGCTCAGGACCAGCGTGCCGCCCGGCGTGAGCACCCGGCGCAGGCGGTTCGGCGAGGTCGTTCCGGCGAGCTGGAGGATGAGATCCCATCGGTCCCGGCTGTCGGCGACGTCCTCACGCGTGTAGTCGATGACCGCATCGGCCCCCATCGAGCGCACGAGCCCGACGTTGCGGGTGCTGCACACGCCCGTCACGTGAGCCGCCCCCAGGGCGCGGGCGACCTGGACCGCGTACGAGCCGACCCCACCGGACGCGCCGATGACCAGCACGCGCTGGCCCGCGGCCAGCCGGCCCGCGTCGCGCAGCCCCTGGAGCGCGGTCTGCCCGGCCTCGGAGACGGTCGCCGCCTCCTCGAAGGAGAGGCCCGCCGGAATGGGCACCAGCTGGGATGCCGGGGTGCACGCGTACTCCGCCAGCGAGCCGCCCGTCCATCCGAAGACGGCGTCCCCGACTCGGAGGTCGGTGACGTCCGGGCCCACGGCGGCCACCTCGCCGGCCAGGTCCAGGCCGGGGATCGGGCGACGGGGGCGGCGCAGGCCGAGCGCCACGCGCAGGAAGAACGGGCTGCCCCGGACCATGCGCCAGTCGCCGGCGAAGATCGACGCGGCGCGGATGCGGACGAGGACCTCGCCCGGCCCGGGGACGGGCCTCGCGACCTGCTCGAGCCGGAGGACGTCGGGTGGCCCGTACCGATGCTGGGCGACCGCGCGCATCACGCCGGCAGCCTCCGCGGTGGTGAAGGTGGTCGTGGCCGGGATGGCTCGGTCCTGGTTCGAATCGGTGCGGAGCATCGGTCTGTCCTCTTCGGTGGGATTACACTGTAAGCCGATAGGAGGGTCATGATAGGATTACAGCGTAAGCCTGTCAAGCAGGAGACGAGGGCGGCGGTGAACCGATGACCGACCGAGCGCGCAAGCCAGTGACCCGAGACCGGATCCTCGACGCAGCGGTCGAGATCGCGGACCGCGAGGGGCTGGCGGCGGTGACCATGCGCCGCCTCGGTCAGCGGCTGGGCGTCGAGGCGATGTCCCTCTACAAGCACGTGGCCGACAAGGACGAGGTCCTGGCCGGGCTCGCCGAGCGCGTCGCCGCCGAGTTCACCGTCCCGCGTCGGGACGTGCCGTGGCGCACGGCGCTCCGGGAAAGCGGCATCGCCGCGCAGTCGGTCCTCCTCCGGCACCCGTGGGCGGGCCCGCTCCTCGAGTCTCGCACGGACCTCGGCCCGGCCCGCCTGGCCTACGTGGACGCCGTCATCGGTGTCCTGCGCGAGGCCGGGTTCTCGTTCGAGGAGGTGGGCCACGCGTTCACGGCGCTCGACAGCCACCTGTACGGCTTCACGATGCAGGTCGCCAACTGGCCGTTCAATCCTGACGAGCCAACGGTTGCGGCCGAGGAGCTGGTGGCCGGCGTCGACCCCGAGCGCTATCCGAACCTGGTCGCCATGGCGATGGCAGCGGCCTCGGCCGACCCGCCGATGCAGCTCGACTTCACGTACGGGCTCGACCTGCTCCTCGACGGCATGGCGCGGCGGCTGCCGCGCCGAACGGTCAGACCGCGGACTCGCCCGCGGTCTGGATCGCGGAGCCGATGATCCCCACCGCCTGATCGATCTCGGCCTCGGACGTGACCAGGGGCGGGATGACCCGGACGACCTGGCCCCACGTCCCGCAGGACAGGAGCAGGAGCCGGTGGATCAGGGCGTCGGTCATGGTGGCCTTGGCCAGGTCGGGCCGCGGGGCGAGGGTCTCGGGATCGGCGAACTCGATGCCGACCATCAGGCCCCGGCCACGGACCTCGGCCACGTGCGGGTTTCCGGCGACGGCCTCGCGCAGTCCGTTGAGGAGCCGTGTCCCGAGGGTCTCGGCCCGGGCGGTGAGCTGCTCGGCCTCGAACACATCGAGGGTCGCGACCGCGGCCGCGCACGACACCGCGTTGCCGCCGTACGTCCCGCCATGTCCGCCGGGGGCCCATCGGCCCAGCAGCTCGCGAGAGGCGAGGATGCCCGACAGCGGCATGCCCGAGGCAATGCCCTTGGCCATGACCACGATGTCGGGGCGGGCGCCACTCCACTCGGTGGCGAAGAACCGGCCCGTGCGCCCGTAGCCGGACTGCACCTCGTCGACGATCAGCAGGATCCCGTGGCGGTCGGCGAGCTCCCGGAGGGCGGGGAGGAACCCGTCCGGCGGGACGACGTACCCGCCCTCCCCGAGCACCGGCTCGACCAGGAACGCAGCCACGTCCTCGGGGAACACCAAGGTGGCGAACAGCTCGTCGAGCTGGGCCAGGGTCCACGCCAGGGCGTCGGCATCGGTCCGGCCGGTCGGGCAGCGCAGGGCGTACGGGAACGGCGCGAAGTAGACCGATGGCAGGAGCGGCTCGTAGTGGCCGCGGTTCTTGATGGCCGAGCTGGTCAGCGACATCGTCCCGTGCGTCCGGCCGTGGAACCCACCCTTGAACGCGATGATCGACGGCCGATGGGTGGCGACCTTGGCGAGCTTGACCGCCGCCTCGATGGCCTCGGCCCCGGAGTTGGACAGGAACAGGCCGATGTCGTCGTCGGGGCCGGCGTTCGGGAAGTAGCGCGGCAGCCGCTCGTGGAGCTCGAGGCCGGGCTTGTGATAGAGGATGTTCTGCTGGGCGTGGATGATCTTCGCCGCCTGCTCGGCGATGGCCGCCGCCACCCGGGGATGGGCGTGCCCGGTGTTTGTGACCCCGATCCCGCAGGTGTAGTCGAGGTAGCGGTCGCCGTCCTCGGTGACGACCCAGGACCCCTCTCCGCGGTCCACGATGAGGTCGGTGTAGCGGGCCCACACGGCGGGGACGCCGGCGCGGCGCGCGAGCCAGACCGACGAGTCGTCGGCCCGGGCGTCAACCAGGGGAGTGGCGGTCTCGGTCGTCATGGGGGCAGGGTAGCCGCTGGAGCGCGGCGGCGGAATAGCGAGGCTGGGCCATCGGCCCTAGCGGCCCACCATCGTGACGGGGCCCTCCTGGCGGCGGCCGGCCCGGCGGCCGGCGATGGCCTGGACGCCGAGGAACACGAACGCGATCAGGAAGATCAGGGTGCCGAGGACGTTGACCTCGGGCGGGATCCCGAGCCGGCTGACGCCGTACACCCACAGCGGGAAGGTGACCGTCCGGCCGGCGTTGAACAGGGTGATCACGTAGTCGTCGATCGACAGGGCGAAGGCCAGCAGGGCGGCGGCCAGGATGCCGGGGAAGATCAGCGGGAAGGTGACCTTCCGGAAGGTCGTCCAGCCATCAGCGTAGAGGTCCTGGCCCGCCTCCTCGAGGGACCTGTTGAACCCGGCGAGGCGCGCCCGGACGGTGACCACCACGAACGAGATGTTGAACATGATGTGGGCGATCAGGATCGTGGGCGCTCCCCGTTCCTGGCCGAGCGACACCCACAGGGTGAGGAGCGATGCGCCGAGGATGATCTCCGGCGCCGTGGTCGGGATGAAGATCAGAAGGTTGCTGGCCCCCTCCCCGCGGAAGTCGTAGCGGGTCAGGGCCAGGCCCATCATCGTCCCGAGCGTGGTGGCCACGATCGTCGAGAGGACCGCGATGACGATCGACAGGATCAGCGGCCCGGTGATGTCCGGCCGCGACCAGACCGTCAGGTAGTTCTCGAGGGTGAACCCCTGCCAGGTGATGTTCTGGCGGCCGGCCGGGTCGTTGAAGCTGAAGATGATCATCACCGCGATCGGGGCGAACAGGAAGACCAGGACCAGCGCGGTGAACACCGGCAGCGCGGCGCGTGAGATGCGGCCTCCCATCGGTCGGCCCTAGCCCTGGGTGAGCTTCTCCGCGCCGACGGCGCGGGTGTAGGCGATGACCAGGGCCATGACCCCGACGACGAGGACGAAGCCCAGGGCGGCGGCGGTCGGGTAGTTGTTGGCCGTGAAGAACTGGAACTGGATGACGTTCCCGATCATGATCACGTCCCGGTTGCCGCCGCCGATGATGTCGGCGTTGATGAAGTCGCCGATGGCCGGGATGAACGTCAGCAGCGACCCGGCGATCACGCCCGGCAGGGACAGGATGAACGTGATCCGCCAGAACGCCTGGGCGCGGCTCGCATACAGATCGGTGGCCGCCTCGATCAGCCGGCGGTCGATCTTCTCGAGCGCGACGTACAGGGGGAGCACCATGAACGGCAGGAAGTTGTAGGTCAGGCCGAACACCACTGCTGCCGGCGTGGCGAGGAACTGGAAGCCCGGGTCCAGCAGGCCGATGTCCTTCAGCGTCCCGAACAGGATCCCGTTGTCGGCGAGGATCATCTTCCAGTTCAGGGTCCGAATGACGAAGCTCACGAAGAACGGCATGACCACGATCAGGAGCAGCGCGTTCTTGAAGCGGCCTCCGCGGAACGCGATCATGTAGGCCAGCGGATAGCCGATGAGCAGGGTGATCACGGTCGTCAGGAACGCGAAGAAGATCGACCGAAGCATCAGGTCCCAGTACTCGGCGAAGACCTCCGGGTAGATCGCGAAGTTCCAGGTCAGCTGAAAGCCCTGGCTGAGCGACCCCTCCTGGAGGGACATGACGAGCATGAAGCCCATCGGGATGGCAAAGAACAGGAGCAGCCAGATCGCGCCTGGCAGGAGCAGCGCATAGGGCACCCAGCGGCGGCGATCGGTCGTCATCGGTCAGCCATCAGGCGGTCCATCAGGCGCCGCGGAGCTCGAGGAAGAGGGCGTTCCACTCGGCCTCCTCCTCCTCGGTGAGCGGCTTGTCCTCGTAGCTGTTGGCCAGCTGCTCCTCGGTGATGGCGACGGTCGGGGCGATCGCGTCGAGCAGGTCGGCCGTCTCGTCGTCGCCGGCCTCGCGGGCGGCCTCCGCGTCCTGCCGGATCCGGTCCGGCACCTCGGCCACGGGGGTGAAGTAGCCGATGTACTCCGACAGGATCGTGGCCGGCACCGGGTCGTACCAGTAGTTCATCAGGGTGTGGGCGCCGCTGATGTTCGCCGCACCGTTCGGGATGACGAGGTTGTCGTTCCAGCGGATGCCGCCCGTGTCGGGGATCACGAACTGGATGTTCGGATTGTCGTACAGCGCCATCTGGGTGATGTCGCCGGACCACGCCATGGACGCGACGAGATTCCCGGCCGCCAGCTCGTCGTAGTACTCGTTCCCGTAGAAGCCGCGGAACTGCCCCGCCTCCGCCGGGCCGATCAGCTTCTGCTGGACCTCCTCGACGTCCTCGATGGTCGCGTCCACCGGGATGACGCCGATCGACAGCAGCGCCAGCGGGAACGTGTCGCGCATCTCCTTGAACAGGCCCACCTGGCCGGCGAACTCGGGGTCGAGGAGGTCGTCGAAGGTCGTGAGCTCGCGACCGGTCAGGGTCGGGTCGAAGGCGATCCCGGTGATGCCGCCCTGCCAGTAGACGCTGTGCGCGTTGTCCGGGTCAAAGGTCAGGTTCCGGGCGTACTCGGCCGCGTTGGCGTCGAGGTTCGGGATGACCGACAGGTCGAGGTCCTCGAGGTACTCGAGGCCGATCATCCGCTCGACCATCCAGTCGCTTGGGGTGATGAGGTCCCAGCCGGTCGGGTTGCCCGCGGCAAGGTCCGGCTGGATCTGGCCGAAGAAGTCCTCGTTGTCGATGATCGCCTCGGTCAGGTTGACCTGGATGCCGGTCTCTTCGATGAACGCGTTGATCGTCGGGTACGGCGTCGGGTCGGGCGTCCCCTCCTCGTCGATATCGATGTAGCCGGGCCAGTTCGCCCACTCGATCGAGCCTGCCTCGCCGCCGCCAGGCGAGCAGGCGGCGATCAGCCCGGGAAGGGTCAGCATGGCGCCGAGGGCGACCCCGCCCCGCCCGGCATGGCCCAGGAACGTCCGCCGGCTGATCGCCTCACGCCGCATGGCGCGCTCGATGGCGACCTCGATCCGGCTCCGTTCAGGCATCGACGCTCATGGGCCACCGGCCGGTCTCGGCCAGCTCAGCCGCGTCCGGCGCTCCTCGGCCTCAGGCTCCGCGCAGCTCGAGCCAGAGGTCGTTCCACTGCGCCTCTTCCTCCTCCGACAGCTGCTTGTAGGCGTGGCTGTTGGCGAGGTCCTCGTCGGTCGGGGCGACCGTGGCGGCGACCACGTCCAGAAGGTCGGCCGTCTCGGTGTCGCCCTCCTCGCGGGCGGCATCGGCGTCGGCCTGGATCCGCTCGGGCACCTCGGCGACCGGCGTGAAGTAGCCGATGTACTCCGACAGGAGGGTCGCCGGCACGGGGTCGTACCAGTAGTTGATGAGCGCGTGTGCGGCCTCGATGTTCGCCGCTCCCTTCGGGATGATCAGGTTGTCGTTCCATCGCATCCCACCCCCGGACGGGTTCACGAAGACGACGTCCGGGTTGTCGTAGAGCTGCATCTGGGTCACGTCACCCGACCACGCCACGGTGGCGACCAGGTTCCCCGCCGCCAGCTCGTCGTAGTACTCGTTCCCGTAGAAGCCGCGGAACTGCCCGGCCTCGGCGGCCTCGAGCAGGACGGCCTGGGCGGCCGCCGCGTCGTCGACGGTGGCCTCGGTCGGGCTGATGCCCATGTCGGCCAGCTGGAGCCCGAGCGTGTCGCGCATCTCCTTGAAGAGGCCAACCTGGCCCGCGAACGCCGGGTCGAGGAGGTCGCTGAACGAGGTGAGCTCCCGGCCGGTGAGGGTCGGGTTGTACCCGATGCCCGTGATGCCGCCCTGCCACCACACGCTGTACGCGTTGTCCGGGTCGAAGTACAGGCCGCGGGCATAGTCGGCGGCGTGCGCCTCGAGGTTCGGGATGAGGCTCAGGTCGAGCGGCTCGAGGTAGTCGAGCCGGATCAGCCGCTCCACCATCCAGTCGGACGGGGAGATGATGTCCCAGCCGGTCGGGTTGCCCGCCGACAGGTCGGGCTGGATCTGGCCGAAGAACTCCTCGTTGTCCTGGATGGCCTCGACGTAATTCACGTTGTAGCCGGACTGCTCGATGAACGCGTTCAGGGTCGGGTACTGGGTCGGGCTCGGATCGATCGTCTCGTCGATATCGATGTACGCCGGCCAGTTCGCCCACTCGATGGTCGTGCCGTCGCCGCCCCCGCTCGGCGAGCAGGCGGCAATGAGCCCGGGCAGGGTCATCATGGCCCCCAGCGCCACGCCCCCTCGGCCGGCCCTCCCCAGGAACGATCGGCGGCTGATGCGGTCCTGCCGCATGGTCCGCTCGATGGCCAGCTCGATCCGGCTGCGCTGATCAGACATCGAGGTCTCCTTCCTCCTCAGGGGCGTGGGGATCGCCGGCGACATGCTGCGCCGGCCCGGCGACGACGAACGTGTGGCGTGGCTGCCAGGTCAGCCGGACCTTCTCGCCATCCGCGAGGGCCTCGGCCGCGCCGGCGGTTTCGAGGTTCTGGGCGTAGGCGGTCATCTTGTGGCCGTCTCGGGTCTCGACCAGGTACTGGGTGCTGACACCGATGTAGCTCGAGTCGAGAACGGTGCCCTCCATGGCATTGACCGATGCATCCGTGCCCGCGCCATCGGTCGCCGGAAGGACCCGGAGCTTCTCGGGGCGAACCCCCAGGCGAACCTCGTGGAGCGACGTCCCGCCCTCCGGGGAGGGCGCTCGGATGACCGTGCCATCGGTCAGGCGGATGGAGATCATCCCTCCCTCGTGACCCGCGACCTCGCCCTCGAGCAGGTTGGAGACGCCCAGGAAGCCAGCCACGAACGCGGTCCTTGGCCGTTCGTAGAGGCTCTCCGGGTCGCCGAGCTGCTCGATACGGCCCGCCCGCATGACAGCAATGCGGTCGGACATCGTCATGGCCTCTTCCTGGTCGTGGGTCACGTAGATGAACGTGATCCCAACCTCGGACTGGATCCGCTTCAGCTCGATCTGCATCTGCTTGCGGAGCTTCAGGTCCAGGGCGCCGAGCGGCTCGTCCAGGAGCAGCACCTGGGGGTGGTTGATCAGGGCCCGGGCCAGCGCCACCCGCTGCTGCTGGCCCCCGGACAGCATGCCGGGCTTGCGCTCGTCGTACCCCGGCAGCTCGACCAGCTCGAGCATGTCCCCGACCCGGGTCTTGATCTCCGCGTCGGGGACCTTCTTGCGACGGAGGCCGAATGCGACGTTCTCGTAGATCGTCAGGTGCGGGAACAGGGCGTAGTTCTGGAAGACGGTGTTGACGTTGCGCTTGAACGGCGGCAGGCCGGTGACGTCCTCGTCACCCAGGTAGACCGTCCCGCTGGTCGTCTCCTCGAAGCCGCCGATCATCCGGAGGGTCGTCGTCTTGCCGCAGCCCGACGGGCCGAGCATCGAGAAGAACTCGCCGCGCCAGATCTCGAGGGAAAGGTCGTCCACGGCGGTCATCTCGCCGAAGGACTTGGTGACGTGATCCAGGCGGACGTCGACGTCGGGCAACCCGCGCACCCTCCCAGCGTTAGGGCCGCAGTATAGGCGGCGGCCGTCCGGAATCCAGCCCCTTCGCGATGCCCGCCGCCAGCCTCCGCCAGGCCGATTTCCAGCCGGGCGCTGATAGACTCGCGCGACCGATGGACTTCGCCCTCTCGCCTGCCCACGAGGAGATCCGGCGCACGGTCCGCGCCTTCGCCGACGGCCGCATCGCCCCGCAGGCGGACGCCATGGAGGCGAACGGCGAGTTCCCGCACGAGCTCGTCCGCGAGGCGGCCGGGCTGGGCCTGCTGGGCGTGCCGTATCCGGCCGAGATCGGCGGCACCGGGCTCGACAACCTGGCCTACGCGATCACGATCGAGGAGCTGTCGCGGGCGAGCGGGTCGATGGGGATCATCGTCAGCGCCCACACATCGCTCGGGGCCGGGCCCCTGTACCTGGCCGGCACCCCCGAGCAGCAGGAGCAGTTCCTCCGCCCGCTGGCGAGCGGCCAGAAGCTCGGCGCCTACGGCCTGACCGAGCCGGGTGCGGGGAGCGACTCCCGCGGGACGCGGACTCGGGCGCGGCGCGACGGCGACGAGTGGGTCATCGACGGGGCGAAGCAGTTCATCACCAACGCCGGGGTGGCGGACATCTACATCGTCGTGGCGCGGACCGGGGAGGCGGAGGACGACTCGCAGATCACCGCGTTCATCGTCGAGAAGGGCACGCCCGGGTTCACGTTCGGGCGGCTCGAGGAGAAGATGGGGCTCCACGCCTCGGCCACCGGGGAGCTGCTGTTCGACGGCTGCCGGGTCCCGGCGGCCAACCTGCTGGGCGACGAGGGCGAGGGCGACAAGCTGTTCCTGAGGACGCTCGACGGTGGCCGGATCGGGATCGGCGCCATGGCGCTTGGCCTGGCCCAGGCGGCCTACGAGGCCGCATCGGCCTATGCGAAGGAGCGCAAGCAGTTCGGCCGGGCCATCGGCTCGTTCCAGGCGGTGGCCTTCAA
>DATBIW010000159.1:0-1696 GCA_036556745.1 Candidatus Limnocylindria bacterium | reverse complement strand
CGGGGACGCACGAGCAGCAGGAGGAGCGCCAGGCCGACGCCGGCGATGACCGCCGACACGACGAAGGTCA
Organism: Candidatus Limnocylindria bacterium; assembly: GCA_036556745.1. Classification (GTDB taxonomy): domain Bacteria; phylum Chloroflexota; class Limnocylindria; order QHBO01; family QHBO01; genus DASTEQ01. The sequence continues at coordinate 1,626 of DATBIW010000159.1, read as the reverse complement.
CCGCATAGCCGGCGCCGTTGGCCACCAGGCCCAGGGTGATGGGCGCGACGCCGAACCCGAGGTCGATGAATGCGCTCGTCGTCCCGATCAGGCTCCCCCGCTCGAGAGCCGGGATGCCCGCCTGGGCCATGGTCAGGATGGCGGGCGGGAAGAAGGCGACGCCGAGCGCCATGACGATGGTCCCCGCGTAGAACCCGACCGGGCTCTCGACCGCGCCCATGATGACCAGCCCGGCGATGATGAAGACCAGGGCCGCACCGGCCAGGCGGCGACCGCCGAACCGATCGGGTGCCCACGGCATCGCCGCCCGGATGACGATGACGATCCCGGCGTACAGCAAGAACAGCGGGGCCACGCCTGCCAGGCCCAGCTCCTGCCCGTAGGGCTTGGCGAACACGAAGAAGCCGGCCATGCCCCACGTCCCGGCCAGCACGACCAGGCCCGGCAGGATCCCTTTGGGGTGGACGAACCGATAGCGGCCGGGCTGTCCCACCGCCTCGGCGCTGCCTTCGGTCGGCCGGGTCTCCGGAACCCGGAGGCAGATCACCGCCGCAGCCGCAGCCAGGACGGCGGCGACCACCCAGGTGAGCGCGAAGCGATCCTCCCCCAGCGCCAGCTCCCCGATGAACGGACCGATCGCGATGCCCGCGTAGAGCGACAGTGAGATGAGGCTCAGTGCCTCGCCCCGACGGTCCTCCGGGGTCAGGTCGGCGGCCATCGTGAACGCGGCGACGAAGAACGCGGCCTCTGAGATGCCCATCACCAGCCGCATGACGATGAGGATCTCGACGCTCGTCGCCAGCAGGTGGCCGAGCAGGGCGGCGGCCATCAGCACCGCCCCGCCGACGAGCAGGGGCCGGCGGCCGCGCCGGTCGGCGAACGTCCCCGACCATGGCCGCAGGAGGAGCGCAGTCACGCTGAACGCCCCGAACACGAGGCCGAGCGCGGCGGCGTCTCCGCCGAGTGGACCGGCAACGAACACCGGGTAGATCGGCAGGGTCAGACCGTCGGCCACGAAGTACACCAGGCTGGCGACGGCGACCGCGAGGAACGGCCCGGTCATGAGCCTCGGTCGATTCGGGTTCGACATCGGTCGGCCAGTCTAGACTTCTGGCCGATGGCGAGCCCGCAGGGTGGCCCGAACGGGGGTTCGAGCCCCGATCCCTGCTGCCCGCCCGAGCGGAGGTCGGACTCGCACGCCGAGATCGGCGCGCACTTCGACCGGCGCTACCAGGACTGGGAACCGATCGCGCCCGAGGCCACCGACCTGCTCTTCGGCTGGCTCCGCGAGGAGGGGCTCGCGGGGTCGTCGATCATGGACATCGGGTGTGGGACCGGCGACCTCCTCGTCCGCGCCCTCGAGGCGGGCGCGACACGCGGCACCGGCGCCGACCTCTCGTCCGAGGCGATCGCCATGGCGTCCGACCTGGCCCATGAGCGGGGTCTCGACGGCCGGCTCGACCTGTGGGTCGGCGACGCGGCGGTCGAGTCACTCGACCCCCACGACGTTGTGGTCCTCGACAAGGTCATCTGCTGCTATCCCGACGCGGACACGCTCATTGCCCGCTCGACGGCCGCGGCCGGCCGTTTGTATGCCTTCGCGATCCCCGAGTCCCGCGGGTTCTG
>DATBIW010000158.1:0-2880 GCA_036556745.1 Candidatus Limnocylindria bacterium | reverse complement strand
GACCGCAACCCCGACCAGCTCATCCGTGCCTTCCTCGACGAGGGTCCCAAAGACCTCCGTGACCAGGTGTACGACGAGGTTCGCGCCGAGGTCGACCGCACCGACCAGCGGACGAGCTTCGGGCCGTGGGGCATCAGCCTGAACCGATTCGCCGGCCTGATCGCCGCCACCGCGGTGATCCTGGGCGCGGCGGTCATCGGCCTGTCCATGGTTGGCGGGGGCCCGTTCATCGGTGGCGACCCGAGCGCCAGCCCGAGCCTGGCGCCATCGGCTGAACCATCGGTCGAACCCTCGGCCGAGCCGTCCGTCGAGTCATCGGCCAGCCCATCGATCGAGCCCTCGGCCGAGCCATCGACGGACCAACTGCCGCCGTTCGCCTGCGGCGATTCCGAGACCATCGTCGAGGCGACGTATACGGACTTCGCCCCGGTCCTGCTCACCGACGTCCGAATCGCGGGGCACGACGGCTACGACCGAGTCGTCTTCGAATACGAGGGCGACCTCACGCCGGAGCTCCGGGTGACGCCCGACGACGGTCCCTACGTCCAAAACCCGAGCGGCCTGCCGGTCGACGTGAACGGGGACCCGGTCTTCCTGGTGAACGTCACCGGCGCGTCGGCGCACGACATGGACTCGGGCGAGCAGACCTACACCGGTCCGACCGATTTCGACCCCGGGCTCGAGCAGATCGTCCAGCTCGTCGAATCCGGCGACTTCGAGGCCGTCAACAACTGGTACCTCGGCGTGAACGGCAGCACCTGCCTGCGGCTGTTCGCGCTGACCAATCCCGGCCGGCTTGTCATCGACGTCCAGCACTGACCGACTCCGGTGCCGGGTGGGTCCCGGTGGTATCGTGGGCCCACCCCACCGGGCATATCCAATGGCCGATGCGTGGCTGCCCGCGAGAGGGGCGAAACATCGGTGCCAAATCGGCCGCCCAACACCCGACTCGGCCGACGTGAGCTGGATCTCCAGCTCATTCAGGGCACGCCCGCGTCGATCGCGGAGTTCACCAGGACGCTCGACCAGCGCCTGGCCCAGGAGCAGCGTCCAGAGGAGCGGATGCGGATGCTCCGCGAGGCGACGAACCAGATCACGCGACGCGCGAACGACGCCATTCAGGCGTATCGGCGGGCCCGGTCATCGGTGGACGCCGAGCTCGCGATGGCCGATGGCGACTGGGAGCACGCCCGACGGATGAGCGACGACCTCGACGCGGCTCGCCTGGACGTCCTCGCCGCCCTCGAGACCGCGAACCTGCGCTACGCGACCGACCCAGCCGCGAGCGGCCCGGCCTGAGGGCCACGGGAACGCCGCCTTCACAACTCCTGAACAGGCGGACCGATAGCATCAGGCCGTGAAGACCCGGCCCCGGATCCTCGTCGTCGAGGATGAACCGCAGCTGCGCGCCCTGCTCCGGCTCTACCTGGAGCGCGACGGGTACGCGGTCACCGAGGCGGGGGACGGCGCCGCGGCACTGGCCGCGTACGACGAGCACGGGGCGGACCTCGTGATCCTCGACCTCATGCTGCCGAAGATGCAGGGCGAGACCGTCCTGGAGGAGCTCCGCGACCGGGGCGACGTGCCCATCCTCATCACCTCCGCCAAACGGACCGATGCCGACCGGATCGCCGGGCTCCGCCTGGGCGCCGACGACTACCTGGGCAAGCCCTTCAACCCCCACGAGGTCACCGCGCGGGTCGCGGCCATCCTCCGCCGCGCGTCGCAACCGGCTGGTAACGGGGCGGTAAGCGCGGACCAATTGACTGATGAGCCGATGCTGTCGCTGGCCGGAGGACGCCTGAAGCTGGACCCGGCCACCCGGGCCTACACCGCGGTGCTCGAGGACGGCACGGTGACCAGCGGCCGGCTGACGCCGGGCGAGGCTCGGCTGCTGATCGCCCTCGTCCGCCGCCAGGGGCTGGTGATGACCCGCGACCGGCTCCTCGACGAGGTCGCCCGCCGGCCGGATGACGTGTTCGAGCGGGTGGTCGACGTCCACGTCGCCAACCTCCGGCGCAAGGTGGGGGACAACGCCGCGCATCCGTGGCTCATCGAGACGGTGCCCCAGACCGGGTATCGGCTCCTCGCCGAGCGCGATCCCGAGTCTGAGCTGCCGCCGTTGTGACCGATCCCGGCCGCCCCACCGTTCCCGTGGCCGCCCCGCCGGCCGCGTCCGTACCGCCCGGAACCGGCCTGCCGCTCGCCGTCCGGCTCGGCGTCGTCCTGGGTGCGACCGTGCTCATCGTCCTGCTGTTCGCGGGCGTGGTCGTCAACCGGGTGGTGAGCCAAGGGTTCGAGGACGTCGTCATCGAGCAGCAGCAGGAACAGGTCGATGCCGCCGCCGACGCCCTCGGCGACCTCATCCAGGTCGGTGGCGGCCCGCGCGAGATCGCCGAGGGGGCCCGGATCCTGAACCGACTCGCGCGGAGCACCGGCGGCCACGTCATCCTGCTCGGCCCGACCGGCCAGGAGTTGACCCGCTTCGGCCAGCCGCTGCCGGCCGACGCGCAGAGCGCGGAGATCACCGCCCCGGTGACCACGCCCGCCGGGGCGGAGGTCGCGACCCTGGTCGTGAAGGTCCCCGCACGCGACACGGCCGCCGCCGATCGGCCGTTCCTCCAGCTGTTCAACGTGGCGCTGCTGGTGGCCGGGCTGGTGTCGGTGGCGGTCATCGCGGGCGTATCGGTCTGGCTGGCGCGCCGGCAGACGAAGCCGCTTCACGACGTGGCCGATGCGGCCGCTCGGCTGGGCGCCGGGGACCTCAGCGCGCGGGCGACCGGTGGCGGGGACCGCGAGTCGCAGGAGCTGGCCGGGGCGTTCAACACCATGGCCGGGCGGCTCGAGTCGTCGGAGATGCTCCGCCGCCGGGCGGCCAGC
>DATBIW010000157.1:0-3010 GCA_036556745.1 Candidatus Limnocylindria bacterium | reverse complement strand
ATGCAGCCGCGGCAGGCATTGCACGGGCGGTCGGCGGGATCGGCCTGCTCGCAGGAGGCCGTCGCCAGCAGGTCCGCGACGAACGCGCCCTTGCCGGCACCGGCCGGACCGTGAACGAGAATCGTGCCCGGGTTGGCCTCGGCCAGCATCCGTCGGACCAGCCGCTCGGCGACCGGCTGACCGATGGTCAGGAACCCGCTGCGGGTCGCCACGGCACTCACCGGGCCGAGTATAGGTTGGCTAAGCCGGTGGTCAGGAGTCGCGTGTCAGGCTCCCCGCCCATGCCCTGGGGGTCGCCCGGGCACGACCCGGGCGACCGGCTGGCAACCGGCCTCGCCATGCGGATCGTCGGCCCCCGGGGCGCCAATCGGCCCAACGGCGCTCCAGCGCGGCCGGTGGCATACTGGCCCCCTGACACGAGAACGCACGGCTCGAGGGCGGACATGAGCAAGACGATCGAAACCGAAGACCTGGACCTGGAATCCCGCGCACAGGCCATCGCGGAGGCCATCACCAAGGCAGCCGAGGAGGCCGCCGAGCGGGCGAGTGAGGCGTGGCGCGAGTCGCGACCGGTGCGCCGGGACGCCGCAAAGACCCTGGAACGTCAGGGCCGCGAAATCGGCAAATGGACGCGCCGGATGTGGCGCCACGAGATCCGGCCCGGGCTTCGCCGAGCCTGGACCCGGCGCACGGTGGCCATCGGCGCGGCGGGAGCCGCCGTGCCGGCGATGCTCGAGGACGCGGCGACCGAGCTCGGCTTGCGACCGCGCCAGGAGCGCCACTGGGCCGCATTCCTGTTCGGGATCGCGATCGGCGCGGTCACCGGCGTCGTCATCGCCCTGTTGACCGCTCCGAAGTCCGGCGAGGACACCCGCGAGGAGATCGCGACCCGTGCCCGCGACGCCGCCGAGGCGGCCAGCGAGTGGATCCCGGTCAACCTCCCGGCGACGAACGGGAACGGCGGGGGCACCGAGTCGGTCGAGGTCCCCGAGACCCCGAAGGCCTCGAAGTCGCCCGACTCTGGAAAGACGCCCGAGTCGACGAAGGCTCCCGACTCAACCGAGGTCGAAACCGAGAGCTAGCTCTCGGAGGGGGACTCGGGGGTCGTCGGCTTCTTCCCGCGCCCTGACGTGAAGCGCTGCCAGATGCCCTGATCGCCGCCCTCGGTTGCGGCAGGATCGGCGGTCGCCTTGGCCTTCGTCGAGCGGGACCGGCTGGCCGGCTTGGCCGCCTTCGTTCCGTCGGCGCCGGCCTTCGCCGCGCTCGTGCGCGGCTTCGCGGCCGGCTTGGCATCGGTCTTGGCGGTGGGCTTGCGGGTCGTGGCCTTCGCCCGGCTGCTGCTGGTCGTTGTGCCCTTGGCCGTCGACCGGCTGCGGCTCTTCGGTGCGGCGGCGACCTCGGTCTCGTCGGCGGTATCCGACGCCGGCGCGCTCGCCGGGGCGGTCAGGCCGAGCTCGGCCAGGGTGGCCGCATCCGCCTCTTCGAAGGCAATGTCGTCCTGCACCGGCGACCCGGCGGTCATCCCGCCGTCGAGCTCCTCGATCGAGTCGAGCTCCTCCCAGCCGATCTCGGCCGGCTCGGAGGTGGTGGCTGCGACGTCGGTTTCGACCCCGTCGCCACGACGTCCGCGCCGTCCGCGTCCGCGTCCGCCGCGCCGTCGGCGGCGGCGAGCGTCCGTTGAACCGGCGTCGTCATCGGCATGCGCCGCCGGAGTCGCGGGCGTCGCGGCGGCCGCGGCGGCCGGGGTCTCCTCGGTTGATCGCGAGCGGCTGCGGCCACTCCGGGCCGTGTCCCGACCGCGGGTGGTCCCGCGTCCGCGGCCACGGCCGCGGGCAGGCTCGTCGCCATCCGAGCGAATCGCGGCCAGCGCCGCGGCGGCGACCGACGGTGAGGCCTCCCGGAAGCCGACGTCGGGGTTGACCTCCTTGGCCGGCATCTCGGGTGCTCCGACGCCCTTGGCGTCCTTCTGGCGACCGATAGCGCTGATCTTCATGACGTCGACGAACTCGTCGGCGACGGCGAACAGGTCCGAACTGGTGTTCGGCTTGAAGCTGATCACCTCGCAGCGGACGCCCACGTCCTGGAGGGCCCGAATGGCCGGCGCAAAGTCTCCGTCGCCGGAGACGATGACCGCGACATCCATCCGGTCCGCGAGGCGGAAGAGGTCGACGACCAGCTCGATGTCGAGGTTGGCCTTGACCCGTCCGTCGCCGAACTTGCGGATGTCCTTGGCCACCACGCGGTAGCCGTTCTTGTTGAGGAAGTCCAGGAACTTCTTCTGGTTCTCGTTCTCCGGATCCAGCCCGGAATAGGCATAGGCGCGAATAAGGTCGCGCCCCTTGGTGGCGTGCTTGAGCAGCGCCACGTAGTCGACGTCCACGTCCTGGCCGCGGGCGGCGTAGTAGAGGTTGGCAACGTCAACGAAGACGGCCACGTTCTTGCTCACGAGAGCGTTCTCCTTGAGGTAGGTGATGGGTGGTGGCGCCACCTCGCGGAGCCCGGCTGCTCGGCGCTCGCCGGCCTGGACGCCATGAGGCGGCCAACCGGGGCGCGTCGGGTGCAGCACCTCCGCTTCGCGAACCGATGAGGTTCCGCGTCGGCGGAGGATCGGGACTTCCACGAGAGAGGAAGCCGGGGGAATCGTACCACGCCGTCGGTCCGGCCACGCCAAAGGGACTCTGGGGCAAGGTCCCGATGAACCCACCCGAGGCCGCCGACCCTAGGAATCGGTGCCGGGGGACGTCCTTGCCAACGCGACAGGGTCGCCCCTATGATGCCCGGCACACTTCTTCCGGGTGCGGCGCTGCGCGCTGGCCGGAAGCATTGGAGGAGGATTGGATGGAGAAGTTCCTGAAGTGGAGCGCTGGCCTCATGGTGCTGGCGCTCATCCTGGCCGCGTGTCAGCCGTCCGCAAGCGGATCGCCGAGCGAGGCCGCGAGCGCTGCTCCCAGCGAGGTCGCGGACCCGGCCGTCGTCTGCGAAGAGGACGAGTTCGGCTGCGTGGAGATTC
>DATBIW010000156.1:0-2619 GCA_036556745.1 Candidatus Limnocylindria bacterium | reverse complement strand
GGACGTTCGGCGCGAGGGCCAGGGACTGGGTGGGCAGCGCGACGAGGGTGATCCCTGCGCTCAGCAGCAGGATCGCCGCGGTCCGTCGTCCGGTGCGTCGGCTCACAAAGACACCCCCCTGGTGCCTCGTCAGCCTACACGTTCAGGCTGACGACCGCCTTTCAGCCGACCGAGATCGCGTACCCGGTTCCGGAGCCACGCTCACCGCCGCGGCGTGGACCTCGCCCGCCAGGGACGCGGGCAACTGGCCGGTGATCCGGACGCCGTCGTCGGTGAAGCGCTCGGTGACCTCCCCGGCGCTCCGGGCGCGGGACAGGAGCTCGGCGCGCGGGTACGGGACGACCGCGTCGACCGCGACCAGCCGGCCGCGGAGGGCGGTCGCGATCCGTTCGCGAAGGGCGTCCAGGCCGTCGCCGGTGAGTGCGGACACGTAGGCCACGTCGTCGTCGGACGGCTGCGGCCCGGCACTGGCCAGCGCCCCGTCCAGGCGGTCGAGCTTGTTGAACACGAGAATCCGGGGCGTCTCCCCCGCTCCGAGCTCGTCGAGCACGGCCCGCACCGTCTCCTGCTGCGCGATGAAGTCGGGATCCGAGGCATCCACGACCTCGAGCAGCAGGTCCGCCCGGAGGACCTCCTCGAGCGTGGCCCGGAACGCGTCGACCAGGTCGTGGGGCAGCTTGTTGATGAAGCCCACCGTATCGGTCAGGACGACCGCCCGGTGCGACTCGAGGGTGATCCGGCGCGAGGTCGGGTCCAGGGTCGCGAACGGCATGTCGGCCACGAACGCGTCGGCATCGGTCAGCGCATTCAGGAGGGTGGACTTGCCGGCGTTCGTGTAGCCGACCAGGGCGACGACGGGCACCTCCGACCGATCCCGGCGGCGGCCGGCCGTCTCGCGGTGGCGCTTGACCTGGTCGATCTCATTGCGGAGCCGGTGGATCTTCGTGCGGATCCGGCGCCGGTCGGTCTCGAGCTGGCTCTCGCCCGGTCCCCGGGTACCGATCCCACCGCCGGTCCGCGACAGGTGGGTCCACATCCGGGTCAGCCGCGGCAGGTGGTACTCGAGCTGGGCGAGCTCGACCTGGAGGCGACCCTCGCGGGTTCGGGCATGGCGGGCGAAGATGTCGAGGATCAGCGCACTCCGGTCGACGACCTTGCCGTCGATCAGCTTCTCGAGGTTCCGCTGCTGGGCCGGGCTGAGCTCGTCATCGACGACGAGGATGCTGAACCCGCTCATCGCCTTCTCGTCGGCCAGGTCGGCGGCGCGGCCCTTCCCGAGGTACCAGGCCGGGTCGGGGTGCGCCCGCTTTTGGGAGGCGGTGCCCACCACGTCGGCCCCGGCGGCGACGGCCAGCGCCCCGAGCTCCGCCAGGCGGCGCTCGACCGGCCAGCGCTCGACCGCCGGCGACTCGAGCGCGACCAGAAAGGCTCGCTCGGGCGGCGGCGTCACCTCGATCGTCTTCGTCGTCGAGCGGCTCATCCGGCGGCCATCCTAGCCCAGGGTCAGCCGGCGCAGGAGATCACTCCCCTGCCGGACGAGCGGCGCGGCGTCGGCGGGCTCGTCGCCGGCATCCAGCCACACGATGCGCCGATCCCGGCCGAACCAGCTCAGCTGGCGCCGGGCGTAGCGCCGCACGCGACGCGCGGTCGTGGCGATCGACTCCTCGAGGCTCCACTCCCCCGCCAGGTGGCGGGCGGCCTCGGCGTAGCCGTGGCCGGTCAGGGCCGGCAGCGCCGGGTCGAGCCCGCGCTCGAGCAGCGCTCGGGTCTCCTCGAGCAGGCCGTTATCGAACATGTCTGTCGCCCGCTCCCCGATCCGCTGGTCGAGGATCGCCAGCGGCCGGCGCAGCCCGAGGAGGGCCAGGCGGCCCGGCCACGCCTCCGCCCTTACAGTGTAAGCCGCTCCCCCGCCGGCGATCTCGGCCCGTTCCAGGGCGCGCAGCACACGGCGCGGGTTGTGGAGGTCGATCCGCGCCGCGCCCTCGGGGTCAAGCCGACCGAGCCGATCGGCGAGCACGGCCAGCCCCTCGGTCTCGAGCTCATCGGCCAGCCGTTGCCGGACCTCGGGGCTCCACGGCTGGGCGGCGAAATCGAAGCCGTCGACCAGGGCGCTGACGTACAGCCCGGTCCCGCCCACGACCGTCGGCTGGGCGCCGCGCCCGACGATCGCCGGCACCAGCTCACGGGCCTGTTCCGCCCAGTCGGCCACCGTGAACCGCTGGTCGGGCTCGACCAGGTCGAGCAGGTGGTGCGGGACCCGGCGCCGCTCGGCGAGGCCGACCTTCGCCGTCCCGACGTCGAGCCCACGGTAGACCTGCCTGGAGTCGGCGACGAGGATCTCGATCGGGAGCCCATCGGCGAGGGCCAGCGAGAGCGCGGTCTTGCCGGTGGCGGTCGGGCCGACCAGGGCGGCCAGGGCGGCCAGCGGCGGCGGCCGTGGAGGACGCCGGGACGGCGGCCGGGTGGTCAGATCGGTCAGACCTCGACGAGGCGCTGGATGAGCTGGATCGATTGTGCCCGGCCGGTCGAGCGGTCGGCCTCGATCAGGGCCGCGTTCAGGTTGACCGGGCCCTCGGCCACCTCGAAGCGGGTCGGCAGGTGGCGAAGGAAGCGAGGCAG
>DATBIW010000155.1:0-1534 GCA_036556745.1 Candidatus Limnocylindria bacterium | reverse complement strand
CGACCGCGACCGCGACGCGGAGACCGAGTTCGAGGCGCTTGCCGAGCTCATCCGCGCGGCGCGCAACCTGCGGACTGAGGCCAACGTCCCGGCCGGTACCACGGTGACCCTGCACCTGGTCCCCGCCGGGCCGGCCGCGGACGTGGCGGTCGCCTCCGGGTCGAGCCAGATCGCTCCCAACGCGGTCGCGGCCGTGTCCCGCTCGGGGACGCTCGTCCCCGGCGGGTGCGCCTCGGCCCGGACCTTGGCCAGCGGCTCGAGATAGCGACGTCCCGCCGCGATCGCGTCCGCCGCGGTCGGCCCGGCGGGGACCAGGTGCAGGGTCACCGTGGTGCCGGCCGGGACGTTGGCCTCCGTCCGCAGGTTGCGCGCCGCGCGGATGAGCTCGGCGAGCGCCTCGAACTCGGTCTCCGCGTCGCGGTCGCGAACGCCGGCCTTCGGCCACGGGGCCCCGATGAGCAGCATCCGGTTCGGCGGGAGGTGGGCGTGCATGACCGCCATCTCCCGGGTCGCGGCCAGCGCGGCCCAGATCTCCTCGGTCACGAATGGCATGACCGGGTGGAGGAGGCGCATCGTGTCGGCCAGCACGTCCCGCGCCGCGCGCCACGAACGGAGCGCCACCTCCGGTCCGAGGTCGGGGTCGCGCATCTCGACCTTCGCCATCTCGAGGTACCAGTCGCACAGGTCGCCCCAGGCGAAGTCCATCACCGCCCCGGCGTACCCGCCCAGGTCGAGGCGGTCCAGGCGACGGGTCGCATCCTCGATCGCCGCTGCCAGGCGTGAGCGGATCCAGCGCTCGGGCAACGTCCCCGGCTCGCCGGTGACGCCATGGCCTGGCGGCGCCGACCCGTCGCCGTCGCCGTCGCCGGCAGGCGGCTCGCTGCCCAGCACGAACCGGGTCGCGTTCCACAGCTTGTTCGTGAAGTTCCGCGACCGCTCGAGCTTGGCCATCGTCAGCCGCTGGTCGAGCCCGGGCGTGGTCCCGGTGGTCAGCGCGTGGCGGACGGCATCGGCCCCGATCTCCTCGATGAGCTCGACCGGATCGGTGACGTTGCCCTTGGTCTTGCTCATCTTCACCCCGCCCTCGGCCCGGACCAGGCCATGGAGGTACACGGTGTGGAACGGCTCGACATCGGTCAGGAACAGGCCGAGCATCATCATCCGGGCGACCCAGAAGAAGAGGATGTCGTAGCCGGTCTCCATGACCGATGTCGGGTAGAAGCGGCGCAGGTCCGGCGTGTCGTCCGGCCAGCCCAGGGTCGAGAACGGCCACAGCCCGCTGCTGAACCAGGTGTCGAAGATGTCCGACTCCTGTCGGAGCTCGGTCGCCGGGCGGCCGCAGGTCGTGCAGGCGGCGGGTCCGTCCAGCTCGTCGCTGACGGTGATGTGCTCGTCGGGGCAGAACCAGGCCGGGATGCGGTGGCCCCACCACAGCTGGCGGCCGACCGCCCAGTCGCGGATGTTCTCCATCCAGTGGGCGTACACCTTCTCGAACCGGGCCGGGATGATCGTCGTCCGTCCCTCGCGGACCGAG
>DATBIW010000154.1:0-22384 GCA_036556745.1 Candidatus Limnocylindria bacterium | reverse complement strand
CAGTATAGGACACGTCACTCGGACGTGGCCTCGGCCAGCAGGCTCGTGCCGGTCATGGCCGGGCCGGGCGGAATGCCGAGCAGCGCGCAGAGGGTCGGCGCCACGTCGGCCAGCGTCCCGTCGCGGAGGCGAGCGCCGCGCCAGGGCTCCCCGACCAGCACGATCGGGACGTCGGCCGTGGTGTGGGCGGTGTGCGGATGGCCATCGGCGTCGCGCATCCGCTCGACGTTGCCGTGGTCGGCCGTGATGACCAGCGCGCCACCGGCCGCCAGGACCGCCCGGGTCACTCGGTCCAGGCAGCCATCGACGACCTCGAGCGCCTCGACGGCGGCCTCCCAGACCCCGGTGTGGCCGACCATGTCGGGGTTCGCGTAGTTCATGACCACGAACGCGAACCGATCCGCCGCGACCGCCTCCTCGAGCCGGTCGGTGATCGGCTCGGCGCTCATCGCCGGGGCCAGGTCGTAGGTCGCCACGTCGCGTCGGGACGGGACCAGGATCCGCTCCTCGCCCGGAAACGGCGCCTCGACCCCGCCGTTGAAGAAGTAGGTCACGTGGGCGTACTTCTCGGTCTCGGCCAGGTGGAGCTGGGCGAGGCCAAGCCCGGACAGGTGCGACGCCAGGCCCTCGACGACGATCGGCCCGAACGCGACGGCCACCGGAAGCTCGGTACGTGCCTGGTACTCGGTCAGGGTCGTGACGCTCACCTCGAGCGGCATCCGGCCCCGGTCGAACTCGGCGAACTCGCGGAGCGCCAGGGCCCGGGTCAGCTGGCGGGCCCGATCGGCCCGGAAGTTCAGGTGGACGATCGCATCACCCGGCCGGACGGCGGACTCGGAGCCGATGACGGTGGGCTCGATGAACTCGTCGCCCACGTCCGCCGCGTGGGCCGCGCTGATGGCGGACGCTCCGTCGGGCGCGGTCGCGCCGGTCCCGTGGACGATGGCGTCGAACGCGCGGCGGGTCCGATCCCAGCGGCCGTCGCGGTCCATCCCCCAGTAGCGACCCGAGACCGTGGCCAGGGTGGCTCCTCCGTCGAGGCGGGCGAGGAGGGCGGGCAGGAGCTCCCCGGCGGAGCGGGGCGGGGTATCGCGCCCGTCGGTGAACGCGTGGAGGAGGACCCGATCCGCCGGCAGGCCCTGGCTGCGGGCAAGCTCGACCATGGCCACGATGTGCCCGTCGACGGCGTGGATCCCGCCCGGACCGATGAGCCCCAGCAGGTGCAGGCGGCCGCCGCGGTCGAGGACGTGGCGGCAGGCGCTCCGCAGGGCCGGGTTCGTCGCGAACGACCCGTCGGCGATGGCCGCGGAGATCCGGGGCAGGTCCTGGAGGACCGGGAAGCCGGCCCCCAGGTTCAGGTGGCCGACCTCGCTGTTGCCCATCTGCCCTGGTGGCAGGCCAACCGCCTCCGCGGCCGCCGCCAGGCGCGCGTGGGGCCAGGTGGCCAGGAGATCCCGCCAGACCGGCATCCGGGCTGCCGTGACGGCGTCGACCGCGGGGTCGTCACCGATCCCGAAGCCGTCGAGGATGCAGAGGACGACGGGGCGGACGCCGTCCGGCATGGGCGAGGCGGTCCTCAGCCGGCCGCGGCGCGGACGATGGCCGCGAACGCCTCGGCGTCCAGCGAGGCGCCGCCGACCAGCGCGCCGTCGATGTCGGGCTGCCCGAAGTAGGTCGAGGCGAGGTCAGGGGCCACGCTCCCGCCATACAGGACCCGGACCGCGGCGGCGGCCCCTGGATCGCGCCCGGCGAGGAGGGCGCGGATGAGGGCGGCCCCGGCCTGGGCGTCGTCGCCAGACGCGGCATCTCCGGTCCCGATGGCCCACACCGGCTCGTAGGCGACAACCAGCGCGCTCCCGTCGAGCTCGTCGACCCCGGAGAGGGCGGCCACCAGCTGGCGGGTGATCACCGCCTCGGTCTGGCCGGCGCGGCGCTCCTCGGCCGACTCCCCGACCGCGACGATCGGGACGATCCCGTGCTCGATCGCGGCGCCCACCTTGGCCGCGACGTCCGCATCGGTCTCGCCGAACAGGCGACGCCGCTCCGAGTGGCCGACGATCACGTGGTCGGCGACCCCGAGCAGCATCGGCGCCGAGATCTCTCCGGTGAACGCCCCGCTGTCCTGAGCGTGGAGGTTCTGGGCGCCCACCCGGATGGGCGTGCCGTCCAGTGCGGCGCCGATCGCGTCCAGCCAGACGGCCGGCGGGCAGAGCACGATGTCCACCTCGAGGCCGCGGGTCGCGGCGGCAACGTCCCGGGCGAGGCTGACCGCGGTCGCCCGGTCGGGCGGGTGCATCTTCCAGTTGCCCGCCACCAGCGGCCGTCGGGGGGTGTCGGTCATCCGGGCGTCGTCAGCCGGCCAGCTGCTCGAGGCGTCGGAGCCGATGGTGGACCGCCGATCGGCCGAGGTTGAGCTGGCCCGCCAGCTCCTCGAGATCCGCCTCGGGATGCGCCCGGCGGGCGGCGGCCACCTCCCGGAGGCTCGGCGACAGGTCGTCGAGGCGGCCGCTGGCGTCGAGCCGCTCGATCGCGCGAACCTGGCGCTCGGCAGCGCGCACCGTCCGGTTCACGTTGGCCGCCTCCGCGTTCAGGAGCCGGTTCAGCCGATTCTGGACGTCGTGGCCGACGTGCTCGGTCTCGAGGTCGAGCAGCGCGCCGTGGGCGCCGGTGAGCTGGAGGAGGGTGGCCACGTGCTCGCGGCCCTTCAGGTAGACGACCGAGCGGCCGCGTCGCTCGTAGACCGCGGCCCGGATCCCGCTGGCCGCCAGCCGGCGCCGGAGGGTCCGGGCCCGCGGAGCGCTGCGGAACGCGAACTCGACGTGCGGACCCGACGGCGAGAACGAGAGCGATCCGCTCCCCAGCACCACGCCTCGCAGGAACGCCTGCCGGTCATGGGGAGCCGCCTCCGACCAGCTCCAGGCCTCGTCGTCCAGGGGCGCGACCACGGCGAGATGGTGTCGCGTCCCTGACCCCCGTTCCGTGGAGCTCGCCACCGCCGGCCCGGCGCCCAGCCGGACCGCGATCCGCATCGTCGACTGGTCGAGCGTCCGGATGGACCCGTCGGCGAATCGGAGGCCGGCCAGCTCCGCCCGCCGGCAGCAGGCCCGGGCCGGCTCGATCCGGGCGAGCTCCCCCTTCACGTCACGAGCGGACCGCATGTGCGTCAGCTCGCCGTGGCCACCGGTCGCCGGATCCGCTGCTTCTGCCGCGTGGGCTTGTCCTCCTGGAGCAGGCGGAGGAGGACCGCCGCCAGCTTGTCGGGATCGTGATGGTGGGCGTTCTGGTCGTCGATGACGTCGTCCTCGACGACGACCACCGGCAGCTCCTCGAGCTGGCGGGTGTCGAGCTGGACCGGCTGGCCCTGCCACCCGGGCGGTCGGCGGGCCGATCGGTTCCGGTTCAGGAGGACCATGTCGAACAGCTGGTCGCCGGCGTGGTCGAACAGGGTCGTCAGGTGGCGGGAGGCCGTGTAGCCGCCGGTCTCGCCGGGCTGGGTGGCGACGTTGCAGACGTAGACCCGCAGCCCCTCGGCGCCGGACAGGGCGTCGTGGATGTCGTTGATCAGGAGGTTGGGCAGCACGCTCGAGTACAGGCTGCCCGGACCGATGACGATGAGGTCCGCCTCGAGGATCCGTTCGAGGGCCTCCGGGTTGGCGCGGACGTCGGCCGGGTCGATCTGGACCCGGGTGATCGGCTCCGAGGCCTCGCTGACGGCGGCCTGGCCGGTGATGAACCGCCCCGACGCCAGGCGGGCGGTGAGGTTCAGCGGGACGCTCGTCGCCGGCAGGACCTGGCCGCGCACGGCGAGCACCCGGTTCGACTCGCGTACCGCCTCGTCGAAGTCGCCAGTGACCGCGGTCATGGCCGCGATGAACAGGTTGCCGAACGCGTGGTCGTCGAGACCCGACCCCGGCGGGAAGCGGTACTGCATGAGCTGGGTCATGAGCGGCTCGGCATCAGCCAGGGCGGCGATGCAGTTCCGGATGTCGCCCGGCGGCACGATCCCCAGCTGCTGGCGGAGCCGGCCGCTGCTCCCGCCGTCGTCGGCGACGGCCACGACCGCGGTGATGTTCGCCGAGTAGGCCTTGAGCCCGCGCAGGAGGGTAGACAGGCCCGTCCCGCCGCCGAGGGCCACGATCCGTGGTCCCCGGGCGAGGTAGCGCTTCGTGTAGAGGACCTCCATCACCGAGTCGCCGCTGCTCACGAACGGCGACACGACGCTGTGCATGAGCTTCCACATGCCGAACGCGGTCAGAAGGACGCCGGCCGTGATGACGATGGCGCCCCGCAGCTCCCGTTCGAGCCCCGCGCCCAGCAGGGCCGCGATGTCGGGGAACTCGACGATGAAGCGCCGATAGGCCTCGATCAGGAGGATGGCCGCCCCCAGGGCGAGGATCGTCAGGCCGACCAGCACGGCGAACAGCCAGCGCTTGATGTGCATCCCCGGGTACAGCCACCGCGGGAGGCGTCGGCTGGTCATCGGCGCAGCTCCCGATGGATGACGGTGACCGATGCGCCCTCGAGGTCACCGAGCCGTCGGGCGAGCTCCTCGGCGAGCGCGATCGATCGGTGGTACCCGCCGGTGCATCCCAGGGCCACGACCAGCCGCTCGCGGCCGGCCGACCGATACGCGGGCACAGTGAGCTCGAGGAGCTGGACGACGAGGTCGAGGAAGCGGCCGGCCTGGGGCTGATCGAGCACGAACTGGCGGACCTCGGCCGTCAGCCCGGAAAGGGGCTTGAGGTCCGGGATCCAGAACGGGTTCGTCAGGAAGCGGACGTCGAAGACGAGGTCGGCCTTCTGGGGGAGCCCGTACTTGAAGCCGAACGTCACGATCTCGACGTCCAGCCGGTCGGCCGGAGCGGGAGTGACCGGCGCGGAGGGCGCCGTGGCGGGCACCGTGGACGAGCGGCGCGGCCGAGAGCGCCGCGTCGGGCGATCTGCGGGAGCCACGGGGGCCCGTCGGGACGACACCGGGGCGAGTATACCGGTCAATCTCCCGATTCCCGGTCGATGGACCCGGCCAGGCCGCGGAGGAGGCCGCGGACCGTGGCCGCCGCGGACGCCCGGAGCGCGTCGAGGTCGTAGCCACCCTCCAGGGTCAGGGCCACCCCTTTGAGGCCCCGCCGGCGGGCCAGCTCCCCGATCGCCTCGGCCACGGCCTCGAAGCCCTCCTCGCTGACCTCGAGCGCGGCCAGCGGGTCGTCCCGATGGGCGTCGTACCCGGCCGAGACGAGCACGAGGTCCGGGCCGAAGGCCTCGACCCGGGGCAGGATCGTGCTCAACCACGCCCCGACGAACGGGGCGTCGCCGCTCCCCGCGGGAAGCGGCACGTTCACCAGCCGCTCGCCCTGCTCAGCGGGCGACCCGGTGCCCGGGTACCACGGGTACTGGTGGGTCGAGGCGTAGAAGACGTCCTCGTCGCGCTCGAAGAGCTCCTGGGAGCCGTTCCCGTGGTGGACGTCCCAGTCGAGCACCGCGACCTTCGTTCTGGGGCGGCCCACCCGGAGCGCGGCGACCGCGATCGCCACGCCGTTCAGGAGGCAGAATCCGGACCCGCCGAATCGCCCAGCATGGTGCCCCGGCGGGCGGGTTGCCGCGAACGCCACCGCGGCCTCCCCGTCCACCACCGCCCGGACGGCGGCGACCGTGAGGCCGGCGGCGATGAACGCCGCCCGCGGCGAGCCGGCGGCGACGTACGTGTCCGCGTCCAGGAAGCCGGTCTCGGTCGTCCCGGCCAGCCACTCGACGTAACGTGGGTCGTGGACCGAGGCGGCCTGCTCGGGCGTGGCCGGGTCCGCTCCCCGCTCGACCAGGGCGGCGCCGGCCTCGGCCGCCCCGGCGCGGATCCCCTCGAGCACCGGCGCGACCCGCTCGGGGCGCTCGGGATGGCCCGGCCAGGCGTGCGCCTCGTGGGCCGGATCGGTCAGCAGGAGGACGGTCGGAGGCTCACTCGTCGGCATCGGGTGGTGGTTCGCTCGGCGGCTCGCTCGGCGGCTCGCTCGGCAGCTCGGCCGGGGCCTCGGCAGCCGGCAGGGCGTATCGGCTCTCCCGGTGGATGCCCCTCACGACGACCAGGGTGATCTCGAACAGGGCGTACATGAACAGGGCCAGGATGACCATCGAGAACGGGTCGCCGCCCGGGGTGGCCACCGCCGAGACGATGGCGATGATCAGGACCGCCCACCGCCGCCTCGACGCGAGCCACTTGGGGGTCACGATCCCCAGCCGGGCCAGGACGTACAGGACGACCGGGAACTGGAGCATGAGCCCGAAGACGAGCATCAGGGTGGTGACGAAACCGATGTACTCGTCGATCGTGAGGAGCGGCTCGACCCCCTCCCGGGCGAAGGACAGGAGGAACCCGAGGGCGTACGGGATGATCAGGAAGCCGATGACCACGCCGAGGCCGAACAGGAGGACGCCGACCAGCAGGAACGGCCAAAGGAGGCGCTTCTCGCCGGGCAGGAGGCCCGGGGTCACGAACCGATAGACCTCGAACAGGATCACGGGCATGGCCAGTGCGACGCCGATGAAGCCCGCGATCTTCAGCTGGGCCACGAACGCCCCGCCGGGGCTCGTGAAGTAGATCGTGTCGAACTCGTCGGGGAGCGGCGCGCGGAGCAGGTCGAGCACCGGGCCCGAGACCAGGAATCCGAGGATGGCGGCGATGGCGATCGCGGCGATCACCACCATCAGGCGGCGGCGCAGCTCCTCGAGGTGCTCGACCATGGTCATGGTCGAGCCGTCCTGGCTCATCGGTTCAGCCGCCTGGCTGGCAGGCGGTCAGCTCTTCGTCGTGGTGTCGGGTGTCTTGGGCTCGCCCCGGATCGAGTCTTCGATCTCGGATGAGGCCTTGCGAAACTCCCGAATCCCCTTGCCGATGGCGTTGCCGATGTCCGGCAGCCGACCGGGCCCGAACAGAATGAGCACGATCACCAGGACGATGATGAGCTCCGGGGCTCCGATGGTTGGCATCTTGCGGCCGACTCTCCTCAGCTGGTTGCGCCGAGTGTAGCACCGGCCATTCGGAGGTCGTCCAGCCACCGCCTGGCGGCCGCGGAGGCGGCCGAGGCCCAATCCGGACCGGTGGCCGCCTCGGCGATCCCGCGCGAGACGTTGACCAGGCCCGGAGCTGCCGTCCCGTCGCACAGCCGCACCGCCGCGCTCAGGTCGCCGCCCTGGGCGCCCACGCCGGGGACGAGGAACCCGGGTCCCGGGACCGCCTCCCGGAGGGCCCGGAGCTGGGCAGGGTCGGTCGCGCCGACCACGAGGCCCACCCGCCCGTCGGGCCAGCGCGCGGCCGCCCAGCGCGCGACCGCGGTGGACAGGCTCTCTCCGCCGGCGGGGAGGTCCTGGACTTGGCCGGCGCTCGGGTTCGAGGTCCGGGCGAGGAGGTACACCATCCGGCCCGGGAAGGCGAGGAACGGCTCGACCGCGTCCTCCCCGAGGTACGCGTGGAGGGTCACCGCGTCGGCCGCCAGCCGGCCCATCAGGGCCTCGGCGTAACGCTCGGCGGACGGACCGATGTCGCCGCGCTTGGCGTCGAGGACGACGACCGGCCCGGCCGGGATGTCGGCCCGGGTGCGCTCGAGCGCCGCCCAGCCGGCCGAACCGAAGGCCTCGAAATACGCCGTGTTCAGCTTCACGGCGACGACCGATCCGGCCGCCGCCTGGACGAGGCCGCGGGCGAAGGTCTCGATCCCCTGCGCGTCGCGGGAGAGGCCCTCAGGGAGCGCGTCGGGTCGCGGGTCGATGCCGAGGCACAGCGGCGCGCCGATCGTCGCGCGCCGGTCGCGGAGCCGCTCGAGCGGCGTCGAGTTGGTCACGAGGCCACGGGGAGGGGTCGGGGCTCCGGGACGGCGCGGCGCCGGCCGACCAACGGCGAGGCGTCGGCCGAGGCGTAGTCCACGAGGCGCAGCTGGAGCCGGTGCTCGCCGTCGAACGTCCGGGACTCGAGCGTGGCCAGGACGTCGATCGCCGATCCCGGCTCGGGCGTCGGCCGGTCCTCGGCGAGGCCGAACGCGATGCCGTCGATCGTCTCGAGACCCTTCCGGAGCCGCAGCGAGAGGTGGGCGCTGTCGGCGCCCACCCGGCGGGCATCCCCCACGGTCAGCCCGGTGACGGCCAGGACCGGGTCCGGGTGGCCGGCCCCGAACGGGGCGAGGCCGGCGATCTCCTCGAGGAGCGCCCAGGTCACGTAGCGAGCGGGCAGGACGAGGTCGACGCCGATCTGGTCCGGCTGGGCCAGCGTCGTGGCCGGGTCCTCGGGGAGCGGCCGCGTGAGCGCGGCAAATGCGGCCACGAACGAGTCCCAGGCGTCCGGGGCGACGCTGAAGCCGCCGGCCGCGGCGTGACCGCCGTGCTGGAGCAGGTGCGCCGTGCAGGCGTGGAGGCCCACGGTGACGTCGAAGTCGGCCGGCGCGCGGACGGAGCCCCGGATCTCGTGCTCGACGAGCGTGGCGGCGGCGACCGGGCGGGCCAGCTCGTCGGCGAGCCGGCCGGCGACCAGGCCGAGGAGGCCGGCCGGCCACTCGTCGTCGCGCAGGGCGAGGGGATGGCTGCCGCTGGCCGCGGCCGCGAGCTCGCGGGCCCGGGACATCGCCACCCGGGTGAGCTCCTGGCGACGGGCGTGCACGACCTCGAGCTCGGCCAGCAGGGCATCGGCGGCGGTCTGGTCCGAGGCGACCAGCAGGTCGAGGGCGAGCTCCGCGTCGGCGATCCGGCCCGCCGCGTTCAGCCGCGGCACGATACCGAAGCCCACATCACGGGCGGTCGGCCCGGCCGGGTCGGCGGCCGCGAGCGCCACGAGGCCGCGCAGTCCGGGATGTGTCGTCGTCGCGAGCTCGGCTAGGCCCAGGCGGACGATGGCGCGGCTCTCCCCGGTCATGGGGGCCACGTCCGCGATCGCCCCGATGGCCGCCAGGGCGGCGAGGTCCGGGGCGCTCGTCCCCCTCCGGACCAGCAGCTCGGTGGCGAGCCGGAACGCGAGGCCCGCACCGGTCAGGTCGGGATTCGGGTACGAGCAGTCCACCCGATGCGGGTCGACGACGGCCACCGCGTCGGGCAGGACAGCCGGCGGGACGTGGTGGTCGGTGACGACCACGTCCATCCCGAGCTCGCGGGCGAGGGCCACCTCCGCGACGTTGCCGATCCCACAGTCGCAGGTGACGACCAGGCGGACGCCCCGCTCGGCCAGGGAGCGGAGCCCGTCGCCGGACAGCCCGTAGCCCTCGGCCAGCCGTGACGGGACGTAGCGAATCGGCTCGACGCCGAGCGTCCGGAGGGCGAGGACCCAGACCGCGACCGCGGTCATCCCGTCGGCGTCATAGTCGCCCCAGATCGCGATCGATTCGCCGTCGCGGACGGCCCGGTCGATCCGCGCCAGGGCGGCGTCCGCATCGGTCATCAGCGAGACCGGTGGCAGGTCCGAGGCGCCGGCGTTCAGGAAGCGAACGGCCTCGGCATCGGTCCGGATCCCGCGGCGGGCCAGCAGGGTGGCGACCGGTGGGCTGAACCCGGAGAGGACCGGCGGCGGGTCAATGGGCGGGGGGAGGAGCCAAGTCAGCCGGGGCGGGATCATGCCCCGCCATGGTACGGGCCGGGCGGGCGCCGGGCTTACCGGGTCGCCGCGCGGCGGGCCTTGCGCCTGGTCGCCCACTCGTCCCAGGTCACGAGCAGCTGGCTCGCGTTGAAGATCGACGAGTACGTCCCGCTGATGATGCCGATCAGGAGGGCCAGGGTGAACGTCTGGATCGACACCGGTCCGAGCAGGAGCAGGGCGGCGGTCGTGACGACGACGGTCAGCGAGGTGTTGATCGACCGCCCCATCGTCTGGAGGATCGAGTGGTTGACGATGGCCCCGAACGGCTCCCCGGCGTGCCGGAGCCGGTTCTCGCGGATCCGGTCGAACACGACGATCGAGTCGTGGACCGAGAAGCCGATGACCGTCAGCAGGGCGGTCACGAACAGCGCGTCGAACTCGATGCCGAAGAAGTAGCCCATGATCGCGAAGGCCCCGACGACGACGATCACGTCATGGATGAGGGCCACGATTGCCGCCGTTCCGAAGCGAATGCTCCGGAAGCGGTACCACAGGTACAGGAGGATGAACGCCTCCCCGACCGCCAGGATGATGATCGAGCTCCGCACCAGCTCACTGCCGATGATCGGGCCGACCGTGTCGAGCGACCGCGTTTCGGAGAAGCCGAACTGGTCCTCGAGCGCTCCGACGAGAGCCTCGATGGGCGTCCCCTCCACGGTCGGCGGTGGTGGAGCCGTCGGGCTGGGGGTCGGCGAGGGGGTCGGCGTGGGCGAGGGGCTCGGGCTGGGGGTCGGCGAGGGGGTCGGGCTCGGAGTGGCGCTCTCGGTGGCCGCGGCGCTCTCGCTCGCCGACCCGGACGGATCGGGCGTCGCGGCTACGCTCGGCTCGGGAGTCGCGCCCAGCGTGCCAGTCGGTGTCGGCGCCGGCGTCGGGATGCCGCCGACGATCGGGAACTCGATCGACGCCAGGCGGACCTCGAGGAATCCGCTGTCCACGGCGGTGACCGTGGCCTCCGGGTGGTCGAGCTCGACCAGGGCGGCGTGGACCGCCTCGGGGGTCGGGTCGTCGAGGAATCGGACCTGCCAGACCGTGCCGCCCGTGAAGTCGATCGACGGCTTCAGACCGCCAAGCAGGATGAAGATGATGCCGGGGACCGTGATCAGGAGGCTGAAGAGGTAGTACCAGCGGCGCTTGCCGACAATGTCGTACATCGGTCAGCGCTCCACGTGGTAGAGCTCGATCCGGCGGCCCCACTCGCGGTGGATGACCATCCGGAGCAGGGTCCGGGTGACGACGACGGCGCTGAACATCGAGACGAGCACGCCGATGGCCAACACCAGGGCGAAGCCGCGGATCACGCTCGTGCCCTGCCAGAAGAGCCAGCCGGCGATCAGGAGCGAGCTGACGTTCGAGTCGAGAATGCTCGACCAGGCCCGGTTGAACCCGGCCTCGATGGCCGGTCCCAGGGTCTTCCCGGCGCGGATCTCCTCCTTCATCCGCTCGAAGATGAGGATGTTGGCGTCCACCGCCATGCCGATGCTGAGGATGAAGGCGGCCACGCCCGCGAGGGTCAGGGTCACCGGGATGATCCGGAAGATCGCGTAGGTGACCAACGTGTAGAACAGCAGGGCCAGGGCCGACAGGGCGCCGGGCAGCCGGTAGTTGGCGATCATGAAGAACAGGACCAGCCCGAGGCCGACCACGCCCGCGATGAGCGCCTGGGTCAGGAAGTTCTGGCCCAGCGTCGGCTGGATGGCGGTCACCTCCTGGACCCGGAGGGACACCGGCAGGGCGCCGAAGCGGAGCTGGTTGTAGAGGGTCGTCTGCTCGAGGGTCGCCGCGGTCCCGGCACCGACGGTGATGATCGTCCGACCGCCGCAGATCGGCTGGTTGATGGTCGGGACGGTGATGATCTGGCCGTCGAGCGCCATCGGCCCGGGCTGCCCGACGTTGTCGGTCGTGAAGTTGCACCAGATCTCCTGGGCCTCCGGGGTCAGCGTGAAGCTCACCCCCAGCCGGCCGCTCTGGTCGGTGTCCGGAACGACGCTCCCCTGCTGGATCTCGCCGCCGTCGAACAGCACGGCAATCGTGCCCGTCGAGATCAGGTCGGCGACCTGCTGGCCCTCCTGGAGTGTCTGGCCGTTCGGGTCGATGAACAGCAGCTGGCCGGTCGAGCCGACGAGCTCGAGAACCTGGTTGCGATCGCTGACGCCCGGGACCTCGACGACGATGCGCGCCTGCCCCGCGGCCCCGATCTCGGTGCGGACCTGGGGCTCGGTGACGCCGATGCCGGCCACGCGGCGCTCGATGATCGCTCGCGCCAGCTCCACCCGCTCGGGGGTGGGCTCCTCCCCGTCCACCGCCTGGACCTCGAGCGTGACGCTGATCCCGCCCTGGAGGTCGAGGCCGAGCACCGTGCGGATGTGGTCGGGCAGCGGGAGGAAGGTCGTCCCGGTGGTCTTCCGCGGGATGGTCACGTAGAGGGCCAGCAGGGTGATGCCCAGGATCACCCACGGGGCAATACGGCGCCAGGTCATGCTCGGTGGAGAATCCCTCCGGCCCTCGGACAACAAACACGCCGCCATGCGGCGGCCGCGGGTGAGTATAGGGGTGGCCTCAGAGGGCGGCAAGGAAGCCGCCCGGCCTGCGGATTCGGGCCGCGTCCGAGCACCGGCTGGCGGTAAGATTCCAGCGCTGACTCCGTGGCTGGGCCTCCACCACGAGCTCAGGATTCCCTCGGTTGGCCCGACACCTCCGCATACGGCGCCGGTCGATCATCGGGTGGGGACTGTTGGCCATCGCCGTCACTTTCGGCCCGGGCGTCCGCCTCGGCGCCGCCATCGAGGTCCCGCCGGTCGGCGGGTTCTACATCCAGACCTCGGGTCCGAACACGGCCGTGACCATCGGCGACTGGTATACCGCCACGTCCGCGGGCGCCGGATCGGGCCATCACTACGTCGAGGTCACGATCCCGTGCGGCTGGCCGGCGCTCGTCCCCCTCCACTTTGACCTGTTCAGCCCCGAGATGAACAACGTGGCCGGCTCGCTCGGCATCGGCGACGAGGTCCGGAACTCGTACGACACGACCGAGTTCGAGCTCTACGGACCGGGCGCCACGGTCGGGCCGGGATACGCCAACCCGGCTCCCGGGACGGGCATCGCCGGCACCCAGGACACGTTCGCCCCTGGCGCCCCGGCCGTGGCCGAGACTTGGGTCCGGTGGGTCACCCTCAGCCCGGTGGCCTGCGGCCGGTACCTGGTTCGGTCGGCCGTCCTCGTGGCGCCGGACGGTGACGACGACAACGGCTGGCGGCTCCGGGTCGGGTCCGACAACGACGGGGATCCGACCAACGCCCCGCCGGCCAACAGCGACAACGCGGATGGGATTCCCGGCACGAACGACGAGCTGATCGTCGGCCAGTTCCAGATCTCGTACCAGCAGTCCACCGGCGGCGTCGCCTGCCTGACCCTGTACGAGTACATCCCCGCCGGCCTGTCGAGCGTGACGATGAACAACTTCGACATGGATGGGAACACCCGGGTCACCTACTACGCCCCGTCCGATGCGTACGACCCGACCGGGCTGACCGGCGGGACCCCCGGCACCCTGTCGACCAACGGGCAGTGGAACAACGGGACCATTGCCCGAGGCGGCGACGTCATTGCCACCCCCGAGCAGGGCTGGTGGCGGGTCGTGTCCTGCCTGGGCCCGACGAACCAGTTCATCCAGGAGGCCCAGGCGGGCATCGGCGCCTACTCCGGTCAGCCGCCGGTTCCGTCCATGGCGGCCTTCAAGACCGACAACACGACCCAGACGGCCCCCGGCGGCGCGCTCGACTACGTGGTCACCGTCCTGAACACCGCGACCGGTCCGACGGCGGGCGCCGCGCTCCAGGTGGTGATCACCGACGCGCTGCCGCCCGGGGTGACCTTCACCGGCTGCGAGATCGTGGCGCCGGCCACCGGCACCTGCTCGGAGAGCGCGGGGGTCGTCACCGCGAGCCTCAACGGCTGGATCAACGCCGGAGCGGGCGCCCAGATCGTCATCCACGTCACGGTGAACCCCGGCGCGACCGGGACGCTCTCCGACCTGGCGACGGTCAGCTACACCGACGCGCTGGGCAACCCGTTCCCGCCGGTGACCGCCAGTGACACCGACACGGTGGTCATGCCCCCGGCCCTGCCGAACACCGCCACTGCCGGACCGGTCGAGGCGCTCGGGCTGGCCGCCGGGCTGCTCGTCGCCGTCGCGCTGATCGCCGACGTCAACCTCCGCTCGAACCGGCGGCGCGAGCTCGGAATCTGACCGGGCCGACCTAGGCCAACCGGCCCTCCCCGGCGAGGACGCTCTTCACCGACTCGGCCAGGGCCTGGCTCATCAGGGGGACGGCCGCGATGTCCTCGACCGACGCGTCCCGGAGGGCCCGGACGCTCCCGAATCGTTTCAGGAGCGCCGCCTTGCGGGCCGGCCCGATCCCCGGCATCTCGTCGAAGATGCTGGTCAGCGCCCGGCGGCCGCGGACGTTCCGGTGGTAGGTGACCGCGAACCGGTGCGCCTCATCGCGGATCCGCTGGACGAGGTACAGCGCCGGCGCCTTGGCCGGCAGGACGATGGGGTCCGGGCGGCCGGGCACGAACAGCTCCTCGAAGCGCTTCGCGAGCCCGGCGGTAGGGACCTCGCCGAGGTCCAGGTCGCGGAGCACCCCGGTGGCCGCCGACAGCTGCCCCTTCCCGCCGTCCACGATGACGAGGTCCGGGAGCGCCCACTCCTCCTCGCCGCTCACAGCCTCCTCCTCGACGCCCACCGAGGACGGCTCCACGGCGCCGGTGTCGCGGCGCAGCTTCGAGGCGCGGCTGAACCGGCGCCGGATGACCTCGGCCATCATCCGGAAGTCGTCCGGCGTCTCCCCGCTCCGGATCCGGAACCGCCGGTACTGCTTCGGGTCGGGCGCCCCGTCGGTGAAGACCACCATGCTGCCAACCGCGCTCGTCCCCTGGATGTTGCTCATGTCGTAGCACTCGATCCGGTGGGGCGGAGCCTCGAGGTCCAGGGCCCGCGCCAGCCCGACCAGCGCCTCGGCCCGCGCGCCCCGGTCGGCCAGCCACTCGGCGCGGTCCTTGGCCAGCGCCTCGGCCGCGTTCTCGGAGGCCAGCGCGACCAGCCGGCGCTTGGCCCCGCGCTCGGGGACGTGGAGGCGCACACCACTCCCCCGCCGCTCCTGGAGGACCGAAGCCAACGTGGCCGCCTCCGCGGGCTCGAAGGGCAGCAGGATCGAGCGCGGCGGCCGCTCCGTGGCGGCGTAGAACTGCTGGAGAAACGAGGCCAGCACCTCCGGATCGGAGACGTCGCCCGCGCCTTCGACGATGAAGTGCTCGCGGCCGATCATCTTTCCGTTCCGCACGACGAAGACCTGGAAGCAGGCCTCCGTCCCGTCCCGGGCCAGGCCGATGACGTCGTGCTCCTCGCGGCTGAAGGCGTGGAGCTTCTGCTGCTCGATCGTCCACTCGACCGCCTTGAGCTTGTCGCGGGCGACCGCGGCGGCCTCGTAGCGGAGGGCGTCGGAGTGGCCGGTCATCTCGTCGCGCAACTGGTCGGCGATCCCCTCCTGGCGCCCCTCGAGGAAGTCGACGACCTGGTCGATCGTCTCCCGGTAGGCATCGGGTTCGACCGCCCCGATGCAGGGGCCCTGGCAGCGCTTGATGTGGTACAGGAGGCACGGCCGCTCGAGCACGACCTTGCCGGCCGGGATGTCGAGGTCGCAGGTCCGGAACGGGAAGATCTTGCTGAGGAGCTTCAGGGTCTCGTCGACCGACGAGGCCGACGCGTACGGCCCGAAGTAGCGGCTGCCGTCACGGACGAGCTTCCGGGTCCGGACGATCCGTGGGTAGTCCTCGGCCAGCGTGATCCGGACGAACGGGTAGGACTTGTCGTCGCGGAGCCGGATGTTGAAGCGGGGCCGGTGTTCCTTGATGAGGTTCCCCTCGAGGATGTAGGCCTCGCCGATCGTGTCGGTGACGATGTACTCGATGTCCGCCGTGTCGGCGACCATCTTCGCGTGGCGCGCCTCGGCCTGGCCGCCGGCCCCGAAGTGGTTCCGCACCCGGTTCCGGAGCGCGTTGGCCTTGCCGACGTACAGGACCCGCCCGTCGCCCGCCCGGAACAGGTACACCCCGGGGGCGTTCGGAATCTGGCGGAGGATGGCCCGGACGTGGGCCGAGGGGGTGGGTGGGGCCACCGGCCGATGATAGGCTGCGCCGTCGCCGGGGTCAGAGCCCCCCGCTGGCGGCCGGGCTGGGGCTGGGCTCGGGGCTCGGGATCGGCTCCGCCAGGGCATCGGCGATGTAGGTGTGCAGGGGCCCGTAGTCGGCCCCGTGCGCCCGACCGATCACGACCAGGACGTATCGCCCGTCATCGGTCGTCGTCGCCTCGAGGATGACCCCCTCGGCGAGCTCGATCCGCCGGTCCGGCGAGAGATGGCTGCTGAGCAGCGCCAGGTCGATCGCCGAGAGGTCGGTGGCGAGGTGGGTGCTCAGGACGTCCATGAGCGCCAGGCCCGGACCGATGGACCCCGGCAGCCCGTCGCCGAGCTTCGTCCGCAAGGCGGCCAGCACCCGCTGCTGGCGGATCGACCGGGCGAAGTCGCCCGCTTCAGACTGGACCGAGGTGTAGCGAGCGCGGGCGTAGGCGAGTGCCTGCTCGCCGCTGAGCTGGAGCTGGCCGGCCTCGAACGCCCCGTCGTCGAAGACCCCGTTGTGGTAGTCGACCTCGTTGACCGTGTAGGCGAAGGCCGTCGGGTTGTCGACGGTCACCCCGCCCACCGCGTCGACGACCCCGGCCAGGCCGTCGAAGTCGAGGGCGACCCAGTGGTCGATCGGCAACCCGGTGACGTGCTCGAGGACGTCGGTCTGGGTGCGGCCCGCCACGTGGACGCCGCCGATGTCCCAGCCGGTGGCAAAGCCCTCGTTGACCTTCGCGTTGTCCGGGAAGAGCTCCGGGAGGCCCTCCACCCACAGGTCGCGGGGAATGGCGACCAGCGTGGTCGTGTTGGTGGCCGGGTCGATGGACAGGATGTTCAGCGAGTCCGCCAGGTAGCGTCCCCCGTGTCCCTCGCGCCCGGCGTAGCCGAGGAACGCGATGTTGATCCGGTTCGGACCGCTCAGCGGGCCGAGGAGCGCCGACGAGAGGCTCGGGGCGGTGCTGACCGCCCGGTTGAACGTGTCGGCCCGCTGCCAGATCAGGACCCCGGCGAGGATGATCCCGCCGACGGCGAGGAGCAGGCCGGCCGCCAGGACCCGACGGACGGGAACGGTCCCGGCGACCGGCTCGGCCGCGCGACGCGCGTCCTCCCGCAACGAAGCGTCGCGTGCCTGGGCCAGCTGTTCGCGCCAGAGACCGGTGTCGACCCCTCGTTTCCGGAGCCGCTCCTCGCGGGCGATGGCCGCCTGGAGCCGTTTCGTGCGCGCCGACGGTCGGGCCTGGGCCTGACCGCTCGAGAAGAAACGGGTCATCAGCGGTGGGACAAGGGGTGGCGGCCTCTCCATGCGAATTTGGCGGCGGAAGGATACCGGCTCGCCCGGCGCCGCGTTGAAATCTCCGGATCAGCGGTCGGTAAGCGGGGCGCGCCACGCTCCCCGGGTCGTGGAGGCGCGGGTCGCGGAGCTGCTGGCCGGCCTCGACGAGCGACAGCGGACGGCGGCCACCCTTGGGCCGGGTCCGGCCCAGATCATCGCCCCGGCCGGGAGCGGCAAAACGGCCACGCTCGTCGCCCGGGTCGGAGTGCTCATTGCCGCCGGGGTTCCACCCAAGCGGATCCTGGTCGTGACCTTCAACCGCGACGCGGCCGTCGAGCTGGCGCAGCGGATCGCGACCCGGCTGGGGGTCACGCCGGGACGGGACGGACCCGAGGTCCGCACCCTTCACGCGCTGGCTCGCCAGGTCCTCCGCGACGGCCTCTCTCCGCCGGAGCTCGTGCCGGATCGCCTGCCCCGTCTCCGGCGGGCGCGGCGCGAGGTCCTGACCTCCCACGGCTTGGACGTCGGGCTCCCGACAGCCGAGGAGCTCGATGGAATCGTATCGGCGGCAATCCTCGAGGGTCGTGAGCCGGACGAGCCGGTCCGGTCGGTGGTCGCGGCCTACCGGCGCGGCCTGGCCGCCGACGGCGCGGTGGACTTCGACGGGCTGCTCGCCGAGTCCCTTCATCGGCTCCAGGCCGATGGCGCCCTCCGGGCGCGATGGCAGAGCCGGTTCGCTCACGTCCTCGTCGACGAGTTTCAGGACGTGGACGCCACCCAGCTCGAGCTGGCCATGCTCCTCGCCGAGCCGGAGCGCAACCTGATGGTGGTCGGTGACGACGACCAGACGATCTATGCCTGGCGGCTGGCCGATGTCCGCCGGATCCTCGAGTTCCCGCGGCGCTTCCCCGACGCGACCCGGATCGTTCTCGAGACGAACTACCGATGCCCGCCGTCCGTCATCACCGCGGCCGACCGGCTGATCGCCGTGAACCGCGAGCGAGTGCCGAAGGCCCTCCGGGCGCCCGCGACCGCCGCCGGCGCCGCCCCGGTGATCCACACCTGGCCGCTCCAGGGCCCGGGCGCGACGTCCCGGCTGGCAGGAGAGCTCCCGGGCTGGGCGGACGGCGGCAGGCTCGCCGTGCTGGCCAGGACGCGGGCCGAGCTCGCGCCCCTTGCCCTGGCGCTGGTCCGGGCCGGCATCCCGCACGCGTCGGCGATCCCGGCGCCGGTGTCATCCGAGGTCGTGACCCAGCTGCTCGACCGGGTGCGCGGTGACCCGGATCGGCCGGCCTTCGCCGCGCTCCGGGAGGCGCGGGCGGCCATGGGCTGGAACCGCGGTGACCCGTCCGAGGCCCTCGGCGAGGAGGCCCACGCCGCGCTGGACGCGGCCCTCGGCTGGGCGGTCGGCTCGTCATCGGTGGGTGAGCTCCTGGCCGGCGTGGCCGCCGCCCGCGAGCGGCTGGCCGCCCTCCAGGACCCCGACGCCCCGATCGAGCTGGCCACGGTCCACGGCGCCAAGGGCCGAGAGTGGCCGGTGGTCGTCGTCTTCGGGCTCGAGATCGACCGCTTCCCGAACCAGCGGTCGCTCGATGACGCGCTCGACTCGGCCCGAGCGCTCGAGGAGGAGCGGCGGCTCGCCTACGTGGCGGTCACCCGCTGCCGGGATCGGCTCATCCTCGCGTTCGACCCGGATCGGCCCTCGCCGTTCGTCGGGGAGCTGCTGGGGCGGCCGGGGATGGCTAGAGGCCGACCTCGTCGGCCACCACGGTGAGGTGGCGGACCATGTTCGCGACGTGGTCGTCGAACTCGAGGCCGATCTCCTCGGCGCCGGCGAGGAGCATCTCGCGGGGCACCGCCCGGGCGAAGGCCTTGTCCTTCATCCGCTTGCGGACGTTGGCCGGCTCGACATCGACCAGCTTGCGGCTGGGCCGCATCAGGGCGACCGCGACCAGGAACCCGGCGAGCTCGTCGCAGGCGTAGACGAGGTGGTCCAACCGGCTGGTGCGGGGGATCTCGAGCATGTCGTTGTGGGAGCGGACCGCGTGGACGATCTCCTCGGGGTAGCCCAGACGCACGAGCTCGTCGGCCCCGATCGCCCCGTGGGTGGCGGGATCGGGATGGCGCTCGTAGTCGAGGTCGTGGAGCAGGCCGGCGATGCCCCACTGGTCCACCGTCGCCGGGTCCTGCCCGTCGTCGGCCGCGTAGCCGCGTACCCCGGCCTCGACCAGGATGCCGTGCTTGCGGAGCGAGGGGTTCTCATTCCACTCGTACAGGAGGGCGCGGGCCTCCTCACGGGTGGGCATGCATCGGGCCTCCGGTCACGGCGCCGATCTTAGCGGTCAGGCCGAGACGGCCGCCGCCTTCCGGGTGGAGCGCGTCCGCCGGGCCGGTCGGAGCTGCTCGGGCATCCCGAGCACCCGTCGGAGGTACTGCCCCGTGAACGAGTCGGGATCGTCGGCCACCGCCTCCGGCGTCCCGGCCGCCACGAGCGCGCCGCCGCCGTCCCCGCCCTCCGGCCCGAGGTCGATCACCCAGTCGGCGGTCTTGATGACGTCGAGGTTGTGCTCGATGACGATGACCGTGTTGCCGGCATCCGCCAGCCGACCGAGGACCTTCAGGAGCCGGGCCACGTCGTCGAAGTGGAGGCCGGTCGTCGGCTCGTCGAGGATGTACGCGGTCCGTCCCGTCGCGCGCCGCGCGAGCTCGGTGGCCAGCTTCACCCGCTGGGCCTCGCCGCCGGACAGGGTCGTGGCCGGCTGGCCGAGGTGGATGTAGCCCATCCCCACGTCCTGGAGGGTCTGGAGCCGGGACTTGATCGCCGGGATCGGCCCGAAGAAGGTGAGCGCCTCGTCCACCGTCATCTCGAGGATCTCGGCCACGTTCTTGCCCTTGTAGTGGATCTCGAGCGTCTCCCGGTTGTAGCGCTGGCCCTTGCACACCTCGCACGCGACGTAGACGTCGGGCAGGAAGTGCATTTCGATCTGGACGATGCCCGCGCCCTCGCACGCCTCGCAGCGGCCGCCCTTGACGTTGAAGCTGAAGCGTCCCGGCTTGTAGCCGCGCAGCCGGGCCTCGGGGACGGCGGCCAGCAGCTCGCGGAGCGGGGTCCAGAGCCCGGTGTAGGTGGCCGGGTTCGAGCGCGGCGTTCGCCCGATCGGGCTCTGGTCGATGTCGATGACCTTGTCGACCTGCTCCACGCCCTCGAGGCTGTCGTGCCGTCCCGCCCGCTCGCGGGCGCCGTGGAGGCGCTGGGCGAGGGCCGGGTGGAGGATCTGGCTGACCAGGCTCGACTTCCCGGAGCCGCTCACCCCGGTGACGGCCACCATCCGGCCGAGCGGGAACCCGACGTCGATCCGCCGCAGGTTGTTCTCGGCCGCCCCGCGGACGGTCAGCCAGTCCCCGCTGCCGGTCCGCCGCCGGCGCGGAACCGGGATCGAGCGGTCGCCGCGCAGGTAGTCGGCGGTGATCGACCGCTCGTTGGCCAGCAGCTCGTCGAGCGGGCCGGAGTGGATCAGCCGTCCACCGTGCTCCCCCGCCCGCGGGCCGATGTCGATCACCCAGTCGGCCGACCGGATCGTCTCCTCGTCGTGCTCGACCACGATCAGCGTGTTCCCGAGGTCGCGGAGCCGGACGAGGGTCGCAATCAGGCGCGCGTTGTCGCGCTGGTGGAGGCCGATCGACGGCTCGTCGAGGATGTACAGGACGCCCATCAGGCTCGAGCCGATCTGGGTCGCCAACCGGATGCGCTGGGCTTCCCCACCGCTGAGGGTGCCCGACGCCCGATCGAGGGTCAGGTAGTCGAGCCCGACGTCCACCAGGAAGCCGAGCCGGGCGCGGATCTCCTTCAGGACCTGGCGGGCGATCGTGTTCTCCCGGTCGGTCAGCCGGTTCGGGAGGGATCGGTACCACTCGAGCGCCTCGGTGACCGACAGGCGGGTCGTCTCGATGATGTTCCGGCCCCCGACGGTGACCGCCAGCGACTCGGGCTTCAGCCGCATCCCGCCGCAGGTCGGGCACGGACGGTTGGTCATGTAGCGCTCGATCTCGGCCTTGGTCGCCTCCGACCCGGTCTCCCGGTACCGCCGCTCGAGGTTCGGGATGATGCCCTCGAAGGTCGTCGAGAAGTTGTGGGTCGAGCCCGACCGCGACCGGTACTGGACGACGACCCGCTCGCCGTGGTTGCCGTGGAGCAGGATGTCCCGCGCCTTGTCGCTCAGCTTGCCGACGGGCGTGTCGGTCGAGAAGCGGTACTGCTTGGCGACCGCGTCGAGGATCTTCGCGAACCACGAGTCGGTGACCGCCATCCGGCGCCACGGGACAATGGCCCCGTCGCGGATCGAGCGGCTATCGTCGGGCAGGACGAGGTCGGGATCGATCTCGAGCCGGCTCCCGAGCCCGGTGCAGGCCGGGCACGCCCCGAAGGGCGAGTTGAACGAGAAGTTCCGGGGCGCCGGCTCCTCGAACGAGCCGCCGTGCTCGGGGCACGCGTACCGCTCCGAGTAGAGGCGATCCGCGCCGGTCTTCCCTTCGTCGGGGAGGTGGACGAGGACCGTGCCCTCGGCCAGGCGAAGCGCGGTCTCGATCGAGTCCGCCACCCGGGCGGCGTCGGGCCGCTCGCCCTCCTCGCCGTCGGGCGAGCCGTGGTGGATGGTCAGCCGGTCGACGACGACCTCGATCGAGTGGCGGAACTTCTTGTCGAGGCTGATCTCGTCGTCGAGGTCGTGGACCTCGCCGTCCACCCGGACCCGGGCGAACCCGGCCTGACGGGCGCCGGCAAGGATCTTCTCGTGCTCGCCCTTCCGGTCCCGGACGACCGGAGCCAGAATCAGCACCCGGGTGCCCTCGGCCAGCCCGTAGAGCTGGTCGACAATCTGCTCGACGGTCTGGCGCTGGATCTCGCGGCCGCAGACCGGGCAGTGCATCCGCCCGACCCGGGCGAACAGGAGCCGGAGGTAGTCGTAGACCTCGGTCACGGTCCCGACCGTGGACCGCGGGTTCCGGCTCGCGCCCTTCTGGTCGATGCTGATCGCCGGGGAGAGGCCGTCGATCTGGTCGACGTCGGGCTTCTCCATCTGGCCCAGGAACTGGCGGGCGTAGGCCGACAGCGACTCGACGTAGCGGCGCTGCCCCTCGGCGTAGATCGTGTCGAACGCCAGGCTCGATTTCCCCGATCCGGACAGCCCGGTGATCACGATCAGCCGGTCGCGCGGCATCTCGACGTCGATGTTCCGCAGGTTGTGCTCGCGCGCGCCGCGCACGACGATCCGGTCCGAGGGCATCAGCCCGATGATAGCAAAGCGACCCGAACGCCTGTTCGATTTCGCC
>DATBIW010000153.1:0-1583 GCA_036556745.1 Candidatus Limnocylindria bacterium | reverse complement strand
GCCGTTCTGGTCCTGCCCCAGACCCCGGTCGCCGACCTTGACGCCCAGGTCACCGAGGAGTTCCCCGAGGCCGCCATGGCCATCGTCCGCGAGGTGGATCCCGACGCCCGGATCCTCGTCGAGTACGGGTGGGGCGGCTACGTCATCTGGGCCGGCTACGACGACGGCGCCCGGGTGTTCGTCGACGGCCGGAATGACATGTACGACCAGTCCATCCTCGAGGACTACAGCGCCATCCGGGCAGCCGATGCGGGCTGGCAGGAGCTGCTGGCCGACCACGAGGTCGAGGCCATGATCTGGCCGCCATCGGTCGCGCTGACGCGCGGTCTGCTCGACCAGCCGATGCCCGACGGCACGACCTGGTGCGAGGCCTACCGCGACGAGACGCAGGTCCTCTACCTGCCGACGTGTCCTCCCGACTAGCGGTCCTCGGCGCCCTCGTGGCGGTCACCGCCCTCGGGGCGGTCGTTCGAGCCATCCCGCTGGCGGTCTCCGACTTCCCGGTGAACGACGGTGGCCTGTTCCTGGCGATGACCCACGCCATCCGGGACGCGGGGTGGGCGCTCCCGGAGTCCCTCGCCTGGAACGGCGACACCCTGCCGTTCGCCTATCCGCCGCTCGCCTTCTACGCCGCCGGCCTGCTCGAGAGCGCCGGGTTCGACCCGTTCGACGTGTTCCGCTGGCTGCCGCTCGCGGCCAGCATCCTCGTCGTGCCGGCCGTCTACCTGCTGGGGCGGGACCTGCTGCGGTCGGAGCTCGGGGGGCTGGTCGCCGCGCTCGCCTACGCCCTGACGCCCGTCTCGTTCGTCTGGCTGATCCAGGGCGGCGGGGTCACCCGCGCCCCTGGCCTGCTGTTCGCGGTCCTCACCCTCTGGCAGGTCGTCGGCCTCGTACGCGAGCCCGTGCGCGGCCGGGTGCTCGCCACCGGCGTGCTGGCCGGGTTGACGGCCGTGACGCATCCCGGGGCGGCCATCTTCACCGCGGTCAGCGCCATCCTGATCGGGGTCTTCGAGGGGCGCACCCGGGCCGCGGCCACCGCGGCCGCCGGCTCGCTCGGGATCGCGCTGCTGGTCGCGGCGCCCTGGCTCGTCGCCATCGCCTCGCGCGGGCAGCTGGGCGACCTCGTCGCCGTCCCCAGCAACGGGCCGGATCCACTCGCCGCCGTGCTGGCGGTCTTCGCCGGCCGCGTCACCGGCGCGCCGTTCATCGACCCGCTGGCAATCATCGGTCTGGCCTTCGCGCTCCTCAGCCTCGTCCGTCGGCGCCTCCTCCTGCCACTCTGGTTTGGGGTCAGCGTCCTGTTGTCCTACCAGTACGCGATGGTCCCGTTCGGCCTCCTCATTGGATCGGCGGCGATGGACCTGGCCGCGATCCGGGCCCGCGGCTCCGACCGGCGGCTTGTGCCACTCATCGGGGCGGGCGTGCTCGCCGCTGCGCTCGTCGTCGAGGGGGTTGCCGGCGCCACCACCATCCTGCAGCCCGACGCGCCGGTCCACGCCCTGGACGCGAACCGCCGCGACGCCATGGATTGGATGGCGGAGCTCCCGTCGGACGCACGCATCGCGGTGATCACGGGGTCCGAG
>DATBIW010000152.1:0-1742 GCA_036556745.1 Candidatus Limnocylindria bacterium | reverse complement strand
CAAGGACCGTGAGCGGCTGCCGGAGGGCATCCTCCGCTTCCTGCCGCCGAGCTGGCGAATCGACGCCGGCCACGGCCTCGGCCTGACGACGAACCTCATCGGCCGGTGGATCCGGGGCCAGCTCCTGCTCGGCGCCGTGATCTTCGCGGCGACGCTCGTCGGCCTCCTCCTGCTGTCGGTCATCGGCTTCCGCGAATTCGCCGACTTCGCCGTCCTGCTCGCGCTCGTCGCGGGCATCCTCGAGCTCGTCCCGGTCATCGGTCCGATCATCGCCGCCATTCCGGCCATCCTCATCGGCGCCTCGATCTCGCCGGCGGCTGCGCTGGCGGCGGTCGCCCTCTACACCGTCATCCAGCAGGTCGAGAACCACCTCCTCGTGCCGAAGGTCATGGGCGACGCGGTCGACCTCCATCCGGCGGTCGTGATCCTGTCGATCATCGTCGGCGCGTCGCTGTTCGGGATCTGGGGCGCCATCCTGGCCGCGCCCGTGGTGGCCCTCGCGCGTGACCTCTACCGATACGGGTTCCGCCGCCTCGAGGGCGGCACGCCCGACGAGGCCCGGGTCTACGCCACCGCCGGCCCGTCGGCGGCGCCCCCACCCGAGCACCCGCCGCCGGCTCCGCCCGACCAGCCGCCGGGGCCGCCCCCCGAGCCTCCGCCCGCCTCGGTCGGGCCGGTCGAGGGGACCGCCTAGAACCGCTCGGTCCGGGTGTGGATCCGGACCGACTGGAGGACTCCCATCCCGAACAGGATCGAGACGGTGGACGAACCGCCGTAGGTGATGAGCGGCAGCGGGATGCCGGTCACCGGCAGCAGGCCGATGACCATCCCGACGTTCACGACGACCTGGAACAGGAGCACCGTCGCCAGGCCCATCGCCACCAGCCGGCCGAGGGCGTCCCGCGCCTGCCAGCCGATGAGGGTGATCCTCCACAGGAGCAGGCCGAACAGGGCAAGGAGGATGAGCCCGCCGGCGAGGCCCAGCTCCTCGGCCACGACGGTGAAGATGAAGTCCGTGGTCTGGACCGGCAGGAAGCCGAGCTGGTTGGTCCGGCCGGCGGTCAGCCCCTGTCCGAACCAGCCGCCGGATCCGACCGCGTTCAGCGACTGGACGAGCTGGTAGCAGGCCCCCTGCGGGTCGGCGGCCGGGTCGAGGAAGCACAGGAGCCGGGCGACCTGGTAGTCGGCCAGCTGGCCCAGGAGCAGGGGGGTGAAGGCCACCCCCACCCCGAGCAGGAGGGCCATCCAGCCAATGCTGGCGCCGCTGATGAAGAGCATCCCACCCAGGATCGCGACGAACACGAGCGCGGTCCCGAGGTCGGGCTGGCGGAGGACGAGCGCCGTCGGCAGCGCCACCAGGAGCCCGGCTCCGAGGATCGTCGACAGCCGGCCGACCCGCTCGCCACGTCCGGCGAGGAACGCGGCCAGGACGACGACCACGAGGACCTTGGAGATCTCGGAGAACTGGAAGTCGAGGCCGCCGATCGTCACCGACAGCTGGGCGCCCGACGCCGAGCTGCCGACGAGAAGGTTCAGGACCAGGAGCCCGAGGGTGAACAGGTAGATCGGGACGGCGAAGGTTCGCAGCCACTGGTAGTCGACCGATGCCGCCACGACCATGAGGACGAAGCCGATCGCGGTCCAGACGACCGTCTTGACCGGCTCGGGGACGACTCCGGCGGGGACCGGGTCGTTCCACGCCGCCGAGGCGCCGAGGACGAGCCCGAAGCCGAGCAGGAGCA
>DATBIW010000151.1:0-4359 GCA_036556745.1 Candidatus Limnocylindria bacterium | reverse complement strand
GTGATCAACGCCGCCCACGCCCGGGGGGTCAAGGTCGTCCTGACGATCACGATGATGGCCTACGACGGCGGCGCCCAGCAGGCCGCCCTCCTGGGCAGCGCCACCGCCCGCGCCAACCTGATCGCCGCCATCGTCGCGGCGGTCCGGGATCGCAATGGCGACGGCGTGAACCTCGACTTCGAGCCGGTCGCAGTCGCCCAACGCGACCAGTACACGTCCTTCGTCCGCGAGCTCAAGGCCGCGCTGGTGGCGGCCGGCGTCGGGTCCCACGTCTCGGTTTGCACGACCGGCGGGGCGGCGACGTGGGCGACCGGGTATGACCTCGCCGGCCTAATCGCGCCGGGCGCGGCGAACGCCCTGTTCGTGATGGGCTACGACTACAGCTGGTCCGGGTCGGCCCGGGCCGGCGGCGTGGCGCCGATGACCTCGCCGTACATGCTCGACGTCAACGAGTCGGTCACCGACTACCTGCGCCAGGTCCCGGCCAGCTCGCTCATCTGGGGCGTCCCCTATTACGGGCGGAGCTGGCGGACGCAGTCAGCCGACCTCAACGCGCCCACCCAGCCCGGCTCGTCGGGAGCATCGGTTGCCTACTGGTACACGGCCAACACGACACTGGCCGGGCAGTACGGCCGGCTGTGGGACTCGGTCGGCCAGGTGCCCTGGTTCCGCTACTACGACTCGGCGGTGGGTTCCTGGGTCCAGGGCTACTACGACGACTTCGTGTCGCTGGCGGCCAAGTGGGACATGGTCAACTCGCGCGGCCTGCTGGGGACAGGCATGTGGACCCTGCTCATGGATGCCGGGCGCCAGGAGCTCTGGAACCTGCTGGCCGCGAAGTTCGGGCAGGGAACGGCGTTCGGCAACCAGACCTCGTTCAACCCGACGCGCCCGGTATCGTTCGCGGCCGGGCCGCACACCGGCCACCAGTACAACGCGGCCGGGCAGGTGACCGCGAGCAAGACCTACACCCTGGCTGCCGCTTCGGGGGCCGCGGCCTCCGGCGAGGCCACGATCAACGGGGCGCACCATGTCCTCATCGCGAACGGCGTGTGGGCCGGGTACTGGATGCCGACCTCGAGCCGGGTCGTCCTCGGACCGGCCACCACTCCGCCCCCGCCGCCTCCCCCGCCCCCGCCGCCTCCTGCCACCGGGGAGCTGAGCCCACCGGGGATCCTGACCTTCAGCCCCGGCGCGCACACCGGCTACCAGTTCAACGCGTCGGGCGCGATCACCGCCTCGCGGTCGTACACCCTGGGTGCCTACTCCTCGGCCTCGGCATCCCGTCGCTGGACGGTGCCCGGTCGGGCGGGGACCTGGTTCCTGGTCATGAACGGCGTGTGGGCCGGCTATTGGATCCAGGAGTCGGCCCGCGTCTACCTCCCCGGCGTTGTCGACCGCCAGGACTTCACCTCACCTCGATCGGTGACCTTCGCGACGGGTTCCCACACCGGGACCGCGTTCAACTCGAGCGGCGGGGCCACCGGATCCCGGACCTACACCCTGGCCCGGCCGTCCAGCGCGTCCGCGACGTCGCGGGCCGTGATCAACGGGGTCCGCTACGTGCTGATCTCGAACGGCGTATGGGCCGGCTACTGGGTCCCCGAGTCGAGCCGGGTGGTCCTCAACTAGGTCGCTCGGGCGCGGTCGGCGACCGCTCGGCCCGGACCCGTCCCCAGATCGCGGCCATCCCGGCCCAGTGGTGGGCCAGTCCGAAGCGCTCGGCGGTCGCCGCTACCGCCGCCGGGTCGTAGTCAGGAACCGCGGCCAGGGCTGCCGCGAAGTTGCCATCCGAGACGAGCGTCCCGTTCACCCCGTCGGTGACGATCTCGGTCAGCCCACCCACCGCGCTGGCGACGACCCAGCGCCCCGACGCGATCGCTTCGGCGGCGACGACGCCGAACGGCTCGGCCTGCGACGGGACGAGCAGGACGTCGTGCTCGGCGATCAAGGCGGGGATGTGGGCCGGGTCCACCTCCCCCAGGCCCGGCCCGAGCATCGTGTCGGCGAGCCCGCGCGCCACGCCGACGCCCTTGTGGCCGACGCTGCCCCCGAGGTACAGGACCCGCCGCGGGCTCGGCCTCGGCGAAGGCGAGAACCGCGCCAGGTCGATGCCGGGTGGGACAACCTCCGCCACGCCACCCAGCTCGAGTACCAGGTCGGCCGTCTCGGCCGAGTTCGTGACGACGGCCGCCGCCCCTCGCAAGACACGGCGCGCCAGCCAGCGGTGCAGCGGGGATCGGTGCGCGCCGTCACGGACGTCGCCGCCGTGGGCGTAGACGACCAGTGGGAGGCCGCGGAGCCGGGCGGCAAGCAGCGCGACCGGCCCGGTCGGGAGCACGAAATGGGCCTCGACCCCCTCGAAGCGGCCACGTGTCGAGAGCGCCTCCCATCCGAGCCGGGCGAAGCGTCCGAGCCGCGACCCGTCGTAGCGGTGCGGCGCAACGATCCGCACCCGGAGCTCCGGGTCGCGGACCCGATCGCGGACGAAGGCGCCGGCCGCGGGTCGATCCGGAGTCGGGTAGCGAGCGGTGACGACCAGCAGGCGCATGGAGGCCGAAGGTAGCACGGGTAGAATCGCGGGCAATGTCGACGATAGCCGCGCCGCGCCGGGCCGACGGGCGCCTGCCGAACCAGCTGCGTCCGGTGAAGATCGTGCCCGACTACCTGAAGTTCGCGGAGGGCTCGGCGCTGATCCGGGTCGGCGAAACGCGGGTCCTGTGTGCGGCGACGCTCGAGGATCGGGTCCCGCCCTTCCTGCGCGGCAAGGGCACCGGCTGGGTGACGGCCGAGTACAGCATGCTGCCGCGGGCCGGGATCGAGCGCACGCCGCGCGAGGCGAGCAAGGGACGGATCGGGGGCCGAACCCACGAGATCCAGCGCCTCATCGGGCGTTCCCTCCGGACGGTGGTCGACATGACCGCGCTCGGCGAACGGAGCATCACCCTCGACTGTGACGTCCTGCAGGCCGATGGCGGCACCCGGACGGCGTCGATCACCGGGGCGTACGTGGCCCTCGCCCGCGCCCTGAAGAAGTACGGCATGGAGCAGCTGCTGACCGGGCAGGTGGCGGCGGTGAGCGTGGGGATGACCGCCGGCGGCCTGCTCCTCGACCTCGACTACAGCGAGGACTCCACGGCCGGTGTCGACTTCAACGTCGTGATGCTCGACGACGGCCGCTTCGTCGAGATCCAGGGCACGGCCGAGCACACCCCGTTCGGCGCCGAACAGATGAACGAGATGGTTGGCCTGGCCGCTGCCGGCATCCGCCAGCTGTACGAGCTCCAGCGCGAGGCGATCGCCGCTCCCGCCCCCGAGTGAGCCGTCTCCTGGTCGCCACCAACAATCCCGGCAAGCTGGCCGAGTTCCGGCGACTGCTGGCTCCACTGGACGCTGACGTGGTCGGGCCGGCCGAGATCGGGATCCAGCTCGACGTCCCCGAGCCGCATGACAGCTACGCCGCCAATGCCGCCGTCAAGGCGGTCATGTTCAGCCGCGCGGCGTCGATCCTGACCGTCGCCGACGACTCCGGGATCGAGGTCGCCGCGCTGGACTGGGGCCCGGGCGTTCGCTCGGCTCGGTTCGACGACGGCGACCGGGCACGCGGGCCGGACCTCGTCCTCGAGCGCCTGGCCGGCACCGATGACCGACGGGCCCGGATGGTCTGCTGGCTCGCGGTCGCAGCGCCCGCGGAAGGGGACGCGGACCCCGACGTCGAGCTGTTCGCGGGGATCGTCGAAGGCGTCATCGCCCCGGCGCGTCGCGGGAGCGGCGGCTTCGGCTACGACCCGATCTTCGAGCTGCCCGACGGGCGGACGACCGCCGAGCTGGACGAGGCGGAGAAGGACGCTGTCTCGCATCGCGGGCGAGCGGTCGCGGCCGCCCTGCCGCGCCTCCGGGAGCTGGTCGCCGCTCACGCTAGAATGCCGGCCATAGCGGAGGACGCATGAACGAGGCCTCGCCCGTGCGCGTCCACCCCACCGCCGATGTCTCGGCCGAGGCTGTCATCGGCCCCGGCACCAGCATCTGGAACCAGGCCCAGGTGCGCGAGCGTGCGCGGATCGGGGCGGGCTGCGTGATCGGCAAGAACGTCTACGTCGATTTCGACGTGGTGGTCGGGGATCTGGTGAAGATCCAGAACAACGCATCCCTGTACCACGGCGCGACCATCGAGGACGGCGTGTTCATCGGTCCCCACGTGTGCCTGACCAACGACCGGCTGCCGCGCGCGATCAACCGCGACGGGTCGGCCAAGACCGATGCCGACTGGCAGGTCGGACCGATCCGGATTCGCTCCGGGGCGGCGCTCGGCGCGGGCAGCGTCATCGTCCCGGGCGTGACGGTCGGTCGATGGGCGCT
>DATBIW010000150.1:0-23874 GCA_036556745.1 Candidatus Limnocylindria bacterium | reverse complement strand
CGCCGACCCGCACGCTGCTGGGCCACGCCCTCGTCCGCGACGAGCACGGCGAGGAGATGCACAAGAGCAAGGGCAACGCGATCTGGTTCGACGACGCCGCCGAGGAGATCGGCGCCGACGTCATGCGCTGGCTGTACGCCGGCGCCAACCCGGCGGTCAACGTGAACTTCGGCTATGGGCCGGGGGCCGATGTCGTCCGGCGCTTCTTCCTGCCGCTCTGGAACTCCTACGCCTTCCTGGTGACCTACGCCCGGCTCGACAGCTGGACGCCGGAGCCCGGAACCGATGGCGGTGCGGGCGACCGCACCCTCCTGGACCGATGGATCCTGTCGCGGCTGGACGGGCTGGTCGACGAGGTCCGAGCGGCCCTGGACGCGTACGACTCGGCGCGTGCCTGCCGCCAGATCGAGGCCTTCGTCGACGACCTGTCGAACTGGTACGTGCGGCGCAGCCGGCGGCGGTTCTGGAAGGGCGAGCTCGACGCCGACAAGCGGGCAGCCTACGTCACCCTCCATGAGGTCCTGACCACGGTCGCCCGCGTCATGGCCCCGATCGCGCCGCACCTCGCCGACGCCCTGTGGCAGAACCTGGTCGTGGCCGTCGACCCGAGCGCCCCGGACAGCGTCCACCTGGCCGAGTTCCCGGTCTCCGCCGGGAGGGCCGACCCCGAGACCGACCGGGCCGTGGATCTCGCCCGCCGGGTCGTGGGGCTGGGCCGGACCGCGCGGGCGGGGAGCGAGCTCCGGACCCGGCAGCCGCTCCGCCGGATCCGGGTCCGGCTGCCGGCCGGATCGACCGGGCTTGCCGCGGACCGGCAGGTCGCCGCCGAGCTCGAGGCCCACGTCCGCGAGGAGCTGAACGTGAAGGCTGTCGAGCCGATCGCCGACGACTCCGAGCTCGTCGAGCGGACCCTGTACCCGCTCCTGCCGGTCATCGGGCCGCGCCACGGGGCCGACGTCGGGCGAATCATGGCCGGGGTCCGGTCCGGCGACTGGTCGCTGACCGATGACGGCGGCGCCGTCGCCGGCGGAGTCGCGCTGGCCGCCGACGAGTTCTCGCTGACCGCCCGGGCCCGCCCCGGCCACGAGATCGCCGACGAGGGCGACGTCCTGGTGGCGCTCGACACGACGATCGACGACGAGCTCGCGGCGGAGGGCCTCGCCCGCGAGGTTGCCCACCGGCTCCAGAACCTGCGGAAGTCCGCCGGCCTCGAGATCAGCGACCGGATCGTCGTGGCGGTGGCCGCGCCCGCCGAGGCGGCGGCTCGTCTGGCGCCGCATCGGTCCTGGCTGGCGGAGGAGACGCTCGCCGAATCGATCGAGGTCGGCCCGGATGCCGAGCTGGCCGACGCGACCGCGAGCGAGGAGACCGACCTCGACGGGATGCCTCTGCGCTTGACGCTGCGGCGGTCCGGGTGATGGCGTACGCTCGGCGGGCATGAGCCGGCTGACCCTCCGCAACGCCTGGCCGGAGACCGGGCTCCTGCTGGCGACCGCGGCGGCGGTCTTCCTCGCCGATCGGATCACCAAGGCGTGGGTCGTCGCCAACGTGGAGATTGGTGAGCAGATCCCGGTCATTGGCGATCTCGTCCAGATCTGGCACACCGAGAACGATGGCGCGGCCTTCGGCCTGCTCCCCGGCGGGGCGACGATCTTCGCGCTGGTCGGGATCGCGACCGTGATCGTGGTCATCTGGGTCCACCTCACCGGACGCCTCCAGGGCGCCCTGCCCGCCCTTCTTCTCGGGATGGTCCTCGGCGGGACGATGGGCAACCTCGTCGATCGGCTCCTGAACGGGAAGGTCGTGGACTGGGTGTCGGTCGGGATCGGCGCACTCCGCTGGCCAACGTTCAACGTCGCAGACGCCTCGATGTTCTGCGGGATCGTTGCCCTGCTCGTCTACCTGTCCGTCCTCGACCGGCGCACGGCCGCGCACACCGCGTGATCGTGAGCGGGGAGCGGATCCTGGAAGGCACCGCCCCCGCTGGACGAGTCGACGTGGCCGTGGCCGCGGTGGCTGGCATCTCGCGAGCGCACGCGCAGCGGCTGCTCGGTGATGGACGGGCCCTGGTCGATGGCCGGGCCCGCCGGGCGAGCGACCGCCTGGCCGGCGGGGAGCGGCTGCGCGTCGTCCTGTCGGCCCCGCCGGACCCGACGCTCATCCCGGAGTCCATCCCGATCGACGTGGTCTACGAGGACGGCGACCTGCTGGTCGTCGACAAGCCGGCGGGGATGGTGGTCCATCCCTCCGCCGGGCACCCGACCGGGACGCTGGTCCACGCCCTGCTCGGCCGGGCGGAGGCTCGCGATGAGTCGCTCGGGTCGGTGGCCGGAGTGGGTCGGCCGGGGATCGTCCATCGGCTCGACCGCGACACCTCGGGCCTGCTGGTCGTGGCCAAGACGGATGCCGCGCAGGCGTCCCTGATGCGCCAGTTCGGGGACCGATCGGTGGACAAGACGTACCTCGCCCTCGTCCGGGGAGCGGCGCCGGCCGCGCGCGGGCGGATCGAGGCACCGGTCGGCCGCGACCCGCGTGACCGGCAGCGGATGGCGGTGGTCGCCGCCGGCCGGCCCGCGGTGACCGACTACGAGGCCGTCGGCTCGGGGGGCGGGTACACCCTATTGCGGCTCCAGCCGCACACCGGTCGGACCCACCAGCTGCGGGCCCACCTGTCGTTTCTCGGGCTGCCGATCGCCGGTGACCTGCGCTACGGGGGTGGCGTCGGGCCGGGCGGCCTGCGGCGCCAGTTCCTCCACGCCACCGGGCTTGCCTTCGACCGGCCCGACGGGAGCCGCGTCGAGGCCTGGAGCGCCCTTCCCGACGACCTGGCGGCCAGCCTCGAGGTGGGCGGGATCTCGGCCGAGGGCCTGCCGAGCGAAAGTGGGTCCAGCGTGACCGCCGCGACCGCCGATGATGGGGCCGACGCATGAGCAAGCCGATGACCTTCCCGAACCCGATGCTGATCGTCATCAGCGGCCCGTCGGGCGTGGGCAAGAGCACGATCGTCGCCGAGCTGGCCCGCCGGCACCCCCAGGTCGTCCCGATCGTGACGGCCACCACCCGCGAGCGTCGCCCCGGAGAGCAGGACGGGGTCCACTACCACTTCACGGACCCCGACAGCTTCGACCGGCTCCGGGCCGAGGGCGGGCTCCTCGAGTCGGCCGAGGTCCACGGGCACTGGTACGGGACGCCGCTCGACCAGATCCGGGGCATCCTCCGCGCCGGCCGGGACGCGGTCCTGACC
This sequence comes from Candidatus Limnocylindria bacterium, assembly GCA_036556745.1. GTDB lineage: Bacteria > Chloroflexota > Limnocylindria > QHBO01 > QHBO01 > DASTEQ01. The sequence continues at coordinate 20,630 of DATBIW010000150.1, read as the reverse complement.
ATCGACCCGCAGGGGGCGCGCGCCGTCCGGGCGGCCGTCCCCGATGCGCTCCTGATCTTCGTCATGCCGCCGTCCCTCGAGGCGCTCGACGCGCGCCTGACCGAGCGCGGCTCGGAGGACGCGGCCAACCAGGCGCTCCGCCGATCGAACGCCGCCGGCGAGATCGCCGCGGCCGCCGACTACGACCACACCGTGATCAACGAGACCGGCCACGCCGGCGAGGCCGCCGAGCAGATCTGGGAGGTGATCCAGGCCGAGGCACGGCGCGACCCGCCGCGCCGCGTCAGCCTGTGACCGCCCGCTGATGGCCTCCGCCGGTCCGACCCACGTCCGGGTGGCGGTGGACGCCCAAGTGGACCGCCCGGAGCGGACGTTCACCTACCGCTGGCCGCCCGGGTCGGCGGCCGAGGCCGGCTCGCTGGTCCTCGTCCCGTACGGCGGGCGGCTGGCCCTGGGCTACCTGGTCGATCCGGAGGCCGAGCCGCTGGTCGACGCCCTTCCCATCGAGGCGGTCGTTTCCCGGCCGCTGCTCACCCCCGACCTCCTGGCGCTGGCCGAGGCGATCGCGATCCGATACCGGGCCCCGATCGGGACGACCCTGGCCGCCATGCTCCCGCCCGGCCTCGAGTCGCGGTTGGAACGGCGGTGGGAGCTCCTCGAGCCGATCGACGAGGTCGCGGCCGGCACGATCCTGACCGAGACCGAGCTCCGGCGGCACGTGCCGCAGCTCTCGCCCCGCTGGCTCGAGTCGATGCGCCGGGCGGGGACGGTCCGGGCCGCCTGGCGGCTCCGGCCGCCATCGGTCGGTCCGCGCCATGAGCGGGTCATCCGGCGGCTGCCCGGCTCGGGTGCGCCGGTCCGGGGAGCGGTCCAGCTCGCGATCCTCGACGCCCTCGACGGCGAGCCGCTGACCTTCGCCGCGCTCGGGGAGCGGACCGGCCGTGAGCCGGCCTCGCTCCTGGCCAGTGCTCGGAGCCTGGAGGCCAGCGGCTGGGTCGAGCTCGGCCTCGAGCCGGTTCGCCGCGACCCGCTGGCCCATCGGGCGCCCGGCCGGACGAGCGCCGAGACCCTGGCCCCGGAGCAGGCGGCCGCCATCCAGGCGATCGCCGGCCTGCCCCCCGGCGGTGAGCTGCTGCTCGAGGGCGTGGCCGCTTCGGGCAAAACAGACGTCATCCTCGCCGCCGTCGCGGACGCGCTGGGCGCGGGGGCCGGGGCCATCGTCCTCGTGCCCGAGCTGACCCTGGTCCCGCAGCTGGCCGACCGGGTTCGCGCCGAGGTCGGGGATCGGCTCTCGGTCCTCCACTCGGGCCTGTCGGCCGGGGAGCGCCACGACGAGTGGCAGCGGATCGCGGCGGGCGACGCCCGGGTCGTGATCGGGACCCGGACCGCGGTCTTCGCGCCGGTGGCTGGCCTCGGGCTCATCGTCCTCGACGAGGCCCACGACGCGGGTTACAAGTCGGACCGGACGCCGCGCTACGACACCCGCTGGGTGGCGGCCCGCCGCGCGGCGCTGACCGGGGCCCGCATCGTCCAGGCCAGCGCCACTCCGGACGTGGTGGCGCTCCACCGGGTCCGCACCGGCGAGGCCCAGCGGGCGCGGCTGGTCGAGCGGCGGGTGGGGGAACGGCCATCGGTCACCGTCGTCGACATGCGGGCCGAGCTGGCCGAGGGGAACCGGTCGGTCCTGTCGCGGATCCTGGTCGACCTGCTCGAGGCCCTGCCCGCCGGGCAGCAGGCCATCCTCCTGATCAATCGCCGCGGGGCCGCGACCTTCGTCCTGTGCCGTGACTGCGGCGAGCCGATCCGCTGCCCGGAGTGCGAGCTGCCGCTCGTCCACCACCTGGCGACCGCCGAGCTCCGCTGCCACCACGACGGCCACGCCGAGCCGATTCCGAGCCACTGCCCGCGCTGCGGCAGCCCGCGGATCCGCTACTTCGGCGCCGGGACGCAGCGGGTCGAGGCCGAGGTCCGGTCCCGCTTCCCGCGGCTGCGAGTCGGGCGGCTGGACTCCGACGCGGTGGCCGCGCGCCGCCGGTTCGAGTCGATCTACGACGACTTCGCCGCGGACCGGCTCGATGTCCTGGTCGGGACCCAGCTGGCCGCCAAGGGCCTCGACCTGCCGTCGGTGACCCTGGCCGGCGTGGTCGCCGCCGACGTCACCCTCCACCTGCCCGAGTACCAGGCCGCGGAGCGCACGTTCCAGCTCCTGGCCCAGGTGGCCGGTCGGGCGGGGCGCGGCCCGGAGCCGGGGCGCGTCGTCATCCAGACCTACGCCCCTGACCACCCGGCGGTCGTCGCGGCGGCCCGGCTGGACGTGGACGGCTTCGCGGACGGTGAGCTCGCCCGCCGCGAGGCCTTCGGCTACCCGCCGTTCGGCTGGCTGGCCCGTCTCCTGGTGGCCGATCCGGACCGGCACCGCGGCGCAACCCGGGCGTCGGAGGTCGCCGCCGCGGTCGCCGGCGACGGGGTCGAGGTCCTCGGGCCGGTGCCGGCCTGGGTGCCCCGACGAGCCGGCCGATGGCGCTGGCAGGTCGTCATCCGGGCCGCGACCGAGGCCGCCCGGGCGGCCGCCGTCGAGCGCGTTCCGGCCGGCGTGGGCATCGACGTCGACCCGGCGACCCTCCTCTAGAATGCCGGCCATGGTCATCCGCCGGATCCTGACCGCCGACGAGCCGATCCTCCGGGAGAAGACGAAGAAGGTCACCGACTTCGACGCGTCGCTCCATCGGCTGCTGGACGACCTGCTCGAGACGATGCGGGACGCGCCGGGCATCGGCCTGGCGGCCAACCAGGTCGGGGTGCCACTCCAGGTCGCGGTCATCGAGATCGAGGGCAAGATCACCGAGCTCGTGAACCCGAAAGTCGTCCGCCGCTCCGGCAAGGTCGTCGACTGGGAGGGCTGCCTGTCGATCCCGGGCTTCGTGGCCGAGGTCGAGCGGTCGGAGAAGGTCACCGTCCAGGCCCGCGACCGGAACGGCCGCGAGTTCCGGGTGAAGGGCGACGAGCTGTTCGCGCGGGCGCTCCAGCACGAGATCGACCACCTGAACGGGGTCCTGTACATCGACTACCTCGAGTCGCTCGAGGAGCTGGTTCGCGTCTCGGAGGCGTCGGAGGACGTGCGGGAAGAGGCGACGGCCGGAATCTAGTGCTCGGCCGGGTCGCCTTCCTCGGCAGCGGGATGTTCGGTGTCCCGCTCCTCGGCCGGCTGCCCGCTCTCGCCGATGACCTGCTCGTCATCAGCCGCCCCGACCGTCCGGCCGGCCGCGGACTCCGGACCCGCGCCGCGCCGATCGCCGAGGCCGCCCGTGACGCCGGCCTTGAGCTCATCACCCCGCCCGGCCTGCGCTCGGACGAGGCCCGCGCGGCGATCGCCGCGTTCCGGCCCGATGGCCTCCTGCTGGCCGCCTACGGAGAGCTGGTCCCCCGGGACTGGCTCGAGCTGGCGCCCCGCCCCCCGCTGAACGTCCACCCGTCGCTCCTCCCGCGCCATCGGGGCGCGGCGCCGGTGGCGGCCACCATCCTGGCGGGTGACCCGCAGGCCGGGGTCAGCCTGCTGGTCATGGTCGAGCGCCTGGACGCCGGACCGCTGGTTGGGCAGTGGGCGATCTCGCTCGACGGGCGCGAGGACGCGCCCGGCCTCGAGGCGCGGCTCGGGGAGCTGGCCGCCGAGCAGGTCCCGGGCGTCCTCGAGAGGTGGGCAGACGGCGCGCTCGACCCGGTGCCCCAGGACGAGGCGATGGCCACGTACCAGCCCTCGTTCACCCGGGCCGACGGGTGGATCGACTGGCGAAACGAGGCGCCGGCGATCGACCGTCGGGTTCGAGCCCTCCAGCCGTGGCCCGGCGCGTGGACCATGCTCGACGGCCGCCGCCTCCACATCCGACGCGCGCAGCCGGTTGCCGGATTGCCCGGCCTGCCGATCGGCTCCCTCCTGCCCGGCACGCCGCCCACGGTGGCCTGCGGGCTGGGCGCACTGGCGCTCGAGATCGTCCAGCCCGAGGGACGCCCGCCGATGCCGGCCGACGCGTGGCGCAACGGGCTCACTCGGGACCACATCCTGCTCGGGGACGACACGCCGCCGGCCTGACCGGGGCCGATTTCGGGTCCTCGGCGACCCTTCGCTATACTCGCCCACGGTGCCTGGAGGTGGCACCTCACGATGCTGTTCGATCCCCTCTACATCCTGCTCATCGTCGCCATGCTCGCCGTCAGCGGCTGGGCGGCCTGGCGGGTGCGATCCACCTATGCCAAATGGTCCACCGTGGACTCAGGCATCGACCTGAGCCCGTATGACTTCGCCCGGCGGCTGCTCGACCGCCAGGAGCTCACCAGCGTCCAGATCGAGCCCACCCAGGGGCAGCTGACCGACCACTACGACCCGCGTCACAAGACGCTGCGGGTCAGCCAGACCGTGGCCGCCATCGGCACGGCGGGCGGGCCGCGGCTCTCCGTTGCCGCCGCCGCGGTGATCGCCCACGAGGTCGGCCACGCGCTCCAGGACCGGCAGCGCGACCCGTGGCTCCGCGCCCGCTCGGTGATCGTGCCGGTCACCAACTTCGGCTCGTCGCTCGCGCCGTGGCTAATCATCGGCGGGATCCTCCTGAACCTCACCGGCCTCGCCGTGCTGGGCCTCATCGGCTTCGCGATCGCGTTCGCCTTCACCCTGGTGACGCTTCCGGTCGAGATCGGCGCCAGCGGCAAGGCCCTGGCCTTCGTCGAGGGGCTCGGGATGGTCGGGGAGCGGCAGGATGGCGCCCGCGCCGTCCTGAAGGCCGCCGCCTGGACCTACGTCGCGGCCGCCCTGGCCGCCATGCTCCAGTTCCTGTACTGGTTCAGCCTCGTCATGGGTCGCCGTGACTGAACCCAGCCCCGCTGGGCCCCTGCCGGCCATCAGCGAGGCCGCGACGGATGAGCTGGTCGCCTGGTTCGCCGACCGCGGCGAGCCTGCCTACCGCGCCCGACAGGTCCTCGCCGGGGTCGCCGCCGGCCGGGCGAACGGCTTCGTCGAGCTGACCGATCTGCCCCTCCGGCTCCGTGCCGAGCTCGGCGAGGCCTTCCGCTTCTCGACGATTGACGCGAGCCACGTCGTCGCGACCGACGGCGGGCAGACCGAGAAGGCCGTCCACGAGCTGGCCGACGGGCAGCGGATCGAGTCGGTCTTCATGCAGTACCCCGGACGCGGCGCCTCGGCCCCGCGGACGACCATCTGCATCTCGAGCCAGGCCGGCTGCGCGGTCGGCTGCCCGTTCTGCGCCACGGGCCAGGGCGGGTTCGGCCGGCACCTCTCGGCGGCCGAGATCGTCGACCAGGTGCTCTGGTGGCGCCGCTCGCGGGCCGGCCTCCTGGACCCGGAGCACCACCTGAACGTCGTGTTCATGGGAATGGGGGAGCCGCTCCACAACGCCGACCCGGTGTTCCAGGCGGTCCGGATCCTGAACGACCCGCAGCGGGTGGGCATCGGCGCCCGGCACCTGACGGTCAGCACCTCGGGCGTCGTCCCGGCCATGGACCGGATGGCCGATGAGCTGCCCCAGGTGAACCTGGCCATCAGCCTCCACGCCGCGCACGACGAGCTCCGGGACGAGCTGGTCCCGATCAACCGGAAGTGGCCGATTTCGGCCGTCCTGGGCGCTGGCCGCCGCTTCGCCGACCGAACGCGGCGCCGGGTGAGCCTCGAGTACGTCATGATCGACGGCATCAACGACGCGCCGCTGGAGGCGCAGCGCCTGGCGGACCTCGCCCGCGGCTGGCTGTGCCACGTCAACCTCATCCCGCTCAACCCGACACCCGCTGCCCCGTGGAGCGGCACGCCTCGCCCGGGGATCGACCGATTCGCCGCCATCCTGCGCGGAGCCGGGGTGGCGACCACGGTCCGCGACACGCGGGGGCGGTCGATCGAGGCGGCATGCGGCCAGCTCCACGCCCAGCTGTCCCGCCGCGCCCTCGGGTCGCGGGTCGCGTCGCCCGAGCTGGTCATGGTGGAGGCCTGATCGGCCGATGGATCGCCGGCCGCCGCACTTGTCCGCCAGCATCCTGAACGCGGACTTCAGCCGGCTCGGCGAGGAGGTCTCCCGGGCGACCGCCGGGGGCGTGGACTCGATCCACCTCGACGTCATGGACGGCCACTTCGTCGGGAACATCTCATTCGGGGCGCCGGTCGTGGCCGCCGTCCGGCCCCACTCGACCCTGCCGTTCCACGCCCACCTGATGATCGACGACCCGCTCCGCTACGTGGCCGACTTCGCCCGGGCGGGGAGCGACGCCATCGTCTTCCACGTCGAGGCCGCCGAGGACCCGACCGCGGTCATCGAGGCCATCCGAAGCGCAGGCCGCCAGTCGGGGATCGCCCTGAACCCGGAGACGCCCGCCGACGCGGTCCACCCCTACCTCGAGGTGGTGGACCTGCTGCTGGTGATGACCGTCCACCCCGGGTTCGGAGGCCAGGCCTTCCTGGCCGATGTCCTCCCCAAGCTGACCGCGCTGGCCGGAGAGATCGCCGACCGCGGGCTGGACGTGCCGGTCGCGGTGGACGGCGGCGTCAACGAAGAGACGATTGCCGCGGCCTACGGCGCGGGCGGGGAGATCCTCGTGATCGGCTCGGCCCTGTACGAGCACAACGGTGACCTGGGCCCGGCGGTGGCCGGCTTCCGGGCCGCGGCGGGGGGCCGCCGATGAGACGGGCTATCGCCGCGGCGCTGGCGGTGGTCGCCCTCCTGGTGGTCGCGGCGTGCTCCGGGTCGCTGCCGATCCTGCCCGAACCGACTCCACGCCCGGTGACCGTCACGGTGACCGACTCGGCCAGCGGGGAGCCAGTCGCCGGGGCGCGCCTGAGCGGGGGCGCGGAGGCCGTCGTCACCGACGAGACCGGCACGGCGGTCGTGACCGCGCTGACCGGCGACGCGGTCGAGGCCGCCGCCGACGGGTTCGACCCGGCCGCCGGCGAGGTGCCGTCCGGCAACGAGCTGGCCCTCGAGCTCCGCAACAACACGGTCCGAGGCACCGTTCGCGACGAGGCGGGCCAGCCGCTGGCCGGCGTCCGGGTCTTCGTCGAGGGCCAGCCGAGCGGCGTGCGGACCGCGGCCGATGGGACCTACGCCCTGCCCGGCGTGCCGGAGGAGGGGACGCTGATCTACAAGGCCCCCGGCTACCGGCTCGGCCGCATCCCGGTCGACGACCAGATGACCAAGGACGTGACCCTCCCCACGTTCGTCGCCCGCGCCCTGTACGCGCCGGCGGCCGTCTTCGAGGGAGCGGGCCGCCTGGACGCGCTGCTGGCCCTGATCGACCGGACCGAGGCCAACGCGATGGTCATCGACGTCAAGGAGACCGGCGGCTGGCTGTACTACTCGACCGACCTGCCCGAGGCGATGGCCGCCGGATCGCTGATGGCCAACCCGGTCTTCACCCTCGAGGAGCTCCTGCCCGCGCTCCACGAGCGGGGGATCTACACGATCGCCCGGATGGTGGTCATGAAGGACAACACCCTCGGCCGCTCGCAGCCGGACCTCGCGGTCCGGAACACCCAGAGCGGCGAGCCGTGGACCGACTGGGGCGGCGGCGTGTGGCTCGACCCGGGAAACCCGGGCGTGGCCGAGTACGTGGCCGCCATCGCCGGCGACCTGGCGGCCAAGGGCTTCGACGAGGTCCAGCTCGACTACATCCGGTTCTACAGCGACGGCCCGTACGAGCTGGCCGAGACGAACCTGCCCCACACCCAGTCGTTCCGGCTGCCGACCATCCAGCGGGTCATGCGGGTCATCAGCTCCGAGCTCGAATGGACACCGGCCTTCCTCGCCGCCGACGTGTTCCCGATCTCGTTCATCGCCTCTGACGACCAGGGCATCGGCCAGCGGCCGGAGGTGATCATGCCGTTCGTCGACTACTTCAGCCCGATGGTCTACCCGAGCCACTACTACCCGGGCGTCTTCGACATCGCCGTGCCCAACGAGCATCCCTACGAGATGATCGACGGGACGCTCGAGATCATGAACGCGCAGGCGGCCGGGCTGCCGCTCCGCATCCGGCCGTGGATCCAGGACTTTGGGTATGGCGGCTTCCGGGCCTACACCGCGCCCGATGTCCGGGCCGAGATGCAGGCGGTCGCCGACAACAACGGGGCGGGCTGGATGATCTGGAACGCGAGCGCCTTCTTCACCGAGGCGGCGCTCGGGGCCCCAGTCGACGGTGAGAACTACGCGCCGGTCACCAGCGCCGATGCGCCCCGCGAGCCGGCGACATCGGCAGGTCCGTCCGGCTCCCCCTAGGCCGATGCGCCTCGTCGTCCAGCGCGTGACCCGCGCGGCCGTCCGCGCGGATGACGTGGTCCTCGGCGAGATCGGTCACGGCGCCGTCGTCCTGGCCGGCGTAGGCGTCGGGGACGACGCGGCGGTGATCGATCGGATGGCGGACAAGCTCCTCGGGCTGCGCTACTTCGAGGACCCGGAGGGCCGGACCAACCTGGCGCTGGCCGACGTCGGCGGCTCGCTCCTCGTGGTCAGCCAGTTCACGCTGCTCGCCGACACCCGGCGCGGCCGACGTCCGGGGTTCACCGACGCCGCGCTGCCGGACGTGGCCGAGCCGCTCGTCGATCGGTTCGTGGCCCGCCTCCGCGAGGCGGGCGCGCGCGTCGAGACCGGGCGGTTCGGGGCGATGATGGAGGTCGAGCTGGTGAACGACGGCCCGTTCACCCTCGTGATCGACTCGGAGCGCGACCCGGCGAGGTAGACGGGCAGCATTTGGTAGGTCCCGTACACCGACTCCGCATGGGGGAGAATGCTCGCCATGGACGTGCTGCTCAATCCCGACCTCTGGATCGCGTTCATCACGCTCACGGCGCTCGAGATCGTCCTGGGCATCGACAACCTGGTCTTCATCTCGGTGCTCACGAGCCGTCTGCCACGGGACCAGCAGGGGCGCGCTCGCGCGATTGGGCTCGGGCTCGCGCTCATCATGCGAATCGTCCTGCTGCTCACCCTGTCCTGGGTGATCGGGTTGACCGCCCCGCTGTTCACCATCGGCCCGTTCGACTTCTCCGGGCGCGACCTGATCCTGATCGGGGGTGGGCTGTTCCTGCTCGCCAAGGGCACCACCGAGATCCACGAGGCGCTCGAAGGCGGAGCAGAACACGCCCCGGGGCACGTCCCGAAGGTTGCCTCGTTTCGGTCGGTGATCGTGCAGATCGTCCTGATCGACGCGGTCTTCTCGCTGGACTCGATCATCACCGCCGTGGGACTCTCGAATCAACTGGTTGTCATGATCGGCGCGATCGTGATCGCCATCATCGTGATGCTGGTGGCCTCCGCGCCGCTGTCGCAGTTCGTCGAGCGGCACCCGAGCATCAAGATCCTCGCCCTGAGCTTCCTGCTCCTCATCGGCTTCTCGCTCGTGGCCGAGGGGTTCGGTGTCCACATCGAAAAGGCGTTCATCTACTTCGCGATGGGTTTCAGCGTGTTCGTCGAGGCGCTCAACCTGCGGATGCGCCGTGGGCGACCGGTGCGCATCAACCCCCATCCGGAGGAGTAGCCCAGGCGGCGGCGGATCAATCCAGAGGGCCGAACCACTCCCGGCGCACCATCCACTTCACCAGCTCGAGGATGGGCACCACCGTGGCGGCGAGCACCAGTGTGAGCACCCAGTCCGACGGGCCGAGCGGCGCGATGCCGAATGCGTCGCTGAGGAAGGGGACATACATGATCAGCGGGAGCAGCAGGACCTCGAACCCGATGGAGAGGTTCAGCCAGCGGTTGGCGAACGGCCGTCTCGCCACGGAGTGCCGCTCCGAGCGGAAGTTGTAGGCCTTGAAGAACTGGATCAACACCAGCGAGAGGAAGGTCAGGGTCATCGCCTGGGCGAGCGTGCGGCCCGAGCCGAGCGCCCACACGAACAGGCTCAGGTTGACCACCGTCGACCAGAGCCCACCCGCTGTGATGAGAGCGACCACCGGACGCGTGAAGATGCCCCTCCTCGGGTTGCGCGGAGGCCGGCGCATCAGGTCCGATTCGGGTGGGTCGACGGCCAGCGCCAGGGCAGGCAGACCATCGGTCACCAGGTTGACGTACAGAATCTGAACCGCAGTGAGGGGGAGCGGCAGGCCCGCCAGGGTGGCACCGACCATCAGCAGCATCTCCCCGACGTTCGAGGACAACAGGTACATCAGGTACTTCTTGATGTTGCCGAAGACCCCGCGCCCTTCCTCGACCGCCGCCACGATCGAGGCGAAGTTGTCGTCGGTCAGGGTCATGGCCGCCGCTTCCTTGCTCACGTCGGTTCCGGTGATCCCCATCGCCACGCCGATGTCGGCCTTCTTCAGGGCGGGGGCATCGTTGACACCATCGCCGGTCATCGCGACCAGGTGACCGGCCTCCTGGAGCCCGGTCACGACCTGGAGCTTGTTGGCCGGCGAGACGCGCGCGAAGACCTCGATGTCGTCCAGGTCCCGCGCGAGGTCGGCGGGCGCCATCTCGTCGAGCTCCTGGCCACTGATGACCCGACCGTTCGTCAGGATTCCGAGCTCGCTCGCCACCGCTCGGGCAGTGAGCGGATGGTCTCCGGTGATCATCACCGGCTTGATTCCCGCCTCGCGACAGGTCTGGACCGCGTCGGCCGCTTCCGGTCGCGGCGGGTCGATCATGCCGATGAGGCCGAGGAACGTCATGTCGGAGTCGGCCGATTCGAGGTCCGCGCCGGGCTTCCGGGCCACGGCCAGGACGCGTAACGCGTCACTCGCCATCGCCTGCGCAGCCTGCCGCAGCGTCGCGCGGCCGGCCTCGTCCAGCGGTTCCTCGCCGCTTTCCCCCAGCATCGTGGAGCAGGAATCAAGGACGATCTCCGGCGCGCCCTTCGAGTAGGCAACGGTCCCATCTCCGATGGCGTGCAGCGTTGTCATTCGCTTGGTCTCGGCGGTGAAGGGGATCTCCTGGACGCGCGGAAACTGCGAATCGAGCGCCGACTTGTCGAGTCCGGCCTTGGCGGCAGCCACGACGAGAGCGCCCTCGGTCGGATCACCCTTCACCTCCCAGCGTCCGTCGACCTCGGTGATCCGCGCGTCGGACGCCAGAGCCCCCGCCCGCAGCAGGTCGATGAGCTGGCGTGAGGGCTCCACCCGGGAACCGGCGCGGAGGAAATCGCCGTGCGGCTCGTATCCGGCGCCCGAGACGTCGAGGACGTCGCCCGCGACGAGCACGCGGCGTGCGGTCATTTCGTCCTTGGTCAGGGTTCCGGTCTTGTCGGAGCAGATGATCGACACGCTGCCGAGGGCTTCGACGGCCGTGAGCTTCCGGATGAGCGCATGGCGCCGGACCATCCGCTGGACGCCGATGGCGAGCGAGATCGTCACCACCGCCGGCAGCGCCTCGGGCACGACCGCCACCGCGAGGGCGATGCCGAAGATCAGCATGTCCAGCAGCGGCTGGCCTCGCAGCAGGCCCAGAAGGATGATCATCCCCACGATCGCGAGCGCGCCGATCGCCAGCGCCCGGCCGACACGGTCCAGGTTCACCTGCAGGGGAGTCCTCCCGGTCTCGACCGTCTGCAGCATCCTGGCGATCTGGCCGAACTCAGTCGACATGCCGGTTGCGACTACCACCCCCCGGCCCCGTCCATACGTTCCGGCCGTCCCGCCGTAGACCATGTTTCGGCGGTCTCCGACCGGCAGCCTGGCGTCGGTGAGCGCGTCGGTGTGTTTCTCGACCGGGATCGACTCGCCGGTGAGCGGCGCCTCGTCGACCTGGAGGTTGATCGCCTCGACGAGGCGGGCGTCGGCCGGCACCCGGTCACCGGCGGAGAGTCGGACGACGTCCCCGGGCACGATGTCGCGGGCCGGAAGCTCGACCTCGACGCCGTCACGGAGCACGCTCGCCGTCGGCGCGGCCATGTGGCGCAGCGCCTGAATGGCCCGCTCGGCGCGGAACTCCTGGATGAAGCCGAGGAGCACGGCAAAGACCACGATGATCCCGATCACCACGGCCTCGAGAGCGTGTCCGAGCACGGCCGAGAGCCCGACGGCGATGAGCAGGATGATGATCAGGACGTTCTTGAACTGGGCTGCGAAGATCGCCCACGGCGACACCGTGTCGTCCGCCTGCAGCTCGTTCGGCCCATGCTCCGTGAGGCGCTGCGCAGCCTGGGCCGAGGACAATCCCGCATCGGGGTCAGTTCCGAGCTGCCGGAGTGCATCCGCCACCGCGAGCTGATGCCAGTCAGTCATCGCGCTTCCGGTCCATCATCGGGACTAGGTGCTGCCTGCCATGCAGGCCCTCGCGGGGCTAGGCCTTGGTCGCGGTCCGCCGGCAGCGGGAGCAGGCCCGAACCGTGACCGAACGACCGTTTCGGTCGACGGTCATGCTCTGGAGGTTCGGCACCCAGCGACGACCGGCTCGCTTGCGGTTCATGCCGACCGACTGCGGGTTCCATCCGGTGATGGGGCGCTTGCCGCAGATCTCACAGACGCGGGCCATTCAGGACTCCATTCACGAAGAAGCCGGCGCCCGTCACGGGCAGCCGGACCGATCGGGATGCTAGCACGCTACGATCGAGCCATGCAATCAGGTCGGGTCCGCGCCGCCCCTCGGGCGGTGACCCCGGACCGCCTGGACCTGCCCCTCCGCGAGGCCCTTCCCGAGCTCGGTCCCGGCCTCGCCACGCTCGGCCGGCTCGGGATCCGGACGCCCCGCGAGGCGCTTTACTACCTCCCGTTCCGCTACGACGACTTCAGCAACCTCCGGCGCCTGGCGGACCTCGTGCCCGGCGAGAAGCAGTCTGCCCGGGTCCGGGTCGAGGACGTCAAGGCCGAGCCCGGGTTCGGGCGCCGGCCGCCCCGGACCACCGCCCAGCTGTCGGACGCCTCGGGCAGCGCGGAGGCGATCTGGTTCGGCCGCCGCTTCATCGAGAAACGCCTGCGACCCGGCGACGAGATCGTCGTCAGCGGAAAGGTGACCGCCAAGGGACTGTGGATGCAGTTCGCCAATCCCGAGTTCTCGCCGGCCACCCGCGAGTCGGTCCACACCGCCCGGGTCGTCCCCGTGTACCGCCTCGTCTCGGGCGTCACCCTCCGACGAGTGCGGGAGCTCCTCGCCCGGGTGCTCGACCGCTGCCTCCCGGCCGTGGAGGACCCGCTGCGGCCGGGGGAGCGGGTCGGCCTGCTCGACCTGCCCGTCGCCCTTCGGACGGCGCACTTCCCCGACGACCTCGAGGACCTGACCCCCGCGCTCGACCGCCTGGCGTTCGACGAGCTGCTCACCCTCCAGCTGACGCTGGCCCAGGCCGCGGCCTCCCGTGCCCGTCGCCAGGCCCCCCTGATCACGGTGGCACCCGAGGCCAGGGACGAGATCGTCGGGGCCCTCCCGTTCACCCTGACCGATGACCAGGCCCGGGCGGTGGACGAGGTCCTGGCCGACCTGGCCTCGGAGGAGCCGATGCGCCGGCTGCTCCAGGGCGACGTCGGGAGCGGCAAGACCGCGGTCGCCGCGGTGGCCCTCGCCGCCGCGGTGCGGGCCGGCCGCCAGGGCGCGCTCATGGCACCCACCGAGATCCTGGCGCGCCAGCACCACGACGGCCTGGCGCCGCTGCTCGAGGCGCTGGACGTCTCGGTCGAGTACCTGGCCGGCTCGCTCCCGGCGGACGCCAAGCGGCGGATCCAGCGCCGGCTGGCCGACGGCGAGATCGACGTCGTGGTCGGGACCCACGCGGTCATCAGCGCCGCGGTCGCCTTCGACCGGCTCGGCCTGGCGGTCGTCGACGAGCAGCATCGGTTCGGCGTCGCCCAGCGTGGGGCGTTGCAGGCCAAGGCTGGGGAGCTGGAACCCCACATGCTGGCCCTGACCGCCACGCCCATCCCGCGGACGCTGGCGCTGACCGTGTACGGCGACCTGGCGATCAGCACACTCCGTCACCCGCCGCCGGGCCGCCTGCCGATCCGGACCGAGATCCGGGACCGATCCGCCCTGCCCAAGATCGAGGCCTTCATCGCCGAGCAGGCGCTGGCCGGGCACCAGGCCTTCGTCGTGGCGCCGCTGGTAGTCGAGAGCGAGGCGCTGGCGGCGGCGTCAGCCCGGGCGGAGGCCGAGCGCCTGGCGGCCGCGCTGCCCAAGCTCCGCATCGGCCTGGTCCACGGGCAGCAGCCCTCGAAGGAGCGCGAGCAGGCCATGGCCCGGTTCGTGGCCGGGGAGACCAACGTCCTGGTCGCGACGACCGTCATCGAGGTGGGCATCGACGTGCCGCGGGCGACGGTCATCGTCATCGAGGACGCCGAGCGGTTCGGGCTCGCCCAGCTTCACCAGCTCCGCGGCCGGGTGGGGCGCGGTCCCGACAAGTCGTACTGCATCCTCCTGTCGGACGCGACCGACGAGCTGGCGCGGCGCCGGCTGGAGGTCGTCCGCGGTTCCGATGACGGGTTCGAGATCGCCGAGGCTGATCTCGAGCTGCGCGGCTCAGGGAACGTGCTCGGCACCCGCCAGTCGGGCCTGCCGCCGCTGCGGGTGGCGTCCCTGTTCGATCCCCGGCACCTCGAGCTGGCCGGCCAGGCCCGGACCCTGGCCCGGATCCTGGTGAGCGAGGACCCGACCCTCGCCACCAGAACCGAGCTCGCCCGCGAGCAGCAGGCGTTCGCGGTTCCGGACGCCGATGCCGATGCGGCCTAGGCGCCGGGCCTGATGCGGGTCATTGCCGGGACGGCCCGCGGGCTGCGCCTGGCAGCCCCGCGCGACCCGCAGACCCGGCCGATCAGCGACAAGGTCAAGGAGTCGCTGTTCGGAGCGCTCGGGGAGCGGGTGGCGGATGCCCGGTTCCTCGACCTGTACGCCGGCAGCGGGGCGATCGGGATCGAGGCGCTCTCCCGTGGCGCAGCCCACGCGACGTTCGTCGAGCGCGCCCGCCCGGCGGTGGCGGTGATCCGCGAGAACCTGGCACGGACCGGGATGGGGGAGCGGGCGAGCGTCGAAGCCCGGTCCGTGGAGGCGTTCCTGGGCGCCACGACCGCCGGGCCGTGGGACGTCGTCGCCCTCGATCCGCCCTACGCGGAGCGTACACTCGACGTGCCGCTCGACCGGCTCCGGGCCCATCTCGCGCCCGGGGCGGTGGTCGTGGTCAAGCATTTCTGGCGCACCCCGATGCCGACCGGGGCCGGCCTGGCGGTCATCCGCAGCCGGCGGTTCGGCGAAACCGCACTGACCTTCCTGGAGGAGGAGCGATGACCCGGGTGGCGGTCTTTCCGGGGTCCTTCGACCCGATCACCAACGCGCACCTCGACGTCGTCCGGCGCGGGGCGGTCCTGTTCGACCGGCTCGTCATCGGCGTGCTGGGCAACACCCGCAAGGCGCCCCTGTTCCCGGTCGACGAGCGGGTGGCGCTGATCAGCGCCGAGGTCGCCGACCTGGGCGCATCGGTCTCGGTCGAAGCGTTCGAGGGCCTGACCGTCGAGTTCGCCGCGCGACACCAGGCCGGCTTCGTCATCCGGGGACTGCGCGCGATCAGCGACTTCGAGGCGGAGCTCCAGATGGCCAACACCAACCGGCGCCTGGCGCCTGGGATCGACACCGTGTTCCTGATGACCGGCCTGGAGTACGGGTACGTGTCCTCCACGCTGGCCAAGGAGGTGGCCACGTTCGGCGGCGACGTGTCGGCCATGGTCCCGGCCGGCGTGGCCCGCGCCCTCGAGGAGCGCCTCCAGCGGAGCTGATCACACTCGCGGTATGACGTTGTACGACGACGGCCGAACGGTGTAGTATCGCCGACAACCGCCGACGGAGGTCATCGTCACGGACATCCTGTTCCTCGTCGAGCGCCTGGAGGTGCTGGTCGCCACCGGGAAGCGGGTCCCGCTCACGAACAACGTCGTCGTCGACCAGGGGGCTGTGTTGGAGCTGGTCGACCAGATTCGGGTCTCCATGCCGGAGGAGGTCCGGCAGGCGCAGCGCATCACCGGGGAAGCCGGCCGGATCGTCGAGCACGCCCGCGAGGAGGCGGACGCGATCATCGCGCGCGCCCAGGAGCAGGCGGCGCACATGCTCGAGGAGCGTGAGCTCGTCCGCCTGGCCCAGCAGCGTGCCGGGGAGATCCTCGAGCAGGCCAACCGGGAGGCCGGCGACGTCCGGCGCGGCGCCGACGAGTACGCGGCCGGGGTCCTCATCCGCCTCGAGGGCGAGGTCACCAAGGCGCTCACCAGCATCAAGCACGGCATCGAGATGCTCGACCAGCGGCGC
The DNA here is from genome assembly GCA_036556745.1 of Candidatus Limnocylindria bacterium. Lineage (GTDB taxonomy): Bacteria > Chloroflexota > Limnocylindria > QHBO01 > QHBO01 > DASTEQ01. The sequence continues at coordinate 4,434 of DATBIW010000150.1, read as the reverse complement.
GGGCCGACCACGGTCGAGGCCATTCCCGTCCAGCCCGAGGCCGATCGAGCAGTCGGAACGCCCGTCTCGGGGTGACCCGCCTGCACGTGGCGGGCCTGCTCCGGGAGCCGCCCGGTACGGTCCGCAGCGTCGAGCTCGGTGAGCTCGAATGGCCGGCCGAGGGGCCGTTGCCGCCCCGCCGGGTGCTCGGCACGATCCGCCTCCAGCGCACGAACCGCGGCATCCTGGCCAGCGGCCGGGCGCGGACCCTGGCCCGGCGGACCTGCACCAGGTGCCTCGACGAGTTCGACGAGCCGGTCGAGGTCGACCTGAACGAGGAGTTCCTCCCGACCGTCGACCCGGTGACCGGCGCCGTCGTCCAGCTCGACCCGACCGAGGCGGACGTCGCCCGGATCGACGCGGGGCAGGAGATCGACCTGGCGCCGGTGTTGGCCGACGAGCTGGCCCTGGCCGAGCCGATGCAGCCGCTCTGCCGTCCCGACTGCCGGGGCCTGTGCCCGGTGTGCGGCCGCCGGCTGGACGATCCGGACCACGCGGACCACGACCTCGCCGAGATCGACCCGAGACTGGCCTCCCTGGCCGACTGGAAGCCGCCGCAGGACTGACCGGTGGCCGGGGGGAAGGGCCACGGCTATACTGCGGCGTCCCCAATCCGAGTTCCACAGGAGGAGCGCGTGGGCGTTCCCAAGCGAAGAGCCTCGAAATCCCGGAAGGGCGAACGCCGCGCCCACCTGGCCCTCCGCGCGCCGACCCTGGTCGAGTGCGATCACTGCCATGAGCTGAAGCGGGCCCATTCGGTGTGCCCGACCTGCGGCTGGCACAACGGCCGCGAGGTGGTGCCGCCGCCGGCGCCCACCCCGTCCGAATCCGGCCGCTGACGCATCGGCCGATGCGCATCGCGGTCGACGCGATGGGCGGCGATCTCGCCCCGCGCGAGATCGTCAGGGGGGCAATCAACTACGCCGCCACTCACGCCGACGAGGTCATCCTCGTCGGTGACGTGCCGCGCCTCGAGCGCGAGATCGACGAGTACGGGCGCGGCCGCCCGGCCAGCGTGTCGTTCGTGGATGCGCCCGAGGTCGTCGAGATGGGGGAGTCGCCGGCCGCCGGCGTCCGCCGCCGCCGCTCCTCGATCCGGGTCGCGACCGACATGGTCCGCGACGGCTCGGCCAACGCGATCGTCAGCGCCGGCTCGACCGGGGCGACCATGGCGGCCGCGATCTTCCGGCTCGGCCGCCTGGAGGGGATCGACCGGCCGGCCCTGCCCGCCTACTTCCTGACCCCGTCGGGCCCGCTCGTCATCCTCGACGTCGGCGCCAACGTGGACTCCGACGCGCGGAACCTCGTCCAGTTCGCGGCCATGGGCTCGCTGTACGCGGAGCGCGTGCTCCACGTCCAGACCCCCCGCGTCGCGCTCCTGAACATCGGGGAGGAGCCGGAGAAGGGCGACGCCCTGACCCGCGAGGCATACGGACGGCTCCAGGGCCTGGACCTGAACTTCATCGGCAATGTCGAGCCCCACGACATCGCCGGCCACCCGGCCGATGTCGTCGTCTGCGACGGGTTCGTCGGCAACGCCCTGGTCAAGCTGACCGAGGGCCTGACCTCGTACATCTTCCGCTCGATCCGCGAGGACCTCCTCCGCGGCCCGGTGGCCCCCCTGGCGGTCCTCGCCCTCCGGCCGGGCATCGACCGCCTCCGGCATCGGTTCGACTACGAGCAGTTCGGCGGCGCGCCGCTCCTCGGCGTGAAGGGGGTCAGCATCGTGACCCATGGTCGCGCCAAGGCCCGGATGATCGAGAACGCGATCCGGGTGGCGTCCGAGGCGGCCACGGCCGACATCCCGGCCGTGATCGCCGACTGGAGCCGCCGACATCCCGGCCTGGCAGCCGACACCACGACCCCCGATCGCGACGACCCACCGGCGCCGGTTCCCCTGAACCCCGCGTCCTGAGGTGGCCGCCCGCGAGCGGCCAGCCAGGCAGGCCCGGCGGCTGGCCATGCTCGCCCTGTTCGAGGCCGAGTTTCCGCCCCAGAAAGCGGAGCGAGCCCTCGACCGGCTGGCCGCCGACTGGGAGGTCCCCGGCGAGGTCGTCGAGCACGCGCGCGCGCTCGTGACCGGGGTCGAATCCCACGCTCGCGAGCTGGACGCCGAGATCGCCCGCCGAGCCCCGAAGATCCCGGTTGCGGAGCTCGGTCGGATCGAACGGACGATCCTCCGGAGTGCGCTGTTTGAGGTGCTATACTCCGGCCCGCTTCCGAGCGGTGGGACGATCCGCGACGCGGTTGCTCTCGCTCGAACATACGCCGGGGAAGCGGCCGCCCGACTCGTCGGCGGCGTCCTCCGAGGCGTGACCAGACCCGAATCTGAGGGAGACGAAGGGTGACCGACGGCACCACGTTCGAGCGGCTCAAGAAGATCATCGTCGAGCAGCTCGGTGTCGAACCTGACGACGTCACGCCCGAAGCGGCTTTTGTCGAGGATCTCAACGCGGACTCGCTCGACCTGGTCGAGCTGATCATGAGCCTCGAGGAAGAGTTCGGGATGGAGATCTCGGACGAGGACGCCGAGAAGATCCAGAAGGTCTCCGACGCCGTCGAGTACATCGAGGAACGCCAGCAGTAGGTTTCCGTGACCTCACCCATCATCCACGAGCTGGGTGAGCGACTCGGCCTCGACTTCTCCGACCCCGACACGATCGGTCAGGCGTTCGTCCACGCCTCCTACGCCAACGAGAACCCCGATCTCGTCCGCGGCAACAACGAGCGCCTCGAGTTCCTCGGCGACGCCGTCCTCGGCCTGATCATCAGCCGGCTCCTGTACGAGCGCTTTCCGGAGACCGATGAGGGGGGACTGACCGCCCACCGCGCCTCGCTCGTCAACCGCCACGCGCTGGCCGCCTTGGCCCGCGAGCTGGACCTCGACCGATACCTCCTGCTCGGACGGGGCGAGCTCGACTCGGGGGGCGCCCGGCGCCCCTCCCTGCTGGCGGCTGCCTTCGAGGCGCTGCTCGGCGCTGTCTACCTGTCCGACGGCCTCGCCGCCACCGAGGCCGCGTTCCGGCCCCTGTTCGAGGGCCGGCTGGTCGAGAGCGACCGGGGCGACGCCCTGAAGTCGGCCAAGAGCCGGCTTCAGGAGTGGAGCCAGCGGCACCGAGGCACGCGACCGCTGTACGAGCTGGTCGGTTCCCAGGGGCCGGCCCACGCCCAGCGGTTCACCGTCGAGGTCGTGATCGGCGGCGACCGGCTGGCGACCGGATCAGGGAGCAGCCGCCAGCGGGCCGAGGAACGAGCCGCGCGGGCCGCCCTCCAACGCCTGGCCGAGGTCCAGGCATGACCCGCCTGAAGGAGCTGCGCCTCCACGGGTTCAAGTCCTTCGCCGAGCCCACTCGCTTCGTCTTCGAGCCCGGCGTGACCGCGATCATCGGCCCCAACGGCAGCGGCAAGTCGAACATGGCCGACGCCATCCGCTGGGTCCTCGGCGAGCAGTCGAACCGATCGCTCCGGACCCGGCGATCCGACGACGTCATCTTCGCCGGGTCGGAGAGCCGCAAGCCGATCGGGATGGCCGAGGTCGTCCTGACCTTCGACAACCACGAGGGCTGGCTGCCGATCGAGTTCGAGGAGGTCACGATCGCCCGGAGAGCGTATCGGTCGGGTGATCCCGAGTACCTGATCAACGGCAGCCGAGCGCGGCTGAAGGACGTCGTCGAGCTGCTGGCCGGCGGTCGGCTGGGCGCCAACGAGCTCGTCGTCGTGGGACAGGGGACCGTGGACGCTGCCCTGTCGCTCCGGCCCGAGGAGCGAAGGCAGCTGTTCGAGGAGGCGGCGGGGGTGAAGTCGCTCCAGGTCCGTCGGAACGAGGCGCTGTCCAAGCTTGGACGCGCCCGCGACAACCTGACCCGGGTCTCGGACCTCGTCCGCGAGCTCCGCCCCCAGGTGAAGCGCCTCGCCCTCCAGGCCGAGCACCAGGAGGCCCACGACCGGCTCGGGCTGCGGGCCCGGGCCCTGGTCCTCGAGCACCACGCTCGCCGCGCCCAGGTGCTCCAGACCTCGCTCGGCGAGACGCGCCGCCGGGGAGCGGCCCTGGCCGAAGAGCTCGAGGCCGAGCGCGCCGCAAACGCGACGGGCCGCGAGGCCGTTCGGGCCGCCGAGGAGCAGTACTGGGCCGCCGAGGCCGCCAGCCGATCCGCGGCGTCCGACTGGGAATCGGCCAGGGAAGCGGCCATCCGGACCGAGACCCGTCACGACGCGCTCGTCGAGCGCGATCTCGACCTCGAGGCCGAGATCACCCGGGCCCGTCGCGAGGCCGCCGAGCTCGAGGCGCTGGCCGAGCCGGCCACGGCGCCGTCCGAACCGGGTGACGCGGAGGCGGGCCGGCAGCGGGCCGTTGCGATCGACGCCGAGGCCGCCTGGCGCGCCGCCCTTGATCGC
>DATBIW010000149.1:0-13951 GCA_036556745.1 Candidatus Limnocylindria bacterium | reverse complement strand
GCGTCCGGGCCGGTCGCGATCGGTCAGCCGAGTTCGAAAGGCCGAGCTAGTCGGCCGAGGCGTTCTCCGATACCGAGGCGGGCATCCAGCCGAAGTCCTCGGCGCGGCCCAGCTCCAGCACGTCGCTCCCGTCGAGGCCGGCCAGGTACAGGTAGCAGGGCCAACACGGGGCGGCGTCGATGTCGCGGCCGGCGCCGGGATCCGCGGGATTGCCGACCAGCATCACCCGATCACCCTCGGGCGCCCACTGTTCGAACGACAGCCCGGGCGGCGTGGACACGACCGTCTCGTCGCCGGAATCGAGGTCGAGCACGATCAGCTGTCCGGCCACCGGATCGACGGCGACCAGCATCTGGCCATCCGGCGACCAGAACGGGACCTGCGCCCGGCTCCACGGGACGTCCTGCACATCGGTTCCGTCCGGAGTCATCGAGTACACGCGCTCGGGGATTTGGGTGATGGCGCCCTCGTTGCCGGCCGGTCCCCGCTCCGAGCGGTACTGCGAGACCAGCAGACGGTTGTCGGTGGACCAGGTCACGTTGCCACCGGACGACAGCCCGAGCGACGTCACGGCGTCGTCGGTCAGCGTGCGCCAGCGGAAGACATCGCAGAACCCGCAGTCCTCGGTCAGGTAACCCTGCCAACCGATTGCGGTCGAGTCGGGCGACCAGATCGGCATGTTCGTCGTCCAGTCGGAGCCCATATCCCACCCGGCGACCGGCAAGCCAGCGGCATCGAAGATCTCGATCCCGTGAGGGTAGATCTCGGTCCCGTCCTCCGGGCAATCCGCACCGACGCAGACGGTCCTGACCCACTCCACCGCCAGGAGCTCACCCGACGGCGCCCAGATGACGCCGTTCCACCATCCGCTGGCGAAGACGTCGTCCGCGGGGTGGGCCAGCTCGAGCGGTATCGGGTCGCTGCCGTCCGCGTTCGCAAGGAAGACCCCGGTGTTGGTGTAGGGCTCGGAGGCAGTTGGCGCTTCTCGGGTGACGTAGGCCAGGCGCGATCCGTCGGGAGACCATCGGAGGCCGGCGGCATTGGCCGGCAGATTGCTCGTGAGCACCGGGATCTCCGCACCGGTGACCGACCCGGGCGGGAAGGCGGTGTGGACGTAGCCCCCAAGCCCGTCCGGAAACTGGGTGACCACGGTCGAGGGAGCCGCCGGGAGCGGGACCGGCCGCGGGAGGACGCCGCTGTACACCGCCACCGCCGCCGCCGAGAGACCGGCCAGCAACAGCCCGGCGACGAGAATCAGAGTGGTCCGGCGGCCCAGGTCGAACAGCGGCCACGCCAGGCCGCCGCGCTGCGGAGTCGCCGCCACGGACCGACTGACGCTGGCGGTCAGCTCCCCGGCATCTGGCCCGGTGGCCAGCTCCAGGAGCGCCTCCCGGAGGATCTCATCGGTCAGGACAGGTCGGTTCGTGCTCATGCCTCGGCCTCCAGGGCTCGCTCGAGGGAGCGGCGAGCGCTCCACAAGCGGGATTTCGCGGTGCCAACCGGGATGGCGAGCTGTCGGGCGACCTCCTTCAGGGGAAGGCCGTGGAGGTGATGCAGGAGCAAGATCGTCCGCTCGTCCACCGAGAGCCGGCCGAAGGCGGCCTTGACTGATGCGGTCTCGAGGCTCGACCGGCTGGCGTCCGGGGTGGAGGTCTGGTCGCTTCCCGTGGCCTCGAACTTCGTGAGGTCGATCTCCCTCGAGCGCCGGCGCCGGCGCAGCGCCTCGTGGCACTCGTTCCGGAGCACCCGGTTCAGCCAGGCATCGAACTTCGACGCGTCCCGCAGTCGTGGCAGGTGCACCCATCCCGAGACCAGGGCGTCCTGGGCCGCGTCGTGCGCCTCTTCCTCGTTGCCGAGGATGGCCCGCGCGGTACGCAGGAGCCGATCGGCGCGGGTGGCGACCAGGGACGCGAACGCATCGCGGTCACCGCTCCTAGCGCGAGCCACCAGGTCCGCGTCGCGGTCGTCGGCCAGCGTGGCGGCGGTCACCTCCATCGGGTCAGGCCGGACGGTTGCATGCCCCATAGATGATTCTGACCACGGATCGGTTCGCCGATATCTTCCGTTCGGTACCCTTGGCGCATGGCTCAGCAGCCGGCCGATCCCATGGACCGCCTCCAGCAGGCGGCCGAGGACCGATGGGTCGCCGGCTGGCTGGCCGGCCCGACGTGGACGCGCTACGACAAGCTGCCTGCCCAGCCGGGTGACGCGGCTCCCGACCTCGAGCTGCCGGACACCTCCGGCAGCCATCGGCGCCTCTCGGAGTTCTGGGCCTACGGGCCGGCGCGCGGCATCTTCATGCGCCACTTCGGCTGCTCGTGCCTGATGGAGCGCTGGGAGGCGCTCCGCGACGAGCTCGACGCGTACTCCGAGGCGGGGGCCACCGTGGTCGCCGTCTGCCAGGCCGAGCCGGAACGTGCCGCGGCAGTGGCCACCCGGCGGGGATACCGGTTCCCGCTCCTGTGCGACCCGGAGCGAACGGCCTACCGGGCCTACGGGCTGCTCGAGGGGCAGCCGGCCCAGATTCTCCACGACTTCCCGTGGCGGCCGAACGACATGGAAACGGCCCAGACGATGTTCTGCGAGCCGCGCCGCGGCACGGAACGGGCGGTCGTGGACTCCCCGTGGCAGCTCCCCGGGGAGTTCGTGGTGGCCACCGACGGGCTGATCCAGCTCGCCCACCGCTACCAGTACTGCGAGGACTTCCCGCCCAAGACCGTCCTGCTGGGTGCCATCGCCGCCGCCCAGCACTGAACCGAGGTTTCGATCCCATGGCCACCACGTCAGCCCGCCGCATCGACCGACTCCAGGCCTCCATCCAGCCCTTCCTCGACTTCTTCAACGGCCCGTTCTCGAAGCTGAACGAGAATCCCGAGGTCTCGAACTTCGCCGTCGGCAACCCGCTCGAGATGCCGATGCCGGCCTACGTGGACGTCCTGCGCGCCAACCTCGAGCCGCGCCGACGCAACTGGTTCGCCTACCAGGTCAGCGACCCGAAGGCCCGGATCGCGGTCGCCCGCGGGCTGGCGGAGCGGACGGGCATGCCGTGGGAGCCCGAGGACGTGGCGATGACCAACGGCGGCTTCGCCGCGCTGGCAGTGGCCATGCGGGCGGTGGTCGAGCCCGGCGACGAGGTGATCTTCCTCTCGCCGCCGTGGTTCTTCTACGAGTTCATGATCCTCGCCGCGGAGGCCGATCCGGTCCGGCTGCGCCTGGCCCCGCCCGCCTTCGAGCCCGATCTCGACGAGCTCGCCGCGGCGATCACCCCCCGCACCCGGGCGATCATCTTCAACTCACCGCACAACCCGAGCGGCCGGGTCTACCCACCCGAGACCCTGGCCGGAGTCGCCCAGGTCCTGGGGGATGGCTCGGCGCGGATCGGTCACCCGATCTACCTGGTCAGCGACGAGCCGTACAACAAGATCCTGTTCGACGGGCGCGACTTCCACTCCCCGGCGGAGGTGTACCCGAACACGATCGTGACCTACTCGTACGGGAAGCAGCTGCTCGCGCCTGGCCAGCGGGTCGGGTACCTGACCGTCCCGCCCACCATGCCGGACCGGGAGCGCTTCCGCGAGACGGTGCTCGTCGCCCAGTTGGCCACCGGTTACGCCTTCCCGAATGCGCTGCTCCAGCATTCCCTGCCGGACCTGAACAACCTGATCATCGACCTGCCGGCCATGGAGAGCCGACGCGACCGGCTGGTGGGTGCGCTCCGCGAGATCGGCTACGAGTCGACCATGCCGGAGGGCACGTTCTACGTGATGGCCCGCTCGCCGATCGAGGACGACGTGGCCTTCACCGACATCCTGGCCCGGCACCGGGTGCTCGTCCTGCCCGGCACCGTGGTCGAGGTCCCGGGCTGGTTCCGGATCAGCCTGACCGCGACCGACGAGATGGTCGAGCGCGGGATCCCGGGCTTCGCGGCCGCCTGGGCGGAGGCCACGGCCTAGCCGGGCGAGGCCACCCAGGCGTCCAGGTAGGCCGCCAGCTCAGCGTCCACCTCAGCGGCGGACGGACGGGCCGTCAGGTGACGACGGGCCAGCTCGAGGTACCTCGCACTGGCGGCGGCGGCTTCGCGGGCCGCGTCGGTCAGGACCCCGTCAACCAGGGCGTGATCGCGGACGTCGGTCGGGAAGCCGTGCTCGTCTGGCTCCCGCGGGTCGAACGGTCCCCAGTGCTTCATGCGGAGAATCCTCGGTCCGTCACGATCGGCGTGGCCCGGCGAGAACGAGTCCTGGATGCAGTGGAGCACCTCTCCGAACCCCTCCCAGGGTCGCGCCTCATCGGCCCCAACTGCCCGGCGGTGGCGGCCGACCAGGAACGCGCGCATGGCGCGGACGCCCTCGTCGGTGGAGGTCGCTCGGTGAGCCCGCAGCGCATGCCGGGGCTGCCGGGAGGGGAGCGCGAACACCGCCAGCCCGCGGAGTGAGACGTCGGGCGCCCGAACGCCTCGCATGAGCGCCGCCTGCTGCGCCTCAGTCAGCTCGAGCCCGGCCCACGCGGCGCGGGTGATGGCCTCATGTCCCTCCTCGGGGCTCAACGGCGGCAGGCGGACCACCCACCCAGCGACCACCAGCAGCGGCAGGCCGATGACGGGATCGGTCACGCGACGGAGGATACGGCCGGCCGCAGCCGGCACTTCCGCAGAGCCGGCGTTCGGACATACCATCGGGTCATGAAGACGCTCATCACCAACGGCACCATCGTCAACGCCGACGCCACGACGACCGGCGACGTCCTGGTCGACGGCGAGTCGATCGCCCTCATCGGCTCGGACCTGGGCGCATCGGTCAGTGCCGATCGGACCATCGATGCCAGCGGCAAGTGGGTGATCCCGGGCGCCATCGACGTCCACACCCACATGGAGCTGCCCTTCGGCGGGACGTTCGCCAAGGACACGTTCGAAACCGGCACCCGCGCGGCGGCGTTCGGGGGCACGACCACGATCATCGACTTCGCCGTCCAGCCCCGGGGCCAGAGCCTCCGCGACGGCCTCGACGCCTGGCATGCCAAGGCCGATGGCAACGCGACGATCGACTACGGGTTCCACATGATCATCAGCGACGTCCGCGACGACGTCCTGGCCGAGATGGACACCCTCGTCGACGAGGGGGTGACGACCTTCAAGCTGTTCACCGCCTACCCCGGCGTCTTCTTCTCCGACGACGGCGCGATCTTCCGGGCCATGCAGCAGACCGCCAAGAACGGCGGACTGATCATGATGCACGCCGAGAACGGGCTCGCCATCGACGTCATCGCCGGCCAGACGTTCGACGGGGGCCAGACCGATCCGTACTACCACGGGACGTCCCGCTCCCCGGTGCTCGAGGGCGAGGCGACCAACCGGGTCATCCGGCTCGCCGAGACGGCCGGAGCCCCGGTGTACATCGTCCATCTCTCGGCCCGGCATGCCCTCGACGAGGTCCGGCGGGCCCGGGACCAGGGCCTGCCCGCCTTCGCCGAGACGTGCCCGCAGTACCTGTTCCTGACCCTCGAGGACCTGGGCAACGGCTTCGAGGGCGCCAAGTTCATCTGCTCCCCGCCGCTCCGCCCCGCCGACCACGCGCCCGAGCTGTGGAAGGGCCTCGTCCACGACGACCTCCAGGTCGTCAGCACCGATCACTGCCCGTTCGACTTCCACGGCCAGAAGGAGATGGGCCGCGGCGATTTCCGGAAGGTGCCCAACGGCCTGCCCGGCGTCGAGAACCGGGTCGACCTCATGCATGACGGCGGCGTGGTCGGCGGCCAGCTGACCCCGAACCGCTGGGTCGAGCTCATCTCGACCGCCCCGGCTCGCCTGTTCGGCCTGCCCCGGAAGGGCTCGGTGGCCGTCGGCGCCGACGCCGACCTGGTCGTCTACGACCCGAACCGGCGCCACACGATCAGCGCCTCGACCCACCACATGGACGTGGACTACTCGTGCTACGAGGGCCGCGAGGTCACCGGCGGCAGCGACGTCGTCCTGTCCCGCGGCAAGGTCATCGTCGACGGCGACGAGTGGCTGGGCGCCAAGGGCGACGGCCGCTTCCTGAAGCGCGACCGGAGCGAATACCTCCGCTGACCGCTACCCTCCGCGGACCGATGCGTCCTCGTCACCTGCTGGGCGCCGCCCTGGCGGCGCTGGTCCTCGCCGCCTGTCAGCCATCCGCCTCGCCATCCGCCTCCGAGCCGGCGGGATCGGGCGCGGCGGTGCCCTCCTTCGTGGGCGATCCCGAGCTCGAGGCCACCCTCCCGGTCACCGTCGAAGGCCTGACGTTCATCCGGGTGTCGATGAGCGGACCCGACTTCGTCGAGGCCGACGTCGACCAGCGGTTCCTCGACTTCCTCGACGCGCTTGAGGCGGACATCGAGGACGTGTCGGTGGCCGTCGCCCTGGGCGCGAACCTCGACGGGGATCGGACGGCCAGCATCTTCGCGTTCCGGGTCCAGGGCGCGGATGCCGACGAGCTGGTGGACGAGTTCAAGGCGACCGCGGTCGAGGGGGAGGACCCGCTCGTGTGGCACCCGGAGACGGTGTCCGGCAAGGAGGTCGAGGTGGCCGAGCCCAACGAGGACTTCCCGACGCCCATCGCCCTGTACGCGACCGGGGACGTCCTGTACTTCGTGTCGGCCAGCGACCAGCCCGCGTTCGAGGCGATCATCGGCCGGCTGCCCTGAGGCGCCCGGGACCCCCACGAGCGGTTCCACCCGAACCGTCGTACCCTACCCGCCATGAGATTCAAAGCGCTCCTGGCCGCCGCCCTGCTGGGCCTTGCTCTCGCGGCCTGCCAGCCCTCCCCGGAGGGCGCGTCCGACCCGCAGTCCGAGCCCAGCGAAGCCGCCGCCCCCAGCCAGGCCGCGGCACCCGAGGCGCCCGCGGCGTCGGAGTCGCCGTACACCGCTCCCGGCTACTAGGCCGCGGATCCGGGTGGGCCGCGGGGGCGCGATCGACCACGTCCGGGCTACCATCGCGGTCCCATGAGCCCACCCGCCACGACCAGCCTGGACACCGAGTCGTTCCTGAAGCCGGAGCACCGCGAGTGGCTGCTCGCCGAGAAGCGGTGGGCGGTGATGGCCACCGTCGGCAAGGACGGGATGCCCAGCCAGTCGGTCGTCTGGTTCGACCTCGACCCCGACGAGGACGTCGTGCTGGCCAACACCCTGGCCGGTCGGCTGAAGCACCGCCACCTCCAGCGTGACCCGCGGGTCAGCTTCTGCATCGAGGACGGGACCCACTACCTGACCATCGAGGGCCGGGCCGAGCTGTCGCCCGACCCCGGGATGGCCGGGATCTGGGCCATGGCCCGCCGCTATGGCGAGGGCGAGGGCTCGTTCGCCGTCGGTGAGCGGATCAACATTCGAGTCCGCATCGAGCGCGTGATCTGGCACCCGTGAGCGGGGCCATCCAGCTCGGCGCGCTGGCCTGGCCGCAGTACACCGACTGGGCTTCCCTCCTCAACGCGGGCGCTCGAGCCGAGGAGCTCGGGTACGACTCGCTCTGGACCTGGGACCACCTGTATCCGATCGTCGGGAGCTCGCACGGACCGATGTTCGAGGGCTACCTGACCCTGGCCGGCTGGGCAGCCGCCACCGAAAAGATCCGGATCGGGCTGCTGGTCGGCGCCAACCCGTTCCGCAACCCCGCCCTGGTGGGGAAGATGGTCACCCAGCTCGACCACATGACCGGCGGCCGGATGACCTGCGGCATCGGAGCCGCCTGGTTCGACGAGGAGCACCACGACTTCGGGCTCGAGTTCGGGGACTCGGTCGGCGAACGGCTCCGCTGGCTCGAAGAGGCGGTCGTCATCCTGCGCGGCATGTTCGACGGGACTGAGCCGTCCGGCTCATCCCGGTACGAGACGAAGGCGGTCCGGAACGACCCGCCGCCGGTCCAGGACCACCTCCCGATCCTGGTCGGTGGGGGCGGGATCCGGAAGACGCTCCGGATCGTGGCCCGGCACGCCGACGCGAACAACCTGGGCGGCGGCTACGAGCGGGTCGCCCGCAAGGAGGAGATCCTCCTCCAGCACTGCGCGGAGGTCGGCCGCGACCCGTCCGAGATCGAGCGCACGGCCAACCTGGGCGTGGTCGTCATCCGCGACACCGCCGACGAGGCCGCGCAGGTCCTCGCCGCGCTGGCCGCCCACAACGGCGGCGCCCGGTCGTGGCCGAACCAGCTGGTCGGGACGCCCGAGACGGTGGCGGCCGAGCTCCGCCGCTTCGCGGGGATCGGCTACCGCCACCTGATCGCCGGCTTCCCGGCGCCGGTGGATGCCGAGACCATGGAGCGCCTCGCCGGCGAGGTCCGCGCGATGGTCGAGGCCGCGCCAGCAGCCTAGGCGTACCCTGCCCGCGTGACGCGGGTCGCGCTGCTGTCCGGGGGGACGGGCGGGGCGAAACTCGCGCACGGGTTCCAGCAGGTGCTCGCTCCCGGGGAGCTCTCGGTCATCGTCAACGTGGCCGACGACCTCGAGCTGTTCGGCCTGCACGTGTCACCCGACCTCGACAGCGTCCTGTACACCCTCGCGGGCCTGGTGGACCCGATCCGCGGCTGGGGCGTGGCCGGCGACACGGACCGGGCGCTGACCATGCTCGAGCGCTACGGCGAGGAGACGTGGTTCTGGATCGGTGACGCGGACCTCGGGACGCTGGTCCGGCGATCGGCCCAGCTCCGGCGAGGCGCGACGCTCACCCAGGTGACCGCGGACATGGCCACCGCCCTGGGGATCGGGTCCCGGATCCTGCCGGCCACCGACGACCGGCTCCGCTCCCGGATCCTGACCGATGACGGCGACGTCGAGTTCCAGCGCTACTTCGTGGAGCGCGGGCAGCGCGACGAGGTGCGTGGCGTGACCTTCGAGGGCGTCGACGCGGCCCGCCCGACCGAGGCCGTGCTGGACGCCCTGGCCGGGGCCGACCTGCTCGTCATCGGCCCGTCGAACCCGCTGGTCAGCATCGGTCCGATCCTCGCCATCCCTGGGTTCCGCGAGGCCTGGACCGCGGCCGCCGGCCGGAAGGTCGCGGTCAGCCCGGTGGTCGCCGGCCGCGCCCTGAAGGGGCCGACCGACCGGATGCTGGCCTCGCTCGGCCACGAGGTCAGCGCCGTCGGCGTGGCTCGCCTGTACGAGGGGCTCCTGGACCGGTACGTCCTGGACGAGGCCGACGTCGGGCTCGTGCCGGAGGTCGCGGGGCTGGGCATGGAGGCGACGGCCGCGGCCACGGTGATGGAGACCGATGCCGGCCGCGCCGACCTCGCCCGGGCCCTCCTGGAGGCGGCGCGGTAGGCTGACCGGGTGACGACCCGGATCATCGTCCCGCATCGCGGCCTCGAGCACGCCAAGACCCGCCTCGGTGGGGTGCTCGACCCGGCCGAGCGGGCGGCGGTCGCCGAGCGGCTCCTGCGCCACGTCCTGGGGGCCGCGGTCGCCAGCGGGCACGAAGTCGTCGTCATCTCTCCCGACCCGGGCCTCGAGCCGCTGGTGAGCGCCGCCGGCGCCCGCCTCACCGTCCAGCACGGGATGGGGCTGAACACCGGGCTGGCCGAGGCCCGCGCCGACGCGATCGGTGATGGGGTCACCGTCCTTGGCGTCCTCCACGGGGACCTCCCGACCTTGGCGGTCGAGGAGGTCGAGGCCCTGCTGAACGCGGCCCGCGGCTCGGACCGGCCGATGGTGGCCATTGCCCCGGATGCCGCCGAGACCGGGACCAACGGCCTCGCCCTGTCGCCACCGGCGGTGATCGGCTTCCACTTCGGCCCCGACAGCCTGGTCGCCCACCGGAAAGCGGCCAAGCGCGCCGGGGCGTGGGTGACCCTCGTCCGCCGTCCGGGCCTCGCGTTCGACGTCGACACGCCGGCCGATCTCGATGCCTGGGTGGCCGGGGGGCGGGTCGCGTGACCGCCGAGGCAGTTGTCCAGCTCTTCGTCCTCGACGGCATCCCGGAGGTCAAGGCCGGGGATGACCTGGGCGCCCTCATCGCGGCGGCGGTCAACGCCGCCGGCATCGGCCTGACCGATGACGACGTCGTCGTCGTGACCCAGAAGGTCGTCTCCAAGGCGGAGGGCCGGGTGGTCGACCTTGGATCGGTCGAGCCCAACGAGGCCGCTCGCGCCTGGGCCGAGCGCTGGGAAAAGGACCCTCGCCAGGTCGAGGTCGTCCTCCGCGAGAGCGCCGAGGTCCTCCGCTGGGGCGACGGCGGGCTGATCATCAGCCGCACGCCGCATGGATTCGTGTGCGCCAACGCCGGGGTGGACGTCTCGAACACCGGCCCGGCGGCGGACCGCGCGACGCTGCTCCCCGAAGATCCCGATGCGTCTGCGCGGAGCATCCGGGAGCGGCTCGGGGCGCTGACCGGCGCCTCACCGGCCGTGCTGGTGACCGACTCCTTCGGCCGGCCGTGGCGCGACGGGATCACCGACGTGGCCATCGGGGCAGCCGGGATAGACGTCCTCGCCGACCTCCGCGGGAGCGTGGACGCCGATGGTCGCGAGCTCCACGCCACGGTCGTGGCGATCGCGGATGAGCTGGCGTCAGCCGCCGAGCTGGCGGCGGGGAAAGCGTCGGGAAAGCCGGTGGTCGTGGTCCGCGGCTATCGGTATGCGCGGCCGTCGGGCGAGGACCCGGGGGCCCGCCCCGTGGTCATGGATCCGGCTCGGAACCTGTTTCCCTAGGAGCGGCCCGTCGGCTGGAGGAACAGGGAGACGATCTCGCCCGCCTCGACGCGGAAGTTCGCCTCGACGTGCATCGGATCGATTCCGGGTCGCATGACCGTGACGTCGGCGATCATCGAGGCGCCCATGTCCCGGCTGTCGTTGACGTACATCCGGAACCCGTCCCCGGCCCGGATGAACCAGCCGCCGACGCGGTCACGGCCGCGCAGGTTGGTCCGCTCGTCGGAGCCCGGAACCGAGATCCCCATGATCGCGTTCTCGGCGAAGAGGGCGACCGCGCGCTCCCGCTGGTCGTCGTTGATGAGCTCGAGAAAGAGGTCGATCGTCTCGGTGGCGCCCATGGCCCGGGCAGGATACCGTCTGCCCCGTGGAACCGCTTCGAATCGGCCTGGTGGGCTGGGGAACGGTCGGCTCGGCGCTCGGCGAGCTGGTCGAGCGTGGACCGCTGCCGGTCAGCCTGGCCTGGGTCGCGGTCCGTGACCCGGGTCGCGAGCGTGGCGTGCCGCTCCCCGATGGCGTGCCCGTCGCCGGCGAGCCCGGCTCGCTGGACGAGGTCGATGCGGTCGTCGAGCTCGCAGGTGGCATCGAGGAACCCCATGGCTGGGCCATGGGCACGCTGGGGGCGGGCCTTCCCTATGTCACGGCCAACAAGGCGCTCCTGGCCACGCACGGCGGGGAGCTGGCCGACCTGGCCGCGGCCCGCGGCGCCGCCCTCCTGGCATCCGCCTCGGTCGGCGGTGGGACGCCGATGCTCGAGGTCGTCGGGCACTTGGCCGCCACCGGCCGGATCACCCGGCTTCGGGGTCTCCTGAACGCGACCACGACCTTCATCCTCTCGGCCATGGCCACCGGTCGTTCGTACGCGGACGCGCTCGGCGCGGCCCAGGCGGCGGGCTACGCGGAGACCGATCCGTCCTTCGACGTCGATGGCCGCGACGCAGCGCAGAAGCTCGCCATCCTGGCCTGGCTGGCCTGGGGCGCATGGCGGCCCGAAACGGACGTGACGACCGATGGGATCGTCGGAGTGGCGGTCGAGCCGGGCTCCGTCGTCCGGCTGGTGGCGGAGGCCACGCCGGGTGGCCTGCGAGTGGCTCCGGTGACCCTGGACGTGGCCGACCCGTTCGCCACCGCCGAGGGCGTCGAGTGCGTCCTCGAGGTCGACACCGATCACGCCGGCGCAGTGACCGTCCGGGGACCAGGGGCCGGGGGAGCGGCGACCGCCGGCGCGGTCTATGCCGATCTCGCCCGGCTGGCGCGCGGCGAGCGCCCGATCATCGGCCGGTCATTCACGCGGAGGCCGGTCCATGCCTGAGTGGCCGATCGTCGGCGTGGCCGGCGCGCGCGGGATGGTGGGCGGCGTGTTCCTTTCGATCCTGGCCGATGCGGGCCTGCCGGCCGGTTCGCTTCGCGCCTTCGCGACCGATGCCGGCGCGGTCACCTACGACGGCAGCCAGGTCCCGCTCGGCGTCCTCGACGAGGCCGCCGCCGGCGAGCTCGAGGTCCTGTTCCTGGCGACCGATGGCGAGGCCTCGCGGGCGCTGGTCGAGGGCCCGGCCCGTGGCGTGCGCCTGGTCGTCGACAACTCGAGCGCCTACCGGCTCGATCCGCAGGTCCCGCTGGTCGTGCCCGAGGCCAACGGGGACGTGCTGGCCGGCTACGGCGGCCACCTGATCGCCAACCCGAACTGCACGACGGCCGCGGCGGTCGTGGCCCTGGCCCCGATCCGCGACCGGGCAGGGCTCGAGTCGGTGGACATGGCCTCCTACCAGGCGGTCAGCGGCGCCGGTCGGGCCGGGGTGGATGCGTTCGTCGCGGAGCGCGCGACCGAGCACCGCGACCCGGCGCCCGAGACGCCGTTCCACGGCCGGATCGCCGACTCGGTGGTGCCCCAGATCGACCGGCTCTTCGACGACGGCTGGAGTGGGGAGGAGCGCAAGATCGCGGCTGAGCTCCGGAAGATCCTCGACCTGCCGGACCTCGACGTGGCCGCCACCACGGTCCGGGTCCCGGTCCACACCGGCCACTCGGTGGCCATCCACTTCCGGACCGTCCACGACACGACGGTGGCCGAGCTCGAGCGGGCACTCCGGGACGCGCCCGGCCTCGAGTACCGCCCGGCCGACGGCTCGGAACGCCATCCCATGCCGCTCGACGTCGAGGGCCGCGACCCGGTCCTCGTCGGACGGCTCCGGGCGATCCCCGGTCGGGAGCGTGGGTTCGCCGTGTTCGTGGCCAGTGACAACCTCCGCAAGGGCGCGGCCCTGAACGCCATCCAGGTGGCGGCCGCCTACGACCCCGATCGGTTCGGCTGCCTGCTGCCCGACCCGCGATGACCCGGCGCCAGGGGGTGCTGCTCGCGCTCGGCGCGGGGGTGATCCTGATCGCCGGCTTCGCGATCGGCTTCGGACTGTCCTCGCGCCAGCCGGAGGCGACGACGACCCCGACGCCGGCGATCGCCTGCCAGGTGAGCGTCTCGCCGACGACGATCTCGGTCGACCCCGACACGGGTGATTCGGACGACGTCCTGGCATTCGCCGGATCCGGATTCCCACCCAGCTCCGCGGTGGTGATCGACTTCGGTCCGGGGGGCTCGCTCCTCGGCTATGGCTCGACCGAGGCCGGCGACTTCACCGCGGTGGTCGGGGCCGCGGCGTCGGTGACCCACCCCGCCCCGCCGGACGTGGAGGCCGGCTCGGTGACCTGGACCGTCATCGGTTGGGATGGACCCGGACCCGGCCTGGATGCGCCATCCATTCCGCCGAGCGCCTGCGAGGTCGAGATCAGGGCCATGATCGAGCTCACCGAGGTGCCCGTCGCGACACCGGCGGGCGGTTCGCCGCCGACGGACCTCGCCCCCGGGGGCTATGCGGAGGTGCTCTACGACGGCGTCCGGGTGCGGGTGGAGCCGGCCCTCGACTCGACCGTGGTCGGCGCCCTGTTCACCGGTGATGTCGTCCGGATTCTGGCTCCCGCTCAAGTCGCCGAGGGCCTGGTCTGGTATCGGGTCGAATCGGTTGTCCACCACAGCGGAGAGCAGGTCCGTGGGTACATGGCCGCCGGAGCTGACGGCGACGTGTACCTGGTCGCCACGAGCGAGCCACCACCGCCGACCCCCACTCCCTCGCCGTCTCCCACTCCGCCGTCGACCTAGTCGGCCTCGTCGGGTCGCTCGTACAGGTGGAGGTCCCACATGTGGTCGTGGTCAGGTGACAGGTAGGTCTTGTCGGGCAGCACGGGAAGGTCGGCGTCGAAGTACGCGTCCAGGACAACTCGGAACAGGTTCACCGGGCTGATCCGGTC
>DATBIW010000148.1:0-1565 GCA_036556745.1 Candidatus Limnocylindria bacterium | reverse complement strand
GGGTCGTCTTGCCATACCCAGCGTCCGCAGCGACGACAATCGCCCTGCATTCCTTGTGGTCATCAAGCCAGGTCAGCAGGCGCTCCCGGCGCAACGTAGGGGTCGTGTAATGGGGCGGGTTAACCTTGTT
This sequence comes from Candidatus Limnocylindria bacterium, assembly GCA_036556745.1. GTDB lineage: Bacteria > Chloroflexota > Limnocylindria > QHBO01 > QHBO01 > DASTEQ01. The sequence continues at coordinate 1,435 of DATBIW010000148.1, read as the reverse complement.
TCGAACCAGAGGGAAAGCCGATCGGCTGTCGGCCATGGGGATCCTCGTGTCTGAACACTTCGCTCCGGCTAAGTCCGACGAAACCATGAGTCTGCGGGCTTACCAAGCCGTTACCGAACGGAAGCGTGCCTACCTGGGACTGGGGGGGAACCTCTCAAGGACAGGGGATGCCTTGGCGGCCGCTGCCGCTACCTTGGCGGCCCGGATGTCAAGGGGCTCTGCGCTGTACGTCTCTGCACCTGCAGAACGATACGACCAAGCTGACTTCTTGAACGCGGCGCTTGTGCTCGAGACTGATCTCCGGCCGAAGGAGCTGCTGGCCGAGCTCAAGGCGATCGAGCGGGAGCTCGGGCGGGATCCGAACGGCGTCCGATACGGGCCGCGGTTGATCGACCTCGACATCCTGGCGATCGAGGGCGTGTGCCTGGACGAGCCGGACCTGGTGATCCCGCACCCGCGGCTCCATGAGCGGCGGTTCGCCCTGGAGCCGCTGGCCGAGCTGGCGCCGGACCTGAAGCCGTGGGCGGCGTGCATGGGTGACCCGAGGCAGGACCTCACGGTGACCCAGGCGTTGGCGGCGGTGATGGACCAGCGGGTCGAGCGGATCGCCGGCCCGGAGTGGGCGGCGCGGGACTAGGTCGTCCCGGCGCTCCCCGGGGTCTCGAGCCAGTCACCGGAGTCGCACAGCGGGCAGTCGCCCGCCTCCCAGGTCTGGATCTCGATCTGCCCGACCGACCGGATGGGCACGCCGATGTCGACCGGCTCCGACGAGCGGTCGACCATGACCACCGCGGCGACCGCCTGGCCACCCGCCCGCTCGACCGCCTCGCGGGTCTCGCGCAGCGAGCCGCCGGTGGTGAGGATGTCGTCGACCAGCACGACCGTGTCGGCGCGGCTGACCTCGAACCCGCGGCGCAGCTCGCGGCCGCCGGCGAGGACACCGGGCTCGGCGAACAGGCCGCGGACCTCCCAGCCGGTCATGGCCGACAGGTGGCGCGCCGTCTCGAAGGCGAGCAGCACCCCGCCGGTCGTCGGCCCGACCACGACGTTGGGCTTCAGCCCGGCGACCTGCTCGGCCATCCGCCGGCAGAGTTCCGAGGCGAGGGTCGGGTACTGGAGGACGAGGAACTTCTCGAGGTAGAGCCGAGAGTGGAGGCCGCTCTTCAGCCGGAAATGGCCCTCGCGCAGGGCGCCTGCGTCGCGGAACAGGTCCTCGATCGAGGCCGCGGCCAGGTCGGTCGGGAGCGGAACGCCGCGGGCCATCTGCTCAGTCATAGACGGCGCTGAAGTCGACGGCCGGGTAACGCTCGTTCAGCGCCTCGGTCACCCACTGCAGGACGTCGGCCGGGTCGTAGAACTCGGCCACCGTCTTGGCATCGGTCACGGTCAGGCCCTGGCGGTTGGCCTCCGAGGTCTCGATCGGGGGCTCCGGCAG
>DATBIW010000147.1:0-2012 GCA_036556745.1 Candidatus Limnocylindria bacterium | reverse complement strand
TCCACCACGGTCGTGATGAGCGGCGCCGAGACGACGGCCGGGTCGACCCGCAGCCGGCGGAGGATGAGCGGCAGGGCCGCGGCCACGGTCGCCGCCCAGACCGAGATGGCGATGATGGTCAGCCCGACCACGATCCCGATGTCGGTCTCGACGCCCAGCAGCACCGCCCGGACGTAGCCGGCCAGGGCCATGACCCCACCGAGCAGCAGCGCGACCCGCATCTCCTTGAACACGACCCAGGCGATGTCGCGGAGGGCCACCTCGTTGAGCGCCATCGAGCGGACGATCAGGGTGACGGTCTGCGAACCGATGTTGCCGCCGGTCCCGATCAACAGCGGGATGAAGAAGCTCAGGGCCACGACCTCGGCGAGCTCGCCCTGGAAGCTCTGGAGCACGGTGCCGGTGTAGCCCGCGGCCACGAACAGGAGGAGCAGCCAGAAGACGCGCTTGCGGAACAGGAGCGGCACGCTCGCCAGCCGGTACGGCACGTTCAGCGGCTGCGATCCTCCCAGGCGCTCGATGTCCTCGGTCGCCTCGGCCTGGAGGACGTCGGCCACGTCGTCCTCGGTGATGATGCCGAGCAGGTGGTCGGCGTCGTCGACGACCGGGATGGCAAGCAGGTTGCGGTCGGTCAGCAGGCGGGCCGCCGCCTCCTGGTCGGCGCTGGCCCGGACCCGAACCGTGTCGGGGGCCATGAGCTCGGCGACCGGCGTCTCGGGCGGGCTGAGCAGGAGCCGGTACGAGGACAGGACCCCGAGCAGGTGGCGCTCCGGGTCGAGGACGTACACGTAGTTCGCGGTCTCGGCCTCGTCGACGAGCTGCCGAATGGCCGCGATCGCCTGGGCGGCGGTGGCGTCCGCCGGCACGGCAACGAAGTCGGGCGTCATCAGGCCGCCGGCCGTGTCCGCCTCGTAGGCGGCGAGCTCGCGGATCTCGGCGGCATCCTCGGGGCTCATCCGGATGAGGATCTCCTCGGCGGTGGCCTCGGGCAGCTCCTCCAGGACGTCCGCCGCGTCATCGGGGTCCATCTCCTCCAGCAGCTCGGCGGCCTCCGGCTGGGCCAGCGTCCGCAGGATGCGGGCTGCCTCGAACGGGGGCAGCTCCTCGAGCAGGGATGGGATGTCGTCATCGGGCAGCCACTGGAGGAGGACCGCCACTTCCCGTGGCTCGAGCTGGGGGACGAGGTCCGCCCACTCCGGCGGACCGATGCGCTCGGCCAGGCCGCGAACGCCTTCCTCCTCGCGCTCGCGAATGAGGGCCTGGACCTCGGCGAGCAGCTCGCGGGTCTCGACGGAGCTCATCGGTTCACCTCCTCTCCGGCGGGGCGAGGCAGACATGGAACGACCACCTCGTCGCGCAAGGTCGATGTGGAAGCGCGCCGGGTGGCCGTCGGTCGCCGGGACGAGGGTCGAGGCGCTAGGCGCTCACCTCGGCACCGGCCGGCCGCCGGCACGCGGAATGTCGGGTACTACAACCAGCGTCCACTGGGTCGATGGGGCCTCGAGTACGAGTTGGGGCGGATTCTAGTCCGCGGCCACGCTGGCGGGAAGTGGCCGAGCGGTACCGGTGTTTCGCTGTCGGGCACGATGGCGGGCGGCCTTCGCCTGGTTGCCGCAGGTCCGCATGTCGCACCAGCGTCGCCGGCCGGTGGGGGAGCGGTCGATGAACACCTCCCGGCATCCGGTGTTGGCGCAGATCCGAAGGCGATCGACCGGCCCGGTGGCCACGAAGTCGGCGAGCGTGCCGGCGATCGTGGCCCGCGCCTGGTCCAGCCGGTCGCCGACCCGGGCCAGGCCGTAGGCCGTGCCGTCGGCGTTCATCTCGAGCTGGTGGAAGTGGAGCCCGTGGCGCAGGACGTGGTTCAGCTCACGGACGTTGGTGCGGCTGGGCTGCCGCTCCTCGACCAGCTCCTCCGAGATCGAACGGATGACCTGCCGGAGGTGGACGAAGCGCTCCAGGCGTCGCTCGGCTTCGGCCGGGTCGTCGCGCAGGGAGGCGCGCTCGGTGCTCGC
>DATBIW010000146.1:0-2244 GCA_036556745.1 Candidatus Limnocylindria bacterium | reverse complement strand
CCGCCACCGCCGAGCCCGAGCCCGCCGCCACCGCCGAGCCCCAGCCCGTCGCCGTCGCCGAGCCCCAGCCCGTCGCCGAGCCCCAGCCCGTCGCCGAGCCCCAGCCCGTCGCCGTCACCAAGCCCCTGAGCTAGGTCGGGCTGGCCGTCCGTTCCAGGTCGGCGTCGCCGAAGAGAGTCCAGCCGGCTTCGCTCGCCTCGGCCAGCGACGGCGCCTGCTGGGCTGCCGCATCCATGACCGGGACAAGGTGGCGATCGGACCCGACGTGGACTCCCGGCATGGAACGATCGTTCGGTTCCTCGATGACCGGAGCGACCTCCCAGCAGGGCCGGACCTCGTCGCCTCGGAGCGGTCGGCGGTCGCGGTCGAGGCCGCAGTAGAGGATCTCGCCGACGACGGCCCGGCGAACGTGGCGGCAGGTCGCGCAGCAGACGGTGGAGCGACGGCAGACCCAGCAGCGGGCCGTCTCCTCCTGGGGCGTCCCGCAGTGCGGGCAGCTCCACATCGCCATGCCCCGCCATGGTAGCTGCTATAGGCTACCGTGCAACCCCCGCGATGTCCGGGGCCCGGCGGGGTCGGCCCTGGCCCATCGATGGGCCAGACCAGCGCCGGACGGGCGTGGCGATACACCAACGGCTGCATGGGCGAGCGTGGCCGTGTCGGACGTGGCCCACAGATGGGCCAACACGGCCTGCGAGCTCGACGGTCAGCCGGACGGTGTCGGGAGCATTTGGGGGCTGCTCACCCTAGCGTGAACAGACTCCGAGATGTAGCGACACATCTCGGTCATCTCGGCCTCATCTTCCGCGCTCCGATGAGGGTCTGCAACGGGGTTCGCCCATTGGTCAGCCGTCCGGTGTGGGCTCGCTCCTCGTTGTAGAAGCGGAGGTAGGCGGCGAGATCGCGGCTGAGGCCGCCCATCTTGGGCACGAGGCTGCGGGCGAAGGCTGGCCGCCAGCACTCTTCGAGGATCGTCCGCTGGACCCGCTCGACGGCCCCATTGGTGGTCGGCCGACCGGGCCGGATGAACGTCTGGCGGGCACCGAGCTCGCCGATCGCCTGGCCGAACTCGGTCGAGCGGAACTCGCTCCCGTTGTCGGAGAGGACCCGCTCGAGACGCCAGCCGTGAGCGCGGAGATCGGCCGCCACTCGCTGGGCGAGGGCGGAGGTCTTCCTGGCCGACGGGTTGAGCGGCGTCGTCGCCAGCTCGGCCCAGACGAAGCTGGTGGCGAGATCGATCGCGGTGTACTGCCAGACCCGACCGCTGGTGCCACTGAGCCTGCCGACATGGAAGCAGTCGAAGCCGACGAGCTCGCCCGGCCTGCTGACCTCGAGGTGGCGCGGTTCGGCCGGCGTCAGCGGCTCGGGTCCGGCCGGGCTGGCGTAGCCGGCCACCAGGGACAGGCGGGCCAGGCGTCGGTTGAGGCCATGGCGGCGGAGGATCCGCCAGACCCCGTTGGGGCTGATCACGATGCCACCCCAGCGCTCCTGGGCGAGGGTGGCGCTGATCCGCCGTGGCCCGAGCCCTGGATGGCCCAGGCTGAAGGCCACCACCCGCTGCTCGGTGAGCTGGCTCGCCTGGTTGGGCATCCGCGGCGCCCGGCGCTCGCGTGGCCGGAGCATCTCGAGCCCACTCCGCAGGACCGGTCCCCGCCAGCGGTAGTAGGTCGAGGGGTGGACGCCCATCAGCCGACAGGCCGCGCGCACGTTGCCGAGCTCCGCGGCCAGGCTGAAGAGTCGCAGCCGGAACCGAAAGAGGACGTCATCATCACCCATGGCGCCGGGTCTCCTGCTCATCGCTTGGAACACGACAAGCATGGCGACGCGGCGCCGCGGATCACATGGTCAAGCCGCTCCCAGGTGTCGGGAGAACTCGGGGACTGTTCACCTTAGGACACCATCGCTGCGAGGGTTCCCGCGGCGAGATCGCCCAGGTCGAGGATCGGGAGCCCAGTGAGCTCGCGCAGGCGGACGACCGCCGGGGTCGGGTGTCCGACGTAGTCCAGGACGACGGTGCCGTCGCGGGCGTGGTCCCCGCGGGCCCCCACCAGCCCGGGGATCTCCCCGAGACGCGCCGCGAGCACATCCGCCGCGAAGCCTGCGGCCGCCCACTTGCGACGGGCGGGTTCGACCTGTCCGGACGTCGGCACGATCGCGACGATCCGGTCGACACCGATCGATGTCAGCGCAGCCACGGCCAGCTCGAACGGGCGGATGAGAGGCCTCGCGGCGGTGACCTCGGCG
>DATBIW010000145.1:0-61205 GCA_036556745.1 Candidatus Limnocylindria bacterium | reverse complement strand
CCCGGCCTACCTCTCGTACTACGACGAGACGAAGTACCTCGCCCACCTCGCGGCCGAGGAGCGGATCGCGGCCGGGGCGCCGGTCCTGATCGCGATGCCGGGGATGGTCTACGGGCCCGGTGACCACTCGCAGGTCGGGGGCGTCATCCGCCAGGCGATGGCCGGCACCCTGACGGCCCTCAGCGCGGCCGACCTCGGCGGGTCGCTGGTCCACGTCGAGGACGTGGCTGATGGGATTCTCCTCGTCCTCGACCGCGGGGCGGTTGGCCAGGCCTACGTCCTGGGCGGGGACATCACGACCCTCCGCGAGCTCGTCCGCCGCGCCGCTGCCCTGGCCGGGAAGTCGCCGCCCACGTTCACCACCCCGTCCTGGGTCCTCCAGGCGGTGGCCGGGCTGAGCTCGGTCATTGGTCCGGCGCTCGGTGGTCCGGAGCCGAACCTGGCCGAGACGATCCGCGCCTCGGACGGGGTCACCTACTGGGCCTCGAGCGAGAAGGCCAAGCGCGAGCTCGGCTATGCCCCGCGCGACCTGGACGCCGGCCTCCGGACGCTCCTGCCGGGGTAGTCGGGGCTACGGGGCTGGGGCGAGGTCCCACACGAGCATCGCGCTTGCCTGACAGCCCTGCTGCCCCAGCGGAGCAGAGACCTGGGCCTCAACACGGATCTGGTCTCCAGGTCGAGCCATGATGGCTGCGCCCTCGCCAAGGATCTGCCCCTCCTCGGCGATCTCCCACTGCCACTCGTTCAACTCGTAGCGTTGCCCGCCCACGTCGAGCCAGGGGCAGAACGGGTCCCGGTCAAAGCCGTAGGTCCCGGTGAACTCGGCTCGTGGATCAAGCGAGTCCATGGGCACGAAATTGTGGCCGCCGACCCCATAGAGGGTGTCCTCATTCACCAGGTGCAAGGTGGGGTGGGTGACCCCCTCGACCTCGAAAAAGTCGATCTTCATCGTCAGCACGCCGTGGTTCAGCGTCTCCTCACTCAGACTCTGCTCGCTGTACGGCACGTCGCCCCATGGACCTTCGACCGAGAAGTCGGACTCGATCCGGCCGGTAAAGACGTTCGTCCACCAGTACCCCGGGGGTGCGTCGGGCGGAACCTGGTTCTGGCCCAGCCAATGCAGGCACGAGTGGATGTGTGAGAAGTAGTACGTGCCGAAATCGTCACCTTGCCACTGGCCGGTGAGATCCAGATTCTCCCCATCCGGCATCCGCAGGGGGAGGGCGGGGCACGCTTCCGTGGCCGGCACACCGGACGAGGCCGGAGACGCCGAGGGTCCGCTCGTCTCCACGCTGCACCCGGCGACCACCGCGATGGCGATGAGGGCGAGGGCGGCGGCGCCAAACCGTCTCACCTGCGCATCATGACCGACGCACCGGCGAATCGGACGGGATTGAGAGGCCTCGAAGCGCTTCGGTATACTCCGGCCCGAACGCAGTGACGCGGGAGCAGTAGGCGCACGCCTCGTGGTCAGCGAGCCGGGACGGTGGAAGCCGGCATCGAGAGCGCGTCGAACTCGCCCGCCGAGCAGCCGGTGAGAGCCGGCCGGGTGGCGCCCGATATCTCGCCGACGAGTGGACCGATCGTGGGGTTGTAGCTCAGCTGGGAGAGCACCTGCATGGCATGCAGGGGGTCGGGGGTTCGAGTCCCCCCAGCTCCACCACCCATCGGTCAAGTCATGGTGGTACCGCGAGGCTGACCCCTTCGTCCTGACGAAGCGGGGTCGCGTTGTTTCTGGACCGATTACACACGGGAGCCTCGGCGGTGGCCACGACCAGTCCCCAGATCTCCGAGCGCATTGCGGCCGACGGCCGCCCGTGGGTGCTGCGCTCGGCCCGGCCGGCCGACGCCGAGCCGCTCGCCAACCTGTACGCCGCCGTCCGGGCCGAGGGCCGCTGGCTGGTCACCCCGTCCACCGCGATCAACCCGCCGTCCGAGGCGTTCTTCATCGCCGAGCTGATCCGGGCCGACGAGACGGCCGTCCTGGTCGCCGAGGCGGGCGGCGAGGTGGTGGGCAATGCGGTGGTCATGACCGACCGTGACGTCAGCTCCCGCCACGTCGGGGTCCTGTCGATCACCGTTGACCAGGCGTGGCGGGACGTGGGGGTGGGGACCGTCCTGGTGGCGGCCGCCCAGGACTGGGTGCGGAGCCACGGGCTGACCCGCCTGGCGCTGAGCGTGTTCCCCGACAACGCCCGGGCGATCGCGGTCTACTCGCGCGCCGGGTTCGTCCGGGAGGGACTCCGGCGCCGCCAGTTCCGCCAGGCGGACGGCACGTACCGCGACGAGCTGCTGATGGCCTGGTTCCCCGACGGCGGCGCCGCCGACCGCTGGGAAGCCGGCGAGGGTGCCCCGTGACCGAGACCATGCCCGCGCGGCCACGAGCCGAGCGCCTGGACCCCGCCTCGTACGAGCCGAAGTGGCGCGAGCGCTGGGAGCGCGACGACCTGTATCGCGCCCGCGACGACGCCCCGGGGCCGTTCTACCTGCTCACGATGTTCCCGTACACGAGCGGCGACGTGCACATCGGCCACTGGTACGCCTCCACCGGCCCGGACGTCGTGGCCCGCATGCGCCGGATGCGGGGCGAGCACGTGATGCTCCCGATGGGCTTCGACTCGTTCGGGCTGCCGGCCGAGAACGCGGCCATCGACCGCGGGATCCACCCGGCCGACTGGACCTACCCGAACATCGACCGGATGCGGGCCCAGTTCCGGACGATGGGCGCCTCGTGGGACTGGTCGCGCGAGGTCGTGACCAGCGACCCGGAGTACTACCGCTGGACCCAGTGGATCTTCCTCCAGCTCTACCAGGCCGGGCTGGCCTACAAGGCCATGGCCCCGGTGGACTGGTGCCCCAAGGACCAGGTCGTCCTGGCCCGCGAGCAGGTCGAGGGAGCGGATCGGCACTGCTGGCGCTGCGGGACCCCGGTCGTGAAGCGCGACCTCGAGCAGTGGTTCTTCCGGATCACGAAGTACGCCGACGAGCTGCTCGACTTCAGCGGGATGGACTGGCCCGAGCCGATCCTCCTCATGCAGACCAACTGGATCGGCCGATCCGAGGGCGCCGAGATCGACTTCCCGGTGGCGCCGGTCGCCGGCACCGACGACGCGATCGAGCCGATCCGTGTCTTCACCACTCGCCCGGACACGATCTTCGGCGCGACGTTCATGGTCCTCGCCCCGGAGCACGCCCTGGTCGAGCGGCTGACGACCGAGGACCGGCGGGCCGAGGTCGAGTCGTACGTGGCCGCCGCCCGGCGCGAGACCGAGATCGACCGTCTCTCGGCCGAGCGCGAGCGGAACGGCGTGTTCATCGGTGCCTACGCGGTCAACCCGCTGACCGACGAGCCGGTGCCGATCTGGGTCGCCGACTACGTCCTGCCCGGCTACGGCACCGGGGCGATCATGGGCGTCCCTGCCCACGACGCGCGCGACTGGGACTTCGCCACCCGCTACGACCTGCCGATCGAGGTCGTCGTGGCGCCCCGCGGCACCGAGCCGGAGAGTGGCTCGGCGTTCACCGCCCACACCGAGGACGAGGTCCTCGTGAACTCCGGCGAGTTCACCGGGATGAGCGCCGCCGAAGGGATCCGGGCCATCACCGCGTACCTGGCCGAGCGGGGCCTGGGCGGACCGGCCGTGTCGTACAAGCTGCGCGACTGGCTCGTCTCGCGGCAGCGCTACTGGGGCGCCCCGATCCCGATCGTGTACTGCGACGAGCACGGGCCGCAGCCGGTCCCCGAGTCGGAGCTCCCCGTCCTGCTGCCGCGGGACGTGGACTTCTCCGCGACCGGGGTCTCCCCGCTCCAGTCGCACGAGGGCTTCCTGGCGGCCACCTGTCCCGTCGACGGGGGACCGGCGCGGCGCGAGACCGACACGATGGACACCTTCGTCGACTCGAGCTGGTATTACCTCCGCTACTGCTCGCCGCGGAACACCGAGGCAGCCTGGGACGCGGAGGCAATGCGGCACTGGATGCCGGTGAACCTCTACACCGGGGGTGCCGAGCACGCCGTGCTGCACCTGATGTACAGCCGCTTTTTCGTGAAGGCCCTCCGGGACATCGGCCTAGTCGCGTTCGACGAGCCGTTCACGGCGCTCCGCAACCAGGGCCAGATCCTCGGCGCGGACCACGCCCGGATGAGCAAGTCGCGGGGCAACGTCGTGAACCCCGACGACCTGGTGGAGCAGTACGGCGCCGACACGGTCCGCCTGTTCCTGCTGTTCATCGGCCCCTGGGACCAGGGCGGGCCGTGGTCGCCGACCGGCATCGAGGGCGTGTCCCGCTTCCTGGCCCGCGTCTGGAACCTGGGCCTGCCGTCGGCTGACGGCTCGTCGGGACCGGTCCAGACCGATGCGGAGGCCGCCCGGAGCCTGCGACGGGCCACCCACCAGGCGATCTCGTCGGTGACCGAGGACTACGCCGCCCTCCGCTTCAACACCGCGGTCTCGGCCCTGATGGCTCTGTCCAACGCGATCGCCGATGGCGCCGCGGCCGGAGCCGGGACCGATGCCGTCGCCGAGGCGGTGGACACCCTCCTCCTGCTCCTGGCGCCGGCGGCGCCGCACGTCACCGAGGAGCTCTGGGAGCGGCGTGGACATCCGTACTCGATCCACCAGCAGGCGTGGCCGGTCTCCGATCCGGCGCTCGCCGCCGAGGACCTGGTCGAGCTGCCGGTCCAGGTGGACGGCAAGCTCCGTGACCGGCTGCTCGTCCCGCCGGGAACGGCGACCGAGGAGATCGAGCGCCTGGCCCTGGCGTCGGAGCGGGTCCAGGCCTACCTCGACGGCCGTCCGCCGGCCCGGGTGCTCCACGTCCCCGGCCGCCTGGTGAACGTCGTCACCTCACGGTAACGGCGAGGTAACCACCCTCCCCTAGCCTGCGGTCCTGCTTCCGGAGCCCGGCGTCGAGTGCCCGGGCGCCGGGTTTCGGACGCAGACCACCAGTCCTGCGGCTCGCCTCCGGGGAGTGCGCATGACCCGTTTTGACCTCATCACGTTGGCTGCGGTCGGGGTGTCCGTGCTCCTGGCCGGCGCGGCCAGCCTCGCGCTCCTGATCTCCGCCGTCCCAGCCGGGACGCAGCCCGCGGCGGTGGATGACCCGTTCCGCTCGGTGACTCCTTCCGAGCTGGGCGGCACCGCGGGTGGCGACGGGCCGATCGTGGTGGACGTCGAGGGCGGCGTCGTGACGCCCGGCCTGCACCGGCTCCCCGGCGGAGCCCGCGTCGCCGACGCGCTGACGGCCGCCGGTGGCTATGCCGAGACGGCCGACCTGGCCGCCTCGGCGCGCACGCTCAACCTCGCGGCCACCCTGGTCGACGGCCAGCAGATCTACGTCCCGGTGATCGGGGAGGTGACCGGCGGCGGTGACGGGGGCGGCGGCGGCCTCGTGAACCTGAACCAGGCCACCCAGTCCGAGCTCGAGGCCCTCCCCGGGATCGGCCCGGTGACCGCCGAGAAGATCATCGCGGCCCGGGCCGAGCAGCCGTTCGCCACGCTCGACGAGCTCGTGGCTCGCGACGTCCTGACGGCCCGCCAGCTGGACCAGATCGCCGAATTGGTGACCGTCCCCTGAGCCGGCCGGCGGCCGGCGTCCTGCCCGGCCTGCTGGGCGGGGTCATCGTCGGGATCGCGGCCGCGGACGGCGGCTGGCTCCCTGTCGCCGTGGTCGGAGCCGGGATCGGCCTTGGCGGCGCCTTGGCGGCAGCGACGATCCTGCGCCTGCCGCTTCGCGGCGCCTTCGCGCTCATTGGCGTGGCGGCGGTGATCGGCCTCGGCGGCGGCACGATCCGGGGCGGGTCCGTCGCGCCGGCTGGCGGGCCAGGCAGCGTCGAAGCGCTGCCGCGTGGCGAGGCCGTCCGGCTGGCGGGGGTCGTGGCGGACGAGCCGGTGCCGCGCGGCGAGGACCAGGACGTCGTGCTGGTGGACCTCCGCCGCGCGGAGGGCGCCGTGGCCGGCGCGATCGTCGTCCGCGTGCCTCGCGCCGTGCCGGTCGCCGCCGGCGACGAGGTTCTCGGCGAGATCACGCTCCGCGAGGCCGACGCCGGCGACCCGATCGAGATGGCGTACCGCGAACGCCTGGGACGACAGGGCATCGGCCAGCTGGGCCGGGCTTTCGAGCTCGAGGTCATCGGCCATCGGTCCAGCCCGATCGGCGATGCGTTCGGGGCCGTCCGCCGCTGGCTGCTGGACGGCCTGGTCAGGACCGTGCCCGAGCCGGAGGCCTCGCTGGGGGCTGGGATCCTGCTCGGGGTGCGCGCGGGGATCGACCCGGCCATCCGGGACGCGTTCGCCGTGGCCGGGCTCTCGCACGTGGTGGCGATCAGTGGCTGGAACGTGGCGATCGTCGTCGCGCTCATCATGGCCGCCACCCGACGGCTCCGGGAGCGTCTCGGGCCGCTCGTCCCGGCGGCCGCGGCCCTGGTGGCGGTCGCCGCCTACGTCGTCCTGGTCGGCGCCTCGCCCGCGGTGGTCCGGGCCGCGCTCATGGCCGCGGCGTTGATGGTCGGCCGCCTGGGCGGCTCACCGGCCCACGCCGGATCGGCCCTCATGGCGGCCGTCGTCGTCATTCTGCTCGTCACGCCCGCCGCGCTCTGGGACATCGGCTTCCAGCTGTCTGCCCTGGCGACCGGGGGGCTCCTCCTCTTCGCCGGGCCGATCGAGGCGCGCCTGGACCGGTGGCCGGCGTGGCTCCGGACGCCGCTGGCCCTGACGGTGGCCGCCCAGCTCGCGACGCTCCCCGTTCTGCTGGCCGCGTTCGGGCAGGTCTCACTGATCGCCCCGCTGGCCAACGTCGTGGTCGTGCCCCTCATCCCGTTGGTCATGGCCGGCGCCGCCGCGGCCGCCGTGGTCGGCGGGCTGGCCTCCGCGCTCCCGGTGCCGCTCCTGGCCGACCTCGCGGCCTGGCTGGGCGGCGGAGTCGCGTGGCTGCCGCTCCACGGCCTGATCGGTGCCGGGACGGCCGCCGCGGCGATGCCCCTCGCCGCGGTGCCGCTGGGCGGCGGGCCATGGCTGTCGGCCGCGTGGTACCCCGCCGTCCTGCTCCTCGCCCGGCGGATCACGCGCCGGCGGCCCCCGCACGACCCCGCGCTCGTCGAGGCGGCGACGGGCGGTGCCTCGCACGTCCTCCCGGAATCCGCCGCGCTCTCGTCAGCCGCCGCCTGGCTGGGGCGACCCCGGCGCGTCGCCGTCGCGCTCGTCGCGGCGGTGGCCGTGGCGACCGCCCTCTCGGGATCGGACGGACGGCTCCACCTCGTCGTCCTCGACATCGGGCAGGGGGACGCGATCCTGATCGAGGCGCCGAACGGGGCCACGACCCTGGTGGATGGTGGCGTGGATCCCGACCTCACGCTCCGCCGGATCGGCCAGGAGCTCCCGTTCCACGAACGCCGGATCGACGTCGTCATCCTCAGCCACCCGCACCAGGACCACCTCGGTGGGCTCGAGGAGGTGTTCCGCCGCTACGAGGTGGGCGCGTTCGTCGACCCGGGCCGGACGCCGGAAACCGATCCCTATCGACGTCTCCTCAATGCGGTCGCCCTCGAGGGGGCGACCCTGGAGACCGCCGAGGCCGGCCTGAGCATCCCACTTGGCGGTGGGGCGACGCTCGAGATCCTGTACCCCAGCGCCGCCGACCGGGCCGCGCCGCTCCCGGACGGTGACGTCAACAACGGCTCGGTCGTCGCCATTCTCCGGTACGGGAGCTTCGAGGCCCTGCTGACGGGCGACGCCGAGGCGCCGGTCGAGGCCCTCCTCGCGGCGCGCGGGCTGCTCGAGCCGGTCGACGTCCTGAAAGTCGGCCACCACGGATCGGATTCGGGGACGACCGCCGAGCTCCTGGCCGCCATTCGCCCGTCGGTGGCGGTCATCTCGCTGGGCGAGGACAACGAGTACGGGCACCCGCATCGGTCGACCCTCGACCACCTGGCGGCGGTGCCGGGGCTCCGCGTGTACCGGACCGACCGCGACGGGTCAGTGGAGATCACGACCGATGGGATGACCTACGCCGTCGGCCCGGGCGGGTAGGATCGGTCCGTGGCCTCCGTGCTCCTCGCCCACGGCGACGACGCCTTCGGGATCGACCGGGTGGTGGCCGCCTTCGTGGCGAGCGCCGGTGTCGCCGATCGGGTCGTCCTCGAGCCGGAGCGGACCCCCGACGAGGGGCTGCTCGACCGGGCGGCCCTCGAGTCGGCGACCGTGGGGCTGTTCGGCGCCCACGCCGTCGTCCTGCGCCAGCCGCTCCGGGCAGCCGGGACCTCGAGCGCCGCGGCTGATCGGCTGGTCGCCCTCGTGACCGGATTGCCCGAGGGCGCGGTCCTCGCCCTCGCCGAGCGGCGCTCCTCTCGGGATGCCGGTCGCCCGCCGGCGCTCCTGGCCCGCCTCATCGAGGCAGTCAAGGCCGCCGATGGTGAGGTCGTGGCCTGTGCCGCCCCACGGCGGGACGAGCTCCAGGGCTGGGTCAAGCGCCACGCCGCCGAGCTCGGGATCGGGATCCAGCCGCCGGCCGCGGCTGCCCTAGCCATCCGGGTGGGCGGCGTCTGGGAAAACGACATCGAGCGCGGCGAGCAGACCCGGGTGGCCGATGGCGAGCTCCGCAAGCTGGCCCTGGCCGCGGACGGGAGGCCGATCGAGGTGGGCGACGTCGAGGCCCTGGTGATGGACGTCCGGCCGCCATCGGTCAACGCGGTGGCCAACGCGATCGAGCGCCGGGACGGTCCGAAGGCCGCCGAGGCGCTGGCCCGGGCCTTCGCCGAGGGCGAGCCGGTGCTCCGGATCATGGCCGCCCTCGAGGGGCGGGTGGTCGACATGATCGTGGCCCGCGACCTGATGGCCACCGGAGCGTCGGCCTCGGAGCTGACGAAGCGCCTCCGGCCGGGGAACCCGGCTGCCGCCGAGAAGACAGCGAACGCCGCGCGCCGCTACAGCGGGGCGGAACTGGAGGCGATGCTCGAAGGACTGTTCGAGGCCGACCTGGCGATCAAGTCGAACGCGTCGGAGCCGGAGGCGGCGCTGGCCGCGTGGCTGGGGACGTACGTGCTCGGGGTGGCTCGGGCCGGGGCCTGACGGCCGGTGGGCTAGGCGGCGCCTGCCCGGAGGACGCGGTCGCTCTCGATGGCGAACGTGCAGCGCGCGTTCGAGAGGCCGAGGATCCCGATCAGCTGGTGGTCGATGTACAGCTGCTTGCAGGGAAGGCACAGGGCGCCGGGGAGGGCGAAGAACAGCCGCTCCTCGATGCTCTCGTCGCGGAAGGACGTGTCGAAGACCGACGTCAGCAGCCCGCCGCCGCAATAGCGACAGGTTTCGACCGCGGTCTGCGTGTCCCGCTTCCGAGTCGTGCTCATGGCGCGACAATGCGGTTGCCCCGGCCGCCTCTCAATAGGACCCCCGTACCCGGGCGTGGTACCGGGCTCGTGACCGGGGCGCGTCACCGGGTGGTGCGTCCACGCTCCACCCCGGCCCTCGACGTGGTACCTCGGGGGTACCACCGGAGGCGACCCTCCTAGACCAGCCGGACGACGGCCGGGGCCGCGCTCCAGAGCTTCTCGAGGTCGTAGCGCTCACGCTCGTCGGGCGTGAACAGGTGGACGATCACCGCATCGAAGTCGAGGAGGATCCAGCGAGCGCCGGAGCGGCCCTCGACCCCGAGCGGGCGGACGCCCTGGGCGCGGAGCTCCTCGGCCAGCGATCCGGCAAGGGCGGCGACCTGGCGATCGGACCGGCCGGTGGCGATCACGAAGTAGTCGGCCAGGGAGGTGAGCTCGCTGGTCTTCAGCATGACGACGTCGCTGCCCTTGTGGTCGGAGACGATCTCCACGATCCGGTGGGCCAGCTCAGCGGGGTCGGGCTGGTCGTGGAGCGGGGTGACGGTCGGGGCGGCGTCCTGCAGGTCGGTCCTCCGGTCGAGTCGGTCTAGCGCCGGTACAGGCCGCGTTCGAGGATGAGCTCTTCGACGGCCCGCGGGACAAGGTAGCGGATGGCGCGGCCGGCCGCCACGCGGCGCCGGACCTGGCTGGCGCTGACGTCGAGGGCCGGGCCGCTCAGGAGGTGGATCCGCCCGGCGGACCGGCCGAAGCGCTGGGCCAGCTCGGCCCGCGAGGGGAGTGCGGTCCCCGGTCGAGGCCCGACCGCCCACAGGGCGAGCTCGAGGAGGCGGGCCGGCTCCCGCCACGACTCGACCTGGGCCAGGCTGTCGGCGGCCATGATCAGGACGAGCTCGTCGTCCGGATGGCGGTGGCGCAGCTCGAGGAGCGTGTCGACCGTGTAGGACGGCCCCTCGCGCTCGAGCTCGACCAGCGAGACGTCGAGGCGCGGGTCGTTGGCGACCGCCAGGCGGGCCATCAGGACGCGGTCGGCGGCGTGGCTGATCGCCCGGCGCCGCTTGTGGGGCGGGTTGGCGGCCGGCACCAGGAGCACCTTGGACAGGTGCATCTCGTCGGCGGCCATCGTCGCGAGCCAGAGGTGCCCGATATGAGGCGGGTCGAAGGTGCCCCCCAGGATCCCGATCCGGTTGGGTGGCGGGGCGTCACGGGCGGGCCGCGGCCGGCCCGACGGCGCGGGGCGGCCGACCGGCACGAGCCGCGTCCGGCGCCGGGTGGCGACCGGCGTGAGGCTCACGACTCGTCGCCCCACTCGAGCTCGAGGGCGCCGATCCGGACCAAGGTCCCGTCCCGCGCCCCGAGCCGGCGGAGCTCCGCGTCGATCCCCAGCCGCTCGAGGCGCCGCTGGAACCGGTCCCGCGACTCGGCATTCGTGAAATCGGTCCGGGCCGCCGTCCGCTCGATCCCCCGCCCGCGCACCCGGAGCCCATCGGCCTCGGCGATGACCTCCCAGCCATCGGCGGTCGGGTCGAACCGGTGGAGGCGGCGAGCCGGCTCAGGACCGATTTCGGCCGCCCGCGCATCGGCCTCGGCGAGGGCCTCGGCCAGCGCCCGGCGCACGTCGTCGAGCCCGGTGCCGTCGTGGGCCGAGACGGCGATCGGCTCCCATCCGTCGGCGCCCAGCGCCGTCGAGACCGCCGGCCAGGCCTGGCGCGCCTCGGGCAGATCCTGCTTGGTGACCGCCATCCGGACCGGCCGCTCGAGGAGGCCGGGCTCGTGGAGACGGAGCTCGTCGGCGACCGCACGCCACTCGGCGACCGGGTCGTCCGCGGCCCCGTTGACGACGGCGAGCAGGACCCGACAGCGCTCGACGTGGCGAAGGAACTCGTGGCCCAGCCCCTGGCCCCGGTGGGCGCCCTCGATCAGGCCCGGGACGTCGGCCAGGACCACGCCTCGCTCCTCGTCGTCGCCGGCCTCCAGGGCGAGGACGCCGAGATTCGGGCTGGTCGTCGTGAACGGGTAGGCGCCGACCTCGGGGCGGGCCTCGGTGAGGGCCGCGAGCAGGGTCGACTTCCCGGCGTTCGGAGCGCCGACGAAGCCGATGTCGGCGATGAGCTTGAGCTCGAGCTCGACCCAGCCCGTCTCGCCGGGGTCGCCGCGCTCGTAGTGGCGGGGCGCCTGGTGGGTGGAGGTCGCGAAGTGGACGTTGCCGCGCCCCCCGCGCCCCCCGCGGGCCAGGACCAGTCGGTCACCGGGGGCGAGGACCTCGCCGAGCAGCTCACCCTCGGGGTGGCGGCGCGCGACCGTCCCGGGCGGGACGATCACGAACGCGTCGATCCCGTCCCGGCCGTGGGCGCGCCGGCGGGCGCCACGCCCGCCGGCCGTGGCCTTGACGTGCGGGGAGCGGCGAAAGGCCGCCAGCGAGGTGAGCCCGGCCTCGGCGACGAGGATCACCGACCCGCCCCGTCCGCCGTCGCCGCCGTCGGGCCCACCGCGGGGCACGTGGGCCTCCCGGCGCATGGACGGGGAGCCATCCCCGCCGGCGCCGGCGGTCACGTGGATCCGGACGCGGTCGGCAAACATCGTGCCGGGATCATACGGAGCGGCCGCGCCGGGACGGGCGCGGGCTAGAGGTAGCGGAGCGGGTTGACGATGACGTTGTTGACGATCGTCACGAAGTGGACGTGGGGCCCGGTGCACCAGCCGGTGCAGCCGACGATGGCGATCTGCTGGCCGCGGACCACCCCCTGCCCGACGCTGACCAGGATCGACCCGAGGTGGTTGTACTGGGTCACCCGGCCGTCCGAGTGGGCGATCGTGATGACCATCCCGCCGCCGTTGTTCACCCAGCCCGCCTGGGTGACCGTGCCGGTGTCGGCGGCGATGACCGCCCCACCGGCGTTGTGGGCGATGTCGAGCCCGAGGTGGCCGCCCCAGAAGTACTGCGAGACGTAGCCGCCGGGCACGGGCCAGGTCAACGAGCCGTCACCGTCCACGTAGCCGGTCGCGCCGGCCCAGGGGATGGAGGGCCCGACGGCGCCGGCCGACGACCGCACCGGGGCGGGTGGCGGGGGCAGGATGATGGCCACCGGCATGTCGGGTGGCGGAGTGGCCTGGGCCCGGGCCTCGACCATGGCCTCGTCCTCGGCCTCGACCGGGTCCTCGACCCGGATCTCGGGCTCGATCGAGGCGGTAAACGACTCGTCGAGCGCCTGGGCGGTCTGCTCGGAGACGGCGGCCTGAGCGGGGGCCACCAGCCTGATGCTCGTCCCATCAACGGCGATGACGCCCTGCGCGCTCAGCACCCCGACGCTGACACAACCCGCCACCAACGCCACGACGGAGAGGTGGGCAAGGCCGCGCGCTGCGGCGGCATGGCTTCGACGACGACGGCGCACCGGCCGGGACGAGTCAACCAATAGCGCTGGCTCCTGCTGGGCGTGTTCTGTCCACGAACAACTCGACGCCGGGGGGCGATCCGGCTCGGACCGCAGGGGCACGGGCTGGCGTCGTGCGGGCCGATCCTACCCGCTGCGTCAAAGCCGGGTCAACCCGATTCACCTTCCCGAGGCGAATTGGAGGGCCGGCGCGCCGATATCGGACAGGATCTGCCCGGCGGCCTCGAGGGTGACCCAGGCGATGGCCCGTCCACCGCCCGGCGCGGGCGGCAGGCTGACCGCCAGCTCGACCGATTCGCCCGGCTCCAGGGCCGGGACGGCGGCATCCCGGGGCTCGAGCGCAGGCGGCCGAGCGAGGTACGGCTCCGCCGATGCCTCCCAGCCGCCGACCAGGCGGACGTCGTCCGGCCAGGCAGTGGTCCCGGTGTTCGTGAGCCGGATCGTGACCCCGCCCTCGGCGTCGCCGACCTCCGGCGCCCAGTACATCGGCCCCTCCCCGGGCGTCACCGGCGGGATCGTTCCGGCCTCCCCGCCCGGGCTGATGAGATCGAGCCGGACCCCGAGCTGACGCTCCCCGTACCACGCCACCAGCGCCTCGAACAGGGCCTCGGCGATCGCCGCCTGGCCCTCGTCGCTGGCCAGGAGGTCCGCCTCGGCGGCGAGTGACATCGAGCCCACCTCGGCCAGGACGCCAGGCATCAGGCTTCCCCGCCGCGGCTCGGCCGGGTCACCGGTCGTCGAGGGCGGCGCGATGACGTAGTAGTTGACGGCCTCGGTCCCCCGGTCCTGGCGCTCGTAGGGCGCGACCTCGGCGAGACCGGCCACGACCGCGGCCTGCACGTCGGCCGCGAGGCGCTCGGAGTGCGGGACGCCCCACGGCGTCTCGTCGGTCCAGAACGTCTCGGTCCCGGCGATCTCGACGACCACCCCGTTCTCGGTGAAGGAGTTGATGTGGACGCTGAGCAGGACGTCGGCCCGGGCCAGGTTCAGAAGGTCGACGTGCGCCGCCAGCTCGTCGCGGGTCCGGGTGTGCTCGGGCACCTCGGGCCCGAAGCCGGCGACCCCATCACCGTTCACGTCGCGGAACGGGTCGCCCTCGCAGCCGAGCGGCGGGTAGTCGTCGCCGGCGAGCGCGACGTCGCTTTCGCGGGTCATCACCACGGTCACCCCATCGGCCTCGAGCCGGTCCCGCAGGGCCAGCGAGATCGCGAGGGTCAGCGCCTTCTCGGATCGGCCGATCGTGTTGTCGTACGGGTTGGGCACGCCCCAGTCCAGGCACCCTCCATGCCCGGGATCGATGCCGACCACGATGGCGCCCGGGTTGGGAGCAAAGACCAGGCTGTCCGAGCCGGGAGCAGGCACGACCTGTCCGATACCGGCCGATGGCCCGGCGGACGCTGGGCCCCCGCTGGGCGCCGGCTCAGAGCCGGACGGGCTGGCGGACGGCGCGCAGGCGGCGAGGAGAGCGGCCAGACCCAGGGCCAGGCCGACGGCCGGAAGTTGTCGCGGGTGTTCGGTCCAGTCCAGGCCGCGACGCGGCCTCATCGGCCCTCGGAGGCCTCGACGCTCTTCGAGAGCTGGACGAGGAACTCGGAGTTGTTCTTCGTCTTGCCCAGGCGCTGGAGGAGCAGCTCGATGCCCTCGTTGGGGCCGAGCGCGCTCAGCATCCGGCGCATGGTCCAGATCATCTTCAGGGTGTTGTCGTCGAGGAGCAGCTCCTCGCGGCGGGTGCCGGAGCGGAGGACATCCATGGCCGGGAAGATCCGCTTCTCCGACAGCTTGCGGTCGAGCGCGATCTCCATGTTGCCGGTGCCCTTGAACTCCTCGTAGATGACGTCGTCCATCCGCGAGCCGGTATCCACCAGGCACGTGGCGATGATGGTCAGGCTGCCGCCGCCCTCGATGTTCCGCGCCGCGCCGAAGAAGCGCTTGGGCGGGTACAGGGCCGCAGGGTCCACCCCACCGGACAAGGTCTTGCCGCTGGCCGGCAGGGCGAGGTTGTACGCACGCGACAGGCGGGTGATCGAGTCGAGCAGGATCACGACGTCACGGCCGGTCTCGACCTGGCGCTTGGCGATCTCGAGGGTCATCTCCGCGACCCGGGTGTGGTTCTCGGTGGGCTCATCGAAGGTGGAGGCGTAGATCTCGCCCTCCACCGAGCGCTGCATGTCGGTGACCTCCTCGGGTCGCTCGCCGATGAGGGCGACCATGAGCAGCGCGTCGGGGTGCTTCTCGGTGATTCCGTGAGCGATGTTCTTCAGGACCGTCGTCTTGCCGGCCTTGGCCGGCGACAGGATCAGGCCACGCTGGCCCTTGCCGACCGGGGCGATCAGGTTGATCAGCCGCTGGGTGAGGTTCTTCTGGTCCGTCTCCAGGTCGAACATCTCGTCGGGGAAGACCGGCACCAGCGAGTCGAAGTGCGGGCGGCGGCGGGCAACCTCGGGATCGATCCCGTTGACGGTGTCGACGCGGGCCAGGCCCCAGTACTTCTCCTGGTCCTTCGGGGCGCGGCTCTGGCCGACGACCCGGTCGCCGGTGCGCAGCCCGAAGCGACGGACGATGGACGAGCTGACGTAGATGTCGTCGGGGGAGGGCATGACGCCGTGACGGCGGAGGAAGGCGAAGCCCTCGTCCACGATCTCGAGGATGCCGGTGACCTCCCCGGGGACGGCCTCCTCGCGCCGCGAGGACTGGGCCAGCGGCACCGCGTCGAGCAGCTTCAGGACGAGGTCGGAGTGCTCGAGGCCGTCGGCCTCGATCCCGTACTCGGTCGCCAGGTCGCGCAGCTCGTCGATCGACTTCTCCTGGAGCTCGGCCAGGGTCAGGGCCGGCTCGTCATCGGCCGCCTGGTAAGGCCCGGCGTAGACCGAGGCGTAGCCGCCGGCGAAGTCGCGGCGTCGCTGGAAGTTGCCGCGCGAGCCGCCGTGGCGGCGGGCGCCACCATCGGGGCGGCGGCGCGGTCGTCCGCGTCGCGGCTGGCGAGGTTCGTCATTCATGGGGGAGACATCTCCGTCGGAAAACAGGGGAGCGCACTGCGGGCCACACGGCCGCATCGGGCTCCAGAAGGGGTGGTGGTCGGCGTCCGGTCAGACCTTGCGGCTTCCGGCTCGGGTCGTGATGTTCGGCCCGCCGTAGCCACTCATCTCGCCGATCAGCTGCGCGCGGATCTGGCGCAGGACCGGCCGCCAATCGAGACGATCATACCCGAGCGAGGCAACGACGTCCTCGGCCGATCGTCCCAGTCCGCCCCGCCAGGTGTCCCGGAGGAACGCCCCGGCATCGGCCGAGGTCCACCACGCCTGGCCGTACCGATCCCGGAGCGCCTCGGCCACGGTGGCCTCGAACTGCCAGGCCCGGAGATAGCGGGCCGCGTACAGGTTGTCGTCCACGTCGGCGAGGTACGCGGTGTCCGGGGTGATGACGCCGGTCAGCAGGCCCAGCAGGCCGGCGTACTCGGCCCGGTGGACGGCCCAGTCCCCGCCCCGGTGGAGCCGGAGCTCGTACAGGAGCTTGGCCGCCAGGCGGCGGAGGAAGTGGAGCTTCCGGAACGCGCCGAAGTCGAGCCAGCCGGTGATGACCTCGGCGGGCATTCGCAGCTGGCCGGCCAGCCAGTCCGGCTCGGCCAGGAGGTACTGGAACAGGAACGCCCAGCCCTCGGTCACGCTCGCGTCGCCGACGTAGCGGTCGGCCGGCGCCAGGCGAGCGCCGACGTGGGCGTAGTGCTCGAGGTGGCCGAGCTCGTGAAGCGCGGCAGCGTAGTCGTCGTATCCCCCGCCGGGCTGGATGACGAGCCGCACGTCGCCGGGGACCTTGACCGGGGCGATCAGCGCGCGGGGCGCCTTCGCAGGCCGCGGCTCGAGGTCGAGGGTGATCCCCTTCTGCCGCGCGAGGTCGATACCCAGCCCGGCCGTGACCGACGACAGCGTCCCGGTGAGGCGGCCGGGCTCGAAGTACGGGTCCCACCCGATCCCGCGGAGCAGGTAGGCCAGGTCGGCCGCCGTGGCGTCGCCTCCCTCGATCTCGATGAGGGCGAGGTACCGGCGGAGCGCGGCAAAGTACAGGGTCTCCGACTCAGTGAGGAACTCCGAGGCGCCGGCCGCGACCACGTCCACGTCGAGCCCGCTCGACTCGCCGGCGAGGGCCGCGTAGTCCGCGGCCCCGAGGGCCCGCGCCGCGGCGTGCAGGATCGTCCAGCGCTCCTCGCGCAGCCCGTTCATGGCCTCCATTGCCATCCGGTATCGCTCGTCGAGGGCGTTGCGCTCGTCCCGGTCGCTGATCTCGGAAATCCGCTGCGGCGCCTGGCGGTAGCGAATCCGCTCCCGGCGCCACATGACGACGGCCGTCGCCTCGGCCACCGCCACCTGGTCGGTGACCGGCGCCGCGGCACGCTCGAGGTGGCCAGCCACGGCGAAGCCGAGCAGGCGCTGGGCCCGCCGGGCGGCCGCATCCAATCCGGTGGCCGCCGCCCGCAGCCCGTCGATGGCCGCCTCCGAGAACAGGCCGGCGTGGGCCTCGTAGACCGCGGTCAGGTCGAGGTCGGGCCGCAGGCCGGCGAAGCTCTCGTAGATCGCCTCGTGCTTCTCGCCGTGGAAGACCTCGACCTCGGCCTCGTACGCGGCCTGGTCGAAGGCAGCGGCCGCGCGGCGCCGGGTGGGCGCCCGGCGCGGGGCGGTGCTCGTCACGGAGCGGTCAGGACTCGGCGCGGCCGGCGGTCCCGGCCGCCGATGCCCGCGACGCGCTCCGCCGGCGGGCAGGTGCCGGCTCGGCCGCCTCGATGGCCTCCTCGGCCGGGGCGGTCGGCAGGCCGAGACGGGTCGCCGCGGCGCCGATGAAGTCGCGGAACAGCGGGTGGGGCCGGTTGGGTCGCGACTTCAGCTCGGGATGGGCCTGGGTGGCCGCGAACCACGGGTGGTCTCGGAGCTCGATGAACTCGACAAGGCGGTCGTCGGGGCTCACCCCGCTCCACCGCATGCCGGCCTCCCCGAGACGCTCGCGGTACGTGTTGTTCACCTCGAAGCGATGCCGGTGGCGCTCGTAGACGACCTCGGCCCCGTAGGCCGCGCGGACCCGGCTGTCGTCCTCGAGGCGGGCCGGGTAGAGGCCCAGCCGCATCGTGCCGCCCTTCTCCGTGACATCGGCCTGGTCAGGCATGAGGTCGATGACCGGGTGCTCGGTGAAGACGTTGAACTCGCTGCTGTTGGCGTCCTCGGTGCCGAGCGCCATCCGGGCGAACTCGATGACCGCGCACTGGAGGCCCAGGCACAGCCCCAGGAACGGGACCTGCTGCTCGCGCGCCCAGCGAATGGCCCGGATCATGCCTTCCACCCCGCGGTAGCCGAAGCCGCCGGGGACGAGCAGGCCGGCCACGCCCTCGAGCTCGCGGGCGACCTCGTCGGCCTCGACCCGCTCGAAGTGCTCGGCGCCGATCCAGCGCACCTTGACGTCGACCCGGTGGTGGAGGGCGGCGTGCTTGAGCGCCTCGCTGACGCTGATGTAGGCATCGGGCAGCTCGGTGTACTTCCCGACGATCGCGATCTCGACCTCGGGGCGCGGGGCGCGGATGCGGGCCACCAGCTCCTGCCAGTCGGCCAGGTCCGGCTCGGTCGCCGGCAGGTCGAGCTCGCGGGTGATGAGCTTGCCGAGCCCGGCCCGCTCGAGGAGGAGCGGGACCTCGTAGATGCTGTGGGCGGTGCGGAGCGGGATGACGGCGTGGACGTCCACGTCGGTGAACAGGCTGACCTTGTCGAGGATCTCGTCCTCGATCGGCTCGTCGCTGCGGAGGACGATGACGTCGGGCTGGATGCCGATCCCGCGGAGCTCCTTGACCGAGTGCTGCGTCGGCTTGGTCTTCACCTCGCCGGTGGCCGAGATCTGGGGCAGCCAGGTGACGTGGACGTAGAGCACGTTCCGCCGGCCGACGTCCTTCCGCATCTGGCGGATGGCCTCGAGGAACGGGAGCGACTCGATGTCGCCGACCGTGCCCCCGACCTCGACGACGACGACGCCGTGCGACGCCAGGCCGCTGGCCGCCACGCTGCCGGTCCCCTCCCGGGCGACCCGCGTGATGCGCTCCTTGATCTCGTTCGTGATGTGGGGAATGACCTGGACGGTGCCGCCGAGGTAGTCGCCCCGGCGCTCCTTGGCGATGACCGCCTGGTAGACGCGTCCGGTGGTGACGTTGCTGGCCTGGGAAAGGTTCTCGTCGATGAACCGCTCGTAGTGGCCGAGGTCGAGATCGGTCTCGGCCCCGTCATCGGTCACGAAGACCTCGCCGTGCTGGTACGGCGACATCGTCCCCGGATCGATGTTGATGTAGGGGTCGAGCTTGAGAATCGAGACGGGGATGCCGCGGGCCTTCAGGAGGCGGCCGATGGACGCAGCGGTGATCCCCTTGCCGAGCGAGGAGGTCACGCCGCCGGTTACGAAGACGTACTTCGCCATGGCTGAATGACGGGCCTGTTGCGAGAGCTGCCGGTGCGTGCGGGCGGCACGCAGGAAGGGATCGACCTTCACCTACCCGGGTCCCGATGGTACTCCATTCCGTACGATGCCGGGGTGATTCGCACGGCGTGGGCGGCCGTCCGGGTGGTCCATCCGGCCCCGGCGCTGGCGGTGACCGCCCTGAGCGCGGCGCTGGCCTACCTCCTGGCCCGCGAGGGCGGTGGTCCGGTGGACGTGGCCGCGGTGGCCCTGGTCACGGTCTCGGTCGCGGGCTCGCAGGTCTTCACCGGGGCGACCAACGACCTGACCGACCAGGCCCGGGACGCTTCGCTCCGCCTCGAGAAGCCGCTACCCGCCGGCGACCTGTCCGCGTCGGCCGCGCTGTGGGTGGCGGCCGCGGGTCTCGCCGTCCAGCTGGTCACCAGCAACCGGCTCGGCACGTTGCCGCTGCTCCTCGGGGCGGGGGCGAGCGCCTCGGCGCTCGCCTACAACCTGTGGCTGTCGCGGACGCCCCTCTCGTTCCTCCCCTACCTGGTCAGCTTCGGGCTCCTGCCGCTGTGGATCGCGAGCGGCGTGGGCGTGCCCCTGGAGCGGGTCGCCCCGGCGGTGCTCCTCGTGGCGCCGTTCGCGGCGGCGGCCCACCTGGCGAACACGCTCCGCGACTTCGAGCTCGATGCGGCGGTCGGCTCCCAGTGCCTGGCCCAGGTACTCGGCCGGCGGTTGGCGCACCGCCTGGCGCTCGTGCTCGCCCTGGGGGTGGGGATTGGGGTGAGCGTCGCGTTCCTGCTGGCCGGCCAGCTCAACGCCGCGAGCCTGGCGCTCGGTGTGCTGGGCCTGATCGCCATCCTGCGGGGCGCGTGGGATCCCGGCCGGCTGTGGCCGGGGATGCTGATGGCCGCCGTGTGCTGGACGGTCGCCTGGGGACTGGCCTCGGGCTAGCGCGCGGCTCCGGGGTCAGATCGCGTCGTCGATGTCCCAGGGCTCGTCGTCGATCTCCTCGGTGAGCTTGAGCCACACGAAGAGGCCGGCGAGGACGGTCAGCGGGACGATCACCAGCGCCGCGAGCACGGCGCCGAGGGCGATGACGATGGTCTTGATGATGTTCACGTCTGGGTCTCCGTTCCACCCGCCGGAGGCGCCTCGCTGGCCGGCGGCGGCGCGGCGGGAGCCGCTGGCGGCGTCGCGGACCCGCGTCCGCGGTCGATGGGTGCCGACTCGATCATAGCCACGATCTCGTCGCGGGTGAACTCGGACAGCTCGTGGCCGACCTTGCCGTGGGCGCCGACCATGAACGCGCGGACGACGAAGGACCCGCCCTGCTCGAAGAAGAACACGTCGCGCGGCTGGACGCTGTCGAGCCACTTCCCGATGATCCGGAGCGCCTGCTCGTAGAAGTTCGCGATGCCGATCTCGGAATGGTCGCCGGCCACCTTCCCGCGGTTGTCGAGCATCGACCCGATCAGGTCGCCGACCTGGTCATCGGTCAGCTCGTGGGTCTCCTTGGTGAAGGTCCCGGACTCCGACCACTGCCCGCCCATGGACGACTTGATGCCCTGGACGAGGAATCCGCCGTCGAGCTCGAGGAAGAGGAGCTCCTTGAGTGGCTCGGCATCGGCCCATGCGCCGACACTGCGGAGGACCTCCTCCCAGTCCTGTCGCGGGCTCCCCTCGTAGATGCGCATGTCTGCCTCCGGTGGTTCCCGGTGCTGGGCCCGTGGCTAGGATAGCAACGGGCTCAACGCGATGGCCACCTCGGCGGCGGTGCGAGCGTTGGCCACGATCAGGCCGATGTTCGCGCGCAGCGCGCGCCCCCCGGAGGCCCCGACCACCCGGCCCAGCAGGAACGGCGTGACGGCCCCTCCCGCGACCCCCTCGTTCTCGGCGGCGAGCAGCGCGGCGCCGATCCAGGCGTTGACCTCCTTGGCCGGGATCGCGACGTCGGCGGGCGGGGGCTGGACGAGCAGCAGTCCGCCGGCTCCGGGCAGGGCGCGGTGCGCGGCGATGGCCCTGGCGGCCTCGTCCGCCGAGTCCACGCGGTGCGCCAGGGGCAGGCCGCTCGTCCGCGAGTAGAACGCCGGCAGCTCGGCGGTCCCCATGCCGACGACCGGGACGCGCCGCGACTCGAGCAGCTCGAGGGTGGCCGGCAGGTCGAGGATCGCCTTGGCCCCGCTGCAGACGACCGCCACCGGGGCCGTGGCCAGCTCGTCGATGTCGGCGCTCACGTCGAACGTGCGCTCCGCGCCCCTGTGGACGCCGCCGATCCCCCCGGTGGCCATGATCGGGATCCCGGCCGCGGCCGCGATTCGGAGCGTGGCGCTCACCGTGGTCGAGGCCAGCGCGCCGCCGGCCAGCAGCGGGCCCAGGTCACGGGAGCCGGCCTTGGCCACCCGCGCCTCCGGGTCGGCGAGGCGCTCGAGAAGCGCGGCATCCGCCCCGACGACGGCCTGGCCATCGGCGACGGCCGTGGTCGCCGGCACCGCTCCGGCGGCGCGGACCGCAAACTCAGAGGCGCGCGCGGTCTCCAGGTTCTCCGGCGCGGGCAGGCCCTGGGCGATGAGCGACGACTCGAGCGCGACCACCGGCCGCCCGGCGGCGAGCGCCTCCGCCACTTCCTCCCCGACGCGGAACCACGCGCCGGTCACGGGCCGCCCTCCGAGGGAATCCGGGCCTGTGCCCCGACCACGCCGGCCACCTCGGCACCGGCCTGCGCAGCCGCGGCCGCTGCCCGGCGAAGCTCCTCGACCGACGGCGGCCACGGACCCCCGGCCAGCCCCATCAGGACGGCCGCGGCATGGGCGTCGCCGGCCCCGGTGGCGTCCACGACCGGTGCCGCGGGGCCGGACACGCGGGCCGAGCCGTTGACGGTGGCCACGGCGGCCCCGGCCGGGCCGTCGGTGACGACCACCGCCGCCTCGCACCAGGCGGCGAGCGCGGTCGCGAGCACATCGGCGGAAGGGATCTCGGCCGGCGCCGAGCCGGGGTCGAGGACGGTCGCCGCCTCGGCGCGGTCGAACAGGAGCAGGTCGGGGCGCGCCGCCCGGAGGGTCGGCCCGATCAGCGAGCCCGGGGCGAACGACCCGCCACCGACGCTGCAGCGCTGGGCGGCCGATCGGGCGGCCCCCAGGGTCGCCAGCTCCGCGGCGCTGGCGGGGTCGGCCAACGGGTAGCCGGACAGGTGGATCCAGTCCGCATCGTCCAGGGCCCCGTCGGCACGCGCCATCCCGTCGCCCGCCAGGTTCAGCCGGGCGCGGTCCGAAAGCATCGCTCGCTCGCCCGACGGGTCGACGAGGGCGACCACCGCTCCCGACTTCGGGGCGCCGAGGTTCACCAGGTCGATCCCCTCGGCCACGAGGGCGGCCTCGATCAGGGCCCCGACCGCGTCGTCGCCGATGCCGGTGACGAGGCGGACGGTCGCGCCCCGGCGGGCGAGCCGGACGGCAAGGTTCGCGCCCTGGCCCCCGGGGCCGGCGCTGATCGACGCCCGCCGGTCCGCGCCGGGCGTCGGGGCGGCCTCGGCGAGCACGGCGACGTCCCAGGTCGCGTCACCGACGACGGTCACTCGGACGGACATCGGTTCACCAGGGCTGGCGGTTGGCGAAGCCCTGGTCCACGGGGTGCCAGTGGGCGACCGCCGGCTCGGCGAGGCGCCAGCACAGCCACACGGGCCGGCCATCCCGCTCGCCCGGGAAGTCCACCAAGCCCTCCTCGAGATCCCGGAGCTCGACGTCGAGCGACTCGAGGTGCTCAACGAGGGCCCGCATCCCGCCGCTGATCTCGGTCATCTCCGCCTCGGAGCGGGCCAGCGCGTCGGCGTGGGCGATGTCGCCGTTGCTCGTGCCGTCGGCGCCGTGGGCAGTCAGCGCCTCGACCGCGCTCTCGAGCCGGGCCTTCTCGACGGCCAGCTGAAGGAGGACCGCCCGGACCTCGGGGAGCAGGGCGTTGGCCTCGTCCAGCGTGTACACCCGGCGCACCTCGGCCATGTTCGGATGGTACCCCTCACCTGCTACGATCCACGGGCCCGGTGGGCCAGCTCCGCGCCGCGACGGCGCCCCCGGTGACAGGCCAGTTGCCATGGACGACGCTCCGGCCGGTCGCGGCAAGAACGAACCCGCCCCGGACGACGGTGAGGACCTGCTCCACGAGTGGGATGACTTCAACCTCCCCGCGTACCTGGGCAGCACGACGTTCCAGAAGCTGCCGCTGGTGACCGATGCCGCCGCGCTCGCCGCGCGGCGACCGAACGCCGTCATCCTGGGCGCGCCGCTCGACGACGGAGTGAGCCACCGACCAGGCGCCCGGTTCGGTCCGCGGGCGATCCGCGCCGCCACCTACCACGCCGGCGACATCCACTCCCTCCAGCTCGGGGTCGACCCGTTCGACTGGCTCGACGTCGTCGACGGAGGCGACATGCCGATCGTCCCGGGGCGCCTCGAGCGCGGCCATGCCGTCATCCGGGCCCGGGTCGAGGAGGTCGCCCGGACCGGGGCCATCCCGATCATCCTCGGCGGGGACCACTCGATCACCTATCCCTCCGCCAGCGGCGTGGCGGCGGCCGTGGCGCCCCGGCGGCTCGGCATCGTCCATTTCGACGCCCACGCCGACACCGGCGACAACACGTGGGGCAACCTCCTGTCCCACGGGACCCCGATGCGGCGGCTCATCGAGTCGGGCGCGGTGGCGGGCCGGAACTTCGTCCAGGTCGGCCTGCGCGGCTACTGGCCGCCGGCCGAGACCCTGGCCTGGATGCGTGAGCGCGAGATGCGCTGGCACCTGATGACCGAGATCGAGTCGCGCGGGGCCGAGGCGGTCGTCGCAGACGCCATCGCCGAGGCGCTCGACGGGCCGGAGGTGATCTACCTCTCGGTCGACATCGACGTCATCGACCCCGGGATGGCTCCCGGCACCGGGACTCCCGAGCCGGGCGGCATGCTGACCCGCGAGCTGCTGCGGGCGGTGCGCCAGGTCGCCGGCGCCGTCGAGCTGGTCGGGATGGACGTCGTCGAGGTCGCGCCCGCCTACGACGTCGCCGAGGTGACGGCCGCGGCCGCCCATCGATCCGTGCTCGAGGCGCTCAGCGCGCTGGCCGCGCGACGCAGGGCCCGGGGAGAGGCCGCCAACCCGACCGTCCACTGAGGGACGGCGACCCGGCTACTCGACGGTGAACTGGGTGGTCGCGGCCGAGCTCCCGTTCCGGGTGGCCTCGACGTCGTAGTCGCCGGGACCGTAGCCGCCGAACGAGAAGTAGGTGTAGCCCGCGCAGTCGGTGCTCGTCCCGCAGAACGCCAGCGGGATGCTGCCCTGGTCCACGACCGTGCCCGAGCTGTCGCGGATCGTCACCCCGATCGTGTCGGTGTAGACCGCGTGCCGGAAGGACACGAGGATCCAGAAGTCGCCCTCGTTCACCGCCCCGCTGTCGTCGCAGGTCGAGTCGGTCGGCTGGTCCTCGCAGACCTCGGCTCGGGCCAGGAAGCCGTCGTTGGTCGGCGGTGGGGTCGGGGCCGGGGTCGGGGTCGGCTGGGCGGCGCTCGGCGCCTCGGACGCGCTCTCCGACGGCTCGGGCGTGGGCTCGGGGGTGGGCGTGCTGACCGCCTCCGACGGCGTCGGGCTGGCCTGGCCGGTCTCCCCGTCGAAGACCCCGCCCAGGATCGCGCCACCCAGCAGGGCCAGGATCCCCAGGCCCAGAAACACGACGAACACGAGGCCGCTGACCCCGGAGTTGCCGCCGTCTCCACCGTCCGGCGTTCCGGCGTAGGTGACCGGCGGCGGGCCGGGCGGCGGGGGTGGGATCGGCTCGACGGGCGGGGCGGGCGGAGCCGCCGGCGGCTCGGGGGTGGCGGCCGCCCCGGCGGCGGCCGCGACCGACGCGGCGGCAATGGTCTCGGTGGGCGCGTCTGCCACCGCGGGCTCGTCCGTCGGCTTGGACTTCGCCCGGCTCCGGCGCTTCGGGGTCGGGGTCGCGTCCGCCTCCGCGGCAGCAGCTGCGGCTGCGGCGGCTGCGGCGGCTGCGGCCGCTGCCTCGGCGGTTCCCATCGGACCCTCGTCCTCGTCCGGCGGAGCGTCTGATGGAGCCGGTGACGGTGGAGCCGCGGGTGGCGCCTCCCATCCCGGCTCCTGCGGCCAGGGCGGCTCGGCCGGCGGCTCGGGCTCGGCCAGGTGGTCGATCCGGGCGCCGGCCGCCCCGGCGGCGCCGGCTGCGGCGCCACGGGCGGCGGCATCCTCGGGCTCTGGCTCGAACCGCTCGCCACCCCATGGCGACCCGGGCTGGTTGACCTCCTGGCCACGGCGGAAGGCCTCCGTCCCGGAGCCGGATGAGTCCTGGAAGCCCACCTGGAGCGCCGCTCCGCACTCGGTGCAGAACGGCGCGGGTGGCGTCCAGCGGCCGCAGGTCGGGCAGAGGACGTCGCCACGCGTGTCAGGCATCGGCGCGCATTGTGCCCCGATCGGTCATTCCCGTGCCACCGAGGGGTCGGTATCCTCCGCCGTCGTGCGGCGGGTCAACGTGATCGGGACGAGCGGGACGGGCAAGTCCACCTTCGGCGCCGCGCTGGCGAAGCACCTCGACGTCCCGTACGTCGAGATCGATGCCCTGAACTGGGGCCCGAACTGGCAGATGGCCGCGGTTCCGGAGCTTCGGGAGCGGGTCGGTGCGGCTGCGGCGGGCGACGCGTGGGTCATCGACGGCAACTACAGCGCCAGCCGCGACCTCGTCTGGGCGCGGGCCGACACCGTCATCTGGCTCGACCTGCCGCTGGCGGTCGTGATGTGGCAGGTCGTGACCCGGACCATCCGCCGGATCGCGCGGCGCGAGCAGCTGTGGAACGGAAACCGCGAGAGCCTGCGGACGGCCCTGGGCCGCGACTCGATCATCCTGTGGGCGGCCACGACCTATGGCCGGCGCCGCCATGACTACCCGACGATGCTCGCCGAGCGTCCGCCGCGGGTGACCGCCATCCGCCTCCGCTCGAACCGAGCCAAGCGGCGGTTCCTCGAGGCTATTCCTCCCCCTCGGCCGGAGCCGACGCCGGAGGCGAGCAGCCGGTGATCGTGACGCCGGGGGCGCAGTTTTCCTGGAGCAGGTTGGACACGAGCAGGACCGCGGCGCCGACCAGGAGGATGGTCGCGACCAGGGTGATGATCACCGCCCGCCAGGAAGGCTCCCGATATTCCTCGTCCACGCCCGCATCCTAGGCGCCCGGGTCAGGCGCCCGGCCGCTTCCACTGCGAGCCATCGGCGAAATGCTCGAGCTTCCAGATCGGGAGCCGCGCCTTGATGGCCTCGATGACGTACCGGTTGGCCTCGTAGGCCTCGGACCGATGCGGCGCGGCGGTGACGATGGCGACCGCCGCCTCCCCGATCGGCACGGCCCCGACCCGGTGGACGACCGACACCGCGGTATCCGGCCACTGGGCCGTGACCTCGCCCACCACGTCCCGCAGCGTGGCCTCGGCCATCTCGGGGTAGGCCTCGTACTCGAGGCCGGTCACCTCGCGCCCGTCATCGGCCAGCCGCCGGGCGCGCCCGACGAAGGTGACCACTGCCCCGTGGGTGGTCGCGATGACAGCCTCGAGCGCGGCCACGTCGATCGGCTCCGCGCTGAGCCCGACCACGGGCTGGCCGCTGCCGCCGGAGACGGGCGGCAGGAACGCGACCTCGTCGCCGTCGGCCAGGCGCTCGTCCCACGCGACGGCCGCGCCGTTTCGGGCCGGCTGAGTGAACGGCCGATGCGGCTCGAGGGCAGGATGGCGCTCGACCAGCGCGCTCCAGGCATCGGCCACCGAGGCGGGCTCGACGAGATCGAGAT
Organism: Candidatus Limnocylindria bacterium; assembly: GCA_036556745.1. GTDB lineage: Bacteria > Chloroflexota > Limnocylindria > QHBO01 > QHBO01 > DASTEQ01. The sequence continues at coordinate 34,245 of DATBIW010000145.1, read as the reverse complement.
CGGTGCGCGCCGAGCTGAGCTCGCGGAGGGTGGCGAAGCACCGGACCTGCACCTGCATCGGCCTAGACCGATCCCCAGCCGAGGTAGACCAGCGACGCGGCGCCGATGGTGCCGGCCATGACCGCCGCCAGCCCGATGTAGAGCAGTCCCGTCGTCGACTGCATCGACGTCGCGTCGGTTGCCTTGAGCGCCAGTACGGCGATCGCCAGCGGGAAGGCCACCCCCACGAAGAAGCGCAGCCCGGTCAACCAGGCGGTCTGCTCGACCAGGCCACCGCCCGCCACCGACCCGGCCACCAGCAGGCCCTGGGCCAGCAGCGACCCGATCAGGACCCAGATCAGGCGACGGAGCGGGTCGGGCGAGAGCTTGGGCGTCACGAGATACCAGTGGCCGAGGAGCATGCCGGCGGTGACCGAGCCCAGCGCCACGGCGGCGGTCACCAGCCCAGCGGCGAACAGGGCACCCTCGGTCTCCCCGGCCAGGGCGAGGCTCACCACGGCCGCCACGCCGACGGCGCCGCCGGCGACGGCCACGGCCAGGGCCCCGCGCGGCCACGACCGCCACACCGCGACGAGGTAGCCAAGAGCCAGGACGGCGAAGGTCCCGACCAGGACCCGTCGGATCTCGGCCGTGGCGTCGGTGCCGGGGACCGGGACGAGGCCCATCTCGGAGAGGACCCAGATGATCGCCGCCACGAGGACGGTCCCCGCCATGAACAGGCGGTATCCGCGCGTCGTCCCACCCCGCCACTCGGTCAGGCCCATCGCCAGGAGCGTGCCGCCGGCCAGGGTCCCCCAGAAGATCCAGTTGACGTACGGCAGCGCCGACAGGCTCACGCCAGGCTCCCGGTCAGGCCGATCTCGACCCATCCGTCATCGGTCAGCCGGGTCGGAAAGGTCTCGACCGGCTCGGTGGCCGGCAGGGCCACCGCAGCCCCGGTGCGGACGTCGAAGCAGCCGTTGTGCCACGCGCAGATCAGGACCCCGTCGCGCGGGTCGAACCCGGCCTCGGAGAGCGGGTAGTCCTTGTGGCTGCAGTTGTTCTGGACAGCGTAGAACTCGCCCCGGTGCCGGACGAGGACGACCGGGCGGCCGTCGATCACGACCGGGATGAGCTCCCCGTCCCGGAGATCGGCCGCGGGCAGGATCCGTGCAAACCGGACGGCGGCCTGGGTCACTCAGAGCGGGCGGGCGAATGCCAGCAGCCGGGGCTCGGTCATGTCCTCGATCGACCAGCGCAGGCCCTCGCGGCCGAGGCCGGAGTCCTTCACCCCGCCGTAGGGCATGGCATCGGTCCGCCAGGTCGGGACGTCGTTCACGATCACGCCGCCCACCTCGAGCTCGTCATGGGCGGTGAGCGTCTTCTCCAGCGACCCGGTGAAGACGCCGCACTGGAGCCCGAACCGGCTGTCGTTGATCTCGCGGACGGCGGCCGCGAAGTCGGGCACCGGGAACAGGTTGACCACCGGGGCGAAGACCTCCTCCCCGCAGACGCGGGCCTCGCGCGGCACGTCCACGAGGACGGTGGGCTCGTAGAACAGGCCGTCGGCCCGGCCACCGGTCAGCGCCCGGGCGCCGTCGGCGAGGGCCTCCTGGACCCAGGCGTCGGTCCGCTCGACGGCGGCCTGGTCGACCATGGGACCCAGGTCGGAGGCCGGGTCCAGCGGGTCGCCGAGCTTGACCTCGCGCACCTTCTCGACGAAGCGCCGCTCGAACTCGGGGTAGATGGACTCGACGACGTAGATGCGCTGGACGCTGATGCAGACCTGCCCGGCGTAGGCGAAGGCGCCGAACGTCAGCCGCGCGACCGCCCAGTCGAGGTCTGCGGTCTCGTCGACGATGACCCCCGCATTGCCGCCCAGCTCGAGGACCACCTTCTTGCGGCCGGCATCGGCCTTCATCTTCCAGCCGACGCTCGGGCTGCCCGTGAAGCTCAGGAGCTTGAACCGATCGTCGGCGACCATCCGGTCCCCGGTCGGGCGGTCCATGGGCAGGATCGAGACCGCGCCCTTGGGCAACGAGGTCTCGGACAGGTAGCCGGCGACCCGGAGCATGACCAGCGGATCCTTGCTCGGCGGCTTCAGGACGATGCTGCAGCCGGCGGCCAGCGCCGGGGCCACCTTGTGGGCGGCCAGGTTGAGCGGGAAGTTGAACGGGCTGATGCCGGCCACCGGTCCGATCGGGTAGCGCCGCACGATCCCGCTTCGGCCGCGGTTGGCCGCGGTCCAGTCGAGCGGGATCCACTCCCCGTTGATCCGGAGCGCCTCCTCGGCGGCCGTCCGGAAGGTCAGCGCCCCGCGGGTCACCTCCGCCTTCGCGTCGCGGATCGGCTTGCCCGACTCGCGGGTCAGCAGCTCGGCCAGCTCCTCGGCGTCGCGGGCGATGCAGTCGGCCACGTGCTGGAGGGCGTCCCGCCGCTCGAAGCTCGCCAGGCGGCGAGTCTGCTCGAACGCGGCCACCGCGGCCTCGGTCGCGCGCTCGAGCTCGGCGGCCCCGGCCTGCCAGGTGGTCGCCACCAGGTCCCCGGTGGCCGGGTTGCGCACCTCGAGCGGGGCGCCGGCCTCGACGAACTCGCCGGCCAGGTAGATCGGGACGCTGGGCGCGCCGACGTTCGTGGTCACGCTCGCATTCTATTACCGGGGTTTGGCCGTCCCAACCGGGGCTCCCCTATCATCGGATCGTCGTGAATCCCGTATTCCTGTTCCTCGAGGTGGCGGCCTCGGTGCTGTTCATCGGCGCCGCGGTGGCCGCCCTGCGACGAGGCCGGCTGCCGTTCCTCGAGCTGCTCAGCGCCGCGATGTTCGGCCTCCTCCTCGAGGAGGGCGACCAGCTCATCTTCCAGACCTACCACTACAGCCCCGACTGGGTCCTCGTCCTCGACCGGGCGCCGCTCGTCATCGGCCTGACCTGGGCCCTGCTGATCGCCGGAGCGATGCGGATCACCGACGCCCTCGGCGTTCGCCGCTGGACCGCCCCGTTCGTGGATGCGGTGCTCGTGATCATGCTCGACCTCGCCTTCGACGCGGTGGCCATCCGGATGGGGATGTGGACCTGGGTCGGCATCGAGCCCGACCAGGGCTGGTTCGGGGTCCCGGCCGGCAACTTCTACGCCTGGCTGTTCGTGACCCTGGGCTTCAGCCTGATGAGCCGATGGATCCGCGACGCCTCGGCCGACCGGCCGGCGCTCGAGTGGGCCCAGCTGGCGGTGCCGATCCCGGCCTTCGGCATCCTGCTGAGCTCGATCTTCCCCTTCGCCCTGATCATGGAGCTCACCGGCGCCGAGCGGGGCGGGGGCCTGTGGCTGTTCGCGCTGACCCTGGCCGTTTTCCTGGCGATTGCCGGGATCGGGACGTTCGGGCCCAACCGGCAGGCCCCCGACGGGCAGGCGACGGCGATCGTCGACCTCCGACTGGCGTTCTTCACCCGGTTCTCGATGCACGGCTTCTTCCTGGTGGCCCTGATCTGGATGGGCCTGGCCACGACCCTGCCGGTCCTGCTCCTGACGTCGGTGGCCCTGTTCATCGCCGACGTCGGGGTCGCCAGGCTGGTGGACCAGCGCCGCGGACTGGCGTCCGATGCGTCGGGCGCGGCGACCATGACCCCGGCCCCGGCTCGCGTCCGCGAGCCGTGAGCCCGGCGCTGACCGCCGACGCCGGCGAGGCTGTCCGCCACCTCGTCGAGCTCATCCGGATCCCCTCGGTCAACCCGCCCGGCGACCCGGCGACCGCCGCCGGCCGGGATTCGACCGGCGGGGAGACGGCCGCCGCTCGCTACTGTGCCGAGGTCCTGACCGCGGCCGGCATCCCGGCCGAGGTCCTCGAGGCCCAGCCGGGCCGTGGAAGCTGCTTCGCCCGGCTGCGCGCTGATCCGGCGGTCGCGGATCCGGAGCCGCCGCTCGTCCTGCTCAGCCACGTGGATGTCGTGCCGGTGGATGCCGATGCCTGGTCCCGTGACCCGTTCGGCGGGGAGCTGGTGGACGGCGTGGTCTGGGGCCGCGGGGCGGTCGACATGAAGCAGATGGTCGCCATGGAGCTGGCGGTCATGGTCGCGCTCCACCGATCCGCTATCCCGCTCCGCCGGGACGTGATCTTCGCCGCCGTCGCCGACGAGGAGGCCGGCGGCTCGGCCGGCGCCCAGCACTGGGTCGAGACCCGCCCGGACCTGTTCGGGTCGGACGCGGGGCCGGCCGCGGCCGCCCTGAACGAGATCGGCGGCTACTCGATGACCGTCGGCGGACGGCGGGTGTACGCCATCCAGGTCGCCGAGAAGGGGATCATCTGGACCCGCCTCCACGCGACCGGGACGCCGGGCCACGGGAGCATGCCGCACGCCGCGAACCCGACCATCCACCTGGCCGAGGCCGTCGCCCGGCTGGCCGCGGCTCCGCCCACCGGGGACCCGCCGGCCGTGGTCCGCTCGTTCTTCGCCCAGATCGGGCTGGGCGAGGTGGCCGACCTCGTCCCGGACGACCGAGCCGCGGCCCGCGCCACGCTCGAGCAGCTGGTGACCGACCCGACCCAGCGCCGCTCGTTCGGCGCCATGCTCCAGGACACGGTCACCCCGACCGTCCTGCGCTCGGGAAGCAAGGTGAACGTCATCCCGGCCTCCGGGATGGCCGAGGTGGACGTCCGGACCCTGCCGGCCACCGACCAGGCCGCGTTCGCCGCTCGCCTCCAGGCGCTGGCCGGCGACGAGGTCACCGTCGAGGCGGTCATGAGCCTGCCCGCCGTCGAGGCCGATCCGGATGCGCCGATCGTCCACCTCATGCGGGCCGCGCTCGGGGAGGCCGATCCCGACGCGGTCGCAGTCCCGATGCTGATCACCCCGGGGACCGACGCCAAGGCCCTCGCGAAGCTGGAGATCCCGACGTACGGCTTCTGCCCGCTCCGGCTCGAAGCGAACACGCCGTTCCTCGACCTGTTCCATGGCAACGATGAGCGGGTGCCGGTGAGCGCCATCGAGTTCGGCGTCCCCGTGCTCGAGCAGGTCGTCCGAACGTTCTCCGCGGCCGAGCGGGGGTAGCGGCACTCGGGGGACCCTCGGCTATACTCGCGGCCGTATTCGAGAGGGAATCTGCTCGCCGCCATGTCCACCACTGACGCGATGGCCGGTGCCCACGCCTTCGTGTTTCCGGGTCAAGGGTCCCAGTACGTCGGAATGGGATCCGAGCTCGCTGGCACTTCGTCGGTCGCCGCCGCCGTCATCGAACGCGCCGACAAGGCGCTCGGCTTCGCCCTGTCGCGGCTCATGTTCGAGGGTCCCGCCGACGAGCTCGACTCCACGATCAACGCCCAGCCCGCCATCCTGGCCGCCAGCTTCGCCGCCCTCGAGCACCTTCGGGAGCGAGCGCAGGCCGCCGGTCGCACCCTCGACCCACTGGCCGTGGCCGGTCACTCGGCCGGCCAGTACGCCGCCGCCATCGCGGCCGGCGCCGTGGACTTCGAGGAAGCCATCCGCCTGGTCCGGGAACGCGGCCGGATCATGCAGGAACAGGGCATCGACGGGGGGATGGGCGCGATCATCGGCCTCTCGGAGGAGCAGGCCGAGGAGGTCGTCGAGCAGGCCCGCGAGCATGGCGAGATCTCGGTGGCCAACATCAATGCGCCCGGCCAGATCGTCCTGAGCGGCGTCATCCCGGCCCTCGTGTTCGCCCTCGAGATGAGCAAGACCGTTGGCGCCCGGCGCGCGGTCCAGCTGACGGTCAGCGTGGCCAGCCACTCCCCGCTCATGCGCCACGCGCGCGACGAGTTCGCCAAGGTCCTCGAGAAGACGCCGTTCCGCGACCCGCTGGTCCCGATGGTCGGCAACGTCCACGCCAACATGATCCGGAGCGCCGACGGGCTCCGCGAGGAGCTGACCGAGCACCTCGTCCACGGGGTCCAGTGGGTGGCCACCGTCCGCAACATGGCCGCCATCGGAGTCACCGACTTCGTCGAGGTCGGCCCGGGGCGGGTGCTGACCGGGCTGGTCAAGCGGATCAGCCCCGAGTCGAACGCCCACGCCCTCGACGACGCCGATGACGGGTGGCTGCCTGAGCCGAAGCCGACCAAGTCCGCCAAGCGGGCCTCGAAAAAGACCTCCTCGTGAGCGGGAGCAACGGTCGTGGCCCACGGCGGGCCATGGTCACCGGCCTGGGCGTCGTCGCGCCAGTGGGGATCGGGAACGACACCGCCTGGGAGAACCTCGTCGCCGGACGGTCGGGCATTCGAGACGTCACGATCGCCGACCTCTCGGAGCAGGAGATCCGGGTCGGAGGCGAGGTCCCCGGATTCGACCCCACCCTCGAGATGGACGCCAAGGACATCCGGCGCCATGACCGGGCGACCCAGATGGCCGTCGCCGCCACCGCCGAGGCGCTCCGCGACGCGGGACTCATCAACGGGCACAGCCAGATCCTCCGCGAGGAAGCGGACCCGGACCGGATCGGCATGGTCTTCGGGTCGGGCATGGGTGGGGTCGGAGTGCTTCTCGAGAACGCCCGCAAGTTCTGGGAGTCGGGTCTGAACAAGGTCTCGCCCTGGACGATCCCCCACATGCTCCCCGACAGCCCGTCGGGCCTGGTGGCCATCCAGTTCGGGATCCGCGGACCGAACACCGCCGTGGTGAGCGCCTGCGCCACCGGCAGCCACGCGGTCGGCGAGGCGGCCGAGACGATCATCCGGGGCCAGGCCGACCTCATGCTCGGGGCCGGCACCGAGGCCGCCTTGCTCCCCCTCGCGTTCGCCGGGTTCAGCCAAATGCGAGCGCTCGGGACCCCGATCGACCCAGACACCGGCGAGTACGTCCCCTCGATCGCCTCGCGCCCGTTCGACGCCACCCGGAACGGGTTCGTCATCGCCGAAGGGTCGGCCGTCCTCGTCCTGGAGGAGCTCGAGCACGCCAAAGCCCGGGGCGCGCAGCCGATCGCGGAGGTGATCGGCTACGGGAGCGCAGCCGACGCGTTCCACATGGCGGCTCCGCCGGAGTACGGCGAGGGCAGCCAGCGGTCGATGCGCTGGGCGCTGGAACGGGGCGGGATCGACCCGACCGAGGTCCAGTACATCAACCCCCACGGCACCGGGACGCCGCTGAACGACCTGTCGGAGACGCAGGCCATCGAGGCCGTGTTCGGCGACCACGCCCGCAAGCTGATGATCAGCTCGACCAAGTCGATGACCGGCCACATGATGGGCGCTGCCGGCGCGTTCGAGGCGTGGGCCACGGTGAAGACCCTCGACACCGGCTGGGTGCCGCCGACGATCAACCTCAACCACCCCGACCCGGCGCTGACGCTCGACTACGTCCCCCACACCGCCCGTCAGGCGAAGCTCGAGGTGGCCCTTTCGAACTCGATGGGCCTGGGCGGGCACAACGGCACGGTCGTCTTCCGCAAGTACACCGACTAGGGCTCCGGGTCCCCCACCACGTACAGCTCCGGCTCGTGCCGCGGCTGGTGGCCGGGCTGCGCCAGCAGCCAGTCCCGCAGGCAGCTCTCGGTCGTGCTGAACGCGAGCTCGTCCCAGGGGATCTCGTCCGGGGCGAAGCTGCGCACCTCGGTGGTCTCGACCCCGGGCAGCGGCTCCCCGCCGACGACCTGGGCCTCGTAGATCAGGGTCACCACCGCCGCGTGGGGGCGTGAGTAGGCGCCGATCAGGCGGCCGATCTCGACCCGCAGCAGGGTCTCCTCCTCCGTCTCGCGCCGGGCGCCCTCCTGGGCCGACTCCCCGACCTCGAGGAAGCCGCCGGGATACGACCATTTCCCGATGCCCGGCTCGATCCCCCGCCGGGCGAGGAACACCTCCCCGTCCCGAACGGGGAGTGTCCCGACCACCAGCCGCGGGTTCCGCCACGTGACGTGGCCGTCCGGGCAGACGAGGCGAGGTCGATGGTCTTCCTCGAGGATGCGCTCGACCACCGCCTTCCCGCACGCGGGGCAGAACTCCGGCTCCTCGCCCAGCGTCAGCGGGTAGGTCTGCGACGCGTCACGCTCCGGCATCGGCCAGATGGTAGTCCGATCCGGACCGATACAATCCGGCCCCTGATGGCCTCCTCGCCGGCTCCGATCCGCCTCTACAACACGCTCAGCCGCCAGGTCGAGCCGCTCGTGCCGGTCACGCCCGGGCACGTCGGGATCTACACCTGCGGCAGCACGGTGTACCGCTACGCGCACATCGGGAACCTTCGGACGTACCTGTTCGGCGACCTCCTGCGGAGAAGCCTCGAGTACCTGGGCTACGACGTCCGGTACGTGAAGAACATCACCGACGTCGGCCACATGCGCGACGACCAGACCGACTCCGGGGAGGACCGGATGGTGATCGCCGCCCTCGAGGAGGGGAAGTCGCCGATGGAGATCGCCCAGTTCTACACCGATGCCTGGCTGGCCGACGAGGCGCTGATCAACATCCGCCCGGCCGACGTGATGCCGCGGGCCACGGACCACATCCCGGAGATGCTGGCCATCATCGAAACCCTCATCGACAAGGGCCTGGCCTACGAGACCGGCGGCAACGTCTACTTCGACGTGAGCGCGTTCCCAGCGTACGGGAAGCTGTCCGGCCAGCGCGTGGAGGCCACGCGGACCGGGACGCGGGTCGAGACCGAGGCCGACAAGCGCGACCCGGCCGACTTCGCCCTGTGGAAGGCGGCCGATGCCGGCCGGCTCATGCACTGGCCGTCCCCGTGGGGCGAGGGCTTCCCCGGCTGGCACATCGAGTGCTCGGCGATGGGGATGAAGTACCTCGGCGACCGATTCGACATCCACACCGGCGGGATCGACCTGAAGTTCCCGCACCACGAGGACGAGATCGCCCAGTCCGACGGGGCCGTGGGCCACCAGGTCATCACGCTGTGGATGCACGGCGAGTTCCTGACCCTGGCCGACGCGAAGATGGCGAAGTCGGCCGGCAATATCATCCGGGTCAGCGATCTGCCGGAGAAGGGATTCGACCCGCTCGACTTCCGCTACCTGGCCCAGACCGCCCACTATCGCTCGAAGCTCGACTTCACCCAGGACGCGATGCACGCCGCGGCGTCCGGGCTGACCCGCCTCCGACGCGCGGTCGCCGAGGGAGCATCGGACGGGACCGATCCGGCGGCGGTCGACCTCGCCGTCGAGCCGATGGCCGGCTACCGGGCGAGGTTCGTGGCCGCCATTAGCGAGGACCTCGGGATGCCGGCCGCGGTAGCCATCGCCCATGCGGTCGCCGGCGCGGCGGACCTGTCTCCCGCCCAGCGGCGCGCGCTGCTGCTGGACTTCGACCGCGTCTTCGGGCTCGACCTGGGCCGTGCGCCGGCGGCCGGGGACGAAGCGCTCCCCGAGGGAGCGGCCGCGCTCCTCGAGCGCCGGGCGGCAGCCCGCGCCGCTCGGGACTTCGCGGCGTCCGACGCCCTGCGCGACGAGCTCAGCGCGCTCGGCGTCGAGGTCCGGGACACCCCCGCCGGCCAGGAGACGACCCTCCGCCGCCGCTGAGCGAGCGGGGTGAGAGGCCGAATGGCTCCCCGATCGGGAACCAGCCGGCCTGCGGAAACAGGCCACTCATCCGTGGTGCCGAACGGTCCTCACGGGCGACAGTCGCCGCGTAGAGAACACGGGCACACCAGAAGCTGAGGTACCGAGCCGTGAACCGCCGATTCAAGATCCTGGGCATCGGGATGGTGCTCATTGGCGTGTCGTTCCTCCTGGCCGGGGGCTACTCCTTCCTGAAGGTGCAGGAGGGCTACCGGTCGCTGGCCGCGTTCAGCGCGGCGCAGAACGTCACCCTGTCGTACAACGAGGCGGGTCAGCTCGTCGACGGCGGCGAGACCGCCGGCGCCGAGGAGATCATGACCCTGCTGACCGAAGACTGGGGCTACGCCGTCAACCCGGCCGATTTCGACCCCAATGACCCGATCGTGAACACCGCCAGCGAGTACATGTACGAGATGGCGACGATTTCGTCCCACGTCCTTCACGGGACGCAGACGATCGTGCTCGAGGAGCCGGTGGAGTACAACGGTGAGACATTCGCCGCCGGCGAACACGAGTTCGCCGTCGACGGGCGCTACTACGCCGACTTCAACCGATCCCATCCGCTCGAGGGCCCGGCTCGTGGCCTGGCCTGGAGCCCGACCGCCCTCGCGCTCATCGGCCAGCTCGGCGTGGGAACCATGACCCACTCGAGCCTCCAGATGGGCCTCGGCCTGGCCGCCGCGTTCGGAGCGATCGGGGTCACCCTGCTGATCCTGGGTGGTGGGCTCGTCTGGGCCGTGCGACCCGAGGCCGAGCAGGTGCCGGTCGCCCGACCGGTGATCGCGCCGACTGCGGCCTGATCGAAGGGACGCGAACCGCGTACGGGACCGCAGGCACTGCATGAGGCCCGCCTGACGCAGCCGCGAGAGCGGCTCGGTCCGCGAGGAGCCTGGCCAGTGGCCAGGCTCCTCGCCTTGTGCCCGACTGGTCAGGCGCCCAGCAGGTCCGGCAGGGCGGCGAATATCGCGGACCGGGCGCGCATCGGTCCCAGGCCGGCGCCCTTCGCCGCGCGGTGGGCATCGAGATCGGAATGCGGGCCGAACAGGAAGATCCGGGGTGGATCCTCGGCGCTGTCCCGCCAGTCCGTCAGCCGCTGGCCCCAGTCGTCGCGGCGGGCCGCCCAGTCGACGAGCAGCAGGTCGACCTCGGCCGCGGGTGGGAGCTGGGTGGGGTCGTCGATCCGGTGGAAGGTGCTGCCGCTGGCACGGACCGCGCTCTCGATCCGCGAGGCGGTCATCAGCTCGGAGGCGATGGCGACGACGGTCGGCGTCAGATGCCCTCGAACGTGTCGGCCAGGGCGAACAGCTCGGTGTCCTCGCCGGGTTCGCCGTCGCCGGTGATCGCCCCGTTGGTCGCGTGGCCCGGCGCCCCATTGTGGTCGGCCACGTAGCGGGCGATCCGCATCGGGAAGACGCCGACCACGACCGGGGCGTGGACGTCGACCGAGAGCTCGACTCCGAGCTCGTCGCGGGCCCACAGCTCTTCGAGCTTGGCGGCCTCCCGGGCGGGCACGCCGATGAAGGCGGTCGTCCCGTTGTGGCTGATCCGGACCATGGCATCGGGCTCGTCGAGCCCGAATCGGCGCCGCAGCTCGGCCACCGGCACGTAGGGCCGCGAGCTCACGAAGCGTCGGAGGCTCGAGGTGCTGGGCCGCTTGGCGGCGGACATGGCCCGAGTCTAGCGCGGGTCCGGGTCGGTCGCCGGATCGGGTCCGGCGGCCTCGGGCTGGCCGTGGCTCCAGCCCCGGGCGCGATCCACCGCACCCCGGATGAGCGCCTTGGACGGCGCCCGCTCCGGCGGCCCGTCTTCCTCGGCCGGGTACGAGCGGAGATACAGCCCCACCTCGCCGGCTGCGGCCGGATCAATATCGGCCCCGTCGATCCGGATCGTCGGCGAGCCGGGCAGCTGGAGGAACTCGGCATCCTCGACCGACCCGACCGCGATCATTTGGATCGGCGTCTCGAAGGCATCCTCGATGAGCACCTCGACCAGGCGCTGGCGGGCGGTCATGTACTCCGGGTCGGCATCCCAGAAGAGGAGCTCGACGCGCATCGGTCGGTCCCGATCCGTCAGGTGGACAGGCCGATGACCAGGCAGGCGGCCGCGATCGCGAGCAGCCCGGCCGCCAGGCCGATGCGACGGCGCTCGTCGGTCGTCATCCGCTGGGCCGATCCGCCGCCGGTGCGGTCGGCGCGACCCCGCCAGGCGAGGTAGCGCTCCGCGTTCCGCTCCTGCACCCGGCGCGCCTGCCACGTCCGCCAGGCCGGCAGGCCGATGAACAGGCCCACGGCGCCGGCCGCCACGGCGATCGCGACGAACAGCCCGCTCACGCCGGGCTTCCAGCCGCCTCCCCGGCGGCGGCCGCATCAAGGAGCCACGTCGTCCGGGCGGCCCGGACCCGACCGGCCGGCAGGTCCGCCCCGGACCGGATCGCGGCCACCGTTGCCGCCTTGTCGGCCCCGGTCACCGCGAACACGACCTCGCGGGCCGCGTTCAGGACCGGGTAGGTGAGGGTCAGCCGGGACGTGGGGTAGCCGGCCGGCCAGGTGGGGACGACGAGGCGGTCGGTCACCGCCAGCGACACCTCGTTGGGGCACAGCGACGCGGTGTGGCCGTCGGCGCCCATCCCCAGCCAGATCAGGTCGAAGACCGGGATCCCGTCCGCGTTGGCCGGCACCTCCCGGCGGAGGACCGACTCGTAGTGGTCGGCGCCGACGGCCAGGTCGGCGGTGTCGGCCATCATCCGGTGGACGTGGGTCTCGTCGAGCTCGGGGACGTGGGCCAGCCATGCGTCGCGGGCGGCCCGGTAGTTCGACTGCGGGTCGTCGGGACCCACCGCCCGCTCGTCGGCCCAGAACAGCTCGACCCGGTCCCACGCGACCCGGTCCCGGAGCGGGGGCTCGGCGAGGAGGGCGAACGACGGCAGCGGCGTCCGCCCGCCGGGCAGCGCCGCGTGGAACCGGCCTCCATCGGCGGTCGCGGCGCCGGCCGCGGTGACGAACGCCTCGGCCGCGGCCTGGGCCACGTCCGACGGGGTGTCGAGGACCCTCCAGGTGACGCTCATGCCGCCTCCGCGGTCGAGGACGCGAGGATGGCCGCCGCCCGGAGCGCGTCCTCGTAGGTCAGGTCGCGGCGGTCGAGGACCAGCTGGCGACGGAGCACCTCGGCCTCGGTCTCCGGCTCGAGCGGGATCCGGCGCAGGTAGGCGGTCATCCCGTCGGCGTTGGTGGCGATGATCGCTTCGCGGCCGGGACGGTCAACGATGAACTCGGCCGATCCCGCCTCCCCGAAGGAGCGGAGGCGGACCGACAGCAGCTCGCCCGGCGGCACGGCCGAGGTCGGCACCGGGTCGATGGCCAGGTCCACCATCTCGTATCGGCCTTCGAGGACGGTCCGCATCCCGCCCGGCGACAGCGGCTCGCGCCATTCGGCACGCTTCCAGGCCAGGCGAGTCGCGATCCAGCCCGCGTAGAGCAGGGCCCCGGCCGCCGGCGAGGGCACGCCGCGGACGATCTCCCGATCGGGACCACCGAGCCCGTTCCCACCCGGCTCGGGGACCGCGTACTTGATCAGCAGGCGCGACAGGTTCGGGAGGTAGCGGCGGAAGCGCGGGGCGTCGAAGAACTGGGCGGTCAGCTCCTGCCACGGCGCCAGGCGCTCCCAGGCGATGTCGCCCACCCCGGAACGCCGGCGGATGGCCGCCAGGCGGCGCAGCCCGGCGGGCAGGTCGCGGAAGTCGGAGGCGTTGACGACCAGCCGGTCGCCGAACGCGACGAGCTGGTTGAAGACCGGGTCGTCGAACGGGGTGTCGCCGGGCCACCAGATCTCGATCGGCAGGTCGTGGATGACGAGCGGCGCCACGATCCCGTCCAGGTGGCGGGCGGCCTCCCCGCGGACGCTCAGCGCGAGCTGCTCGAAGCAGACCCGCCCGTTCCCGGTCTCGCCATCCCGGCAGTGGGTCCCGATCCGCGCGTCCAGGGCGACACCCTCGGCGCCGGGATCGGCCTGGAGGACGATCGCCCGCGACGGGTGCCGGACTCCCAGGCTGAGCAGGGTCTCGAGGATCCGGTCGCTCGTCTCACGGTCCGGGACGATGACGATCAGGTTCATGACCGAGGTCCGCGCCTGGGGCGCGCCCTTCTCGGTGATCACGACCCCGTCCCCGGGTGCCTCCTCGGCGGTCGCCTGGTGCCACAGCCGGCCGAGCTCGGCCTCGACGGCGCGGACCGAGGTGCCGTGCATCTCCCAGTACGGGGTCGCCCCCGGCTCGAGGCTCACGGCCGCCGCCACTCCCGCCCGTCACGGGCCAGCAGCTCGTCGGCGGCCGGCGGGCCCCAGCTGCCGGCCGCGTAGAAGTGGAGCGGTGAGGCGCCGGTCCGCCACGCGGCGACGATCGGGTCGAGGATCTCCCAGGCGCGGACGACCTCGTCGTCGCGGGTGAACAGGGTCGAGTCGCCGATCATGCAGTCGAGGAGCAGGGTCTCGTAGGCGTCGGGCGAGTCCACCGCGAACGAGCTTCCGTAGCGGAAGTCCATGTTCACGCCGCGGATGTTCAGCCCCGGCCCGGGCACCTTCGCCCCGAAGCGGAGCAGGATCCCCTCGTCGGGCTGGACCCGGATGGCGAGCACGTTGGGGTCCATATCCGGCGTGCCGGCCCGCCCGAACAGCGCGAGCGGGGCCCGGCGGAACTGGACCGCGATCTCGGTGACCCGCGAGGCCAGCGCCTTCCCGGTGCGGATGTAGAACGGCACCCCGGCCCATCGCCAGGAGTCGATCCCCAGCTTGGCCGCCACGTACGTCTCGGTCTCCGAGTCGGGCGCGACCTCGTGCTCGTCGCGGTAGGCCGGGACCTTCTCGCCGGCCACCCAGCCGCTGATGTACTGGCCGCGGACCGTGTTGGCCGCGACGTCCTCGGGGGTCATCGGCCTGACCGCCCGGAGGACCTTGAGCTTCTCGTCGCGGAGGTCGTTGGGGGCGAACTCGACCGGCGGCTCCATGGCGAAGACCGCCAGCAGCTGGAGCAGGTGGTTCTGGACGATGTCGCGCAGGGCGCCGGTCTGGTCGTAGAACTCGCCGCGTCCCTCAACGCCGACCGTCTCGGCCACTGTGATCTGGACCGAGTCGATGTAGCGCCGGTTCCAGATCGGCTCGAAGAGGCCGTTCCCGAAGCGGAAGACGGCCAGGTTCTGGACCGTCTCCTTGCCGAGGTAGTGGTCGATCCGGTAGACCTGCTCCTCGCTGAAGACCTCGTTGATCTGGCGGTTCAGGGTCTCGGCCGAGGCGACGTCGGACCCGAACGGCTTCTCGACCACCAGCCGGGTCCAGCCCACCCGTCCGCTCGTACGCTCGCTCGTGCCAGCCAGGCCTCCGGTCCCGAGATGGCTGACCGCTTCGGGAACCAGCGACGGCTGGATGGCCAGGTAGAAGAGCCGATTGCCGGCTGTCCCCCGGTCGCGGTCGATGCGGTCCAACCGCTTGGCGAGGGCCTCGTAGGCCGCCGGGTCGTCGAGATTGCCCTGGACGTACTCGACGCCCGCGGTGAACGAAGACCACAGCGACTCGGCCACCGGCCGGTTGCGGCTGAACAGGTCCACGCCCTCCCGGAGATGGGCGTGGAACTCCTCGTTGGTCATCGGCCGGCGGGCGAAGCCGACCATCGTGAACTCCGGCGGCAGGAAGCCGGCCAGCGCCAGGTTGTAGATCGCCGGCCCGAGCTTGCGGCGGGTCAGGTCCCCGGTGGCGCCGAGGATGACCATCGTGCACGGCTCGGGCATGCGCTCCTGGCGCAGGCCCTGGCGCAGGGGGTTGACCGATGTCCGGACGGCGGCGGCGGGCTCCACGGTCATGAGATCAGGCGGGGTCTCCTGACGACTCGGCCGATTTCACCTCATGGCCGCCGAACTCGTTGCGGAGGGCGGCGAGCACCCGGTCGGTGAAGCTGTCCGGCGAGCGGCGGCTCCGGAGGCGCTGGATGAGGGCCAGGGTGATGACCGGGGCGGGGACGTCATGCTGGAGCGCGTCGGCGACCGTCCAGCGGCCCTCCCCGGAGTCGGCCACCCAGCCGGCGATCCCGGTCAGGTCGTTGCCCTCCTTGTCGAAGGCGTTGGCCGCCAGCTCGAGGAGCCACGATCGGATCACGCTGCCGTGGTTCCAGAGGCGGGCGATGGCCGCCAGGTCGAGGTCGTAGTCCGAGGCGTGGAGGATGTCGAACCCCTCCCCGTATGCCTCCATCAGGCCGTACTCGATCCCGTTGTGGACCATCTTCACGTAATGGCCGGCGCCGGCCGGCCCGCAGTACAGGTAGCCGTCGGGCGGGGCGAGGGTCGCGATCGCCGGCTCGAGGCGCTCGAAGGCGGCGCGGTCGCCGCCGACCATGGCGCAGAAGCCGACCTGCAGGCCCCAGACCCCGCCGGAGACCCCCATGTCGAGAAACGTCAGGTCGTGCGCGGCCAGCTCGGTGGCGCGGCGGGCGCTGTCGTGGAAATTCGCGTTCCCGGTGTCGACGATGAGGTCCCCGGCCGACAGCAGCGGGACGAGCTGGTCGATCAGTCCCTGGGTCGCCTCCCCGGCCGGCAGGCTCAGCAGGACGTGACGCGGGGCTTCCAGGGCGACGACGAGGTCGGCCACCGACTCGACGGCAGTGACCCGGCCGCCGTTCTCCGTCTCCGCGGCGAGGTCGGTCGCGACCTGCGCGGTCCGGTTCCACGCGACGACCTCGTGCCCGCCCCGGGCCAGACGGCGGGCCATCCCGGCCCCGATCCGGCCCAGTCCCACGATCCCGACCTGCATGCGCGCTCCTTTCGTGCCGATGATGACCTAGCTGACCGGCGTGCCCACGGCTTCCTCGACGAGGCGGGTCACCCGGTCGAGATCACCGGCGCTGCCGAGGTGGAGGCGGAGCACCCGCCGCCCCCGACCCTGGAGGGCCGCCAGGTCGCCGGCGGCCTGGGCCGCGATCAGCGTCCCGAACGTCTCCTGGCGGCCGGGGATGGGCAGGTCGCGCTCCACGTCGGCCGAGAGCATGAGGTAGACCCCCGTGTCCGGCCCGCCCTTGTGGAGCTGCCCGGTCGAGTGGAGGTAGCGCGGCCCCAGCCCGCCGGTGGTCGCCGTTCCGAGGGCATCACGCACGATCCGCCGCAGGCGGTCGCATCGGGCGTAGACCTCGGCATCGGGCGGGAGGTAGGCGAGCACGGCGAAGTAGTCGCCCTCCCCGATGCTCCCCAGCAGGGCCCGCACGGCCGCCGCCACGCTCGGCGGGGTGTCACCCAGGACGCCGGCGTCGGCGGATGCCGCCAGGCCCGGCTCCGCCACCAGGGGGAGCGGCATCCGGAAGGCACCGTCGCGGCGAAAGTCCTCGAGCAGCGACTCGGTGGCGGCCTTCGCCGCGGCCACGTCCGGCTGGTCGAAGGGGTCCACCCCGAGGAGGATGCCCAGCACCGCGGTGGCGACCTCCCACCGGACGAACTCGGCGCCGACCGCCTCGGGACGGGCCACGTCGAGCCCGACGACCGGGTGGCCGGCGTCGCGGAGCTCGCCGGCGAGCGTCGTCAGGGCCCCGTTGTCGGGCTCACCCGCCAGCCGGACGACCACGAACGACCGATCCGCCCCGTAGGCCTCGGCCGGGCCGATGGGCTCGCCGACGACCGGGATGATGCCCTGCCCGGCCTTGCCCAGGCTCTCGGCGACGAGTTGCTCGACCCAGTCGCCCAAGGTGGAGAGGCGGATCGAGGTCAGGATCGTCAACTTGTCGCGTCCGGCGAGCGCCGCCTCGCCCAGGGTGGCGGCCAGGGCCAAGCCGGGGTTGTCGGGACCGTCGGAGCGGCAGGCGAGGGCCATGGCCTGCGCCTCGGCGAGCAGCGCCTCGACGTCCACGCCTCGAACGGCGGCCGGCAGGAGCCCGAAGACCGAGAGCGCCGAGTAGCGGCCACCCACGGACGGCTCGCCCTCGACGATGGCCCGGAACTCCTGCGCGCGGGCGAGGTCGGCCAGCGGCGTGCCGGGGTCAGTGATGGCCACGAAGTCGAGCGCCGGGACGGCGTCGGCCAGGGCGGCGTGGAACGCCAGGGTCTCGGTCGTCGTTCCCGACTTCGACGAGACGAACTGGACGGTCCGGACCGCAGTCGCCCAGCTCCGGAAGCCACGGACCGCGTCGGGGTGGGTCGAGTCGCAGACCCGCAGGTCGGTCATGCCGTCGAACAGGCGCCCGCACAGCTCCGGGGCGAGGCTCGACCCGCCCATCCCGAGCACGGCGGCGCGGTGATACCCGTCCCGGGCGAGCGCAACGGCCAGGTTGCGGATCTCACCGAGCCGGGCGGGCATCGCGTCGGGGAGGTCCAGCCACCCGAGCCACGCGGCGACGGCCTCGGGGGCATGCCCGCTCGCGGCCCAGAGACTGCCGTCCTTCGCCCACAGCCGTTCCGCCACCCCGTCGGCGGTCCACTGCCCCAGCCGTGCGGCGACGGCGTCGGCCAGCGGCTCGGTCATGCGGTGGCCAGGGCCCGTCGCTTCTCTTCGATCGTGGCGAGGAGCTCCTCGAACGACTTCGAGAACGCTGCGACGCCCTCGGTGATCAGCTCGTCGGTGACCGTCTTCATCGAGATGCCCAGGGCCTCGACGGCGGCGATCGCGGCCGCGGCGCCCCCGAAGTCGGCGTCCAGCGTCCTCGCCAGCTGGCCGTGGTCGAGCATGGCAGCGATCGTCTCGCGGGGCATGGTGTCCACCGTGTCCGGCCCGATGAGCGCCTCGGCGTACTTCACGTCGCGGTAGGTCGGGTCCTTGGTCGAGGTGCTCGCCCACAGGCAGCGCTGGACCCGGGCACCGGACGCCCGGAGCTCGGCGAACTCGTCCCCGCCGAAGATCTCGCCGAACGCCCGGTACGCCAGCTGGGCGTTGGCGACCGCCGCGGTGCCGCGCGCCCGGGCCGCGGCTGCGGACCCGAGCTCGTCGAGCCGCTTGTCGACCTTGGTGTCCACCCGGCTGACGAAGAAGCTCGCCACCGAGGCCACCCGCGACACGTCGCCCCCGGCGTCGGCGTGGCGGCGCAGGCCGGCGATGAAGGCGCGGGCCACCTCCCGGTAGACGTCCACCGAGAACATCAGGGTGATGTTCACGTTGATCCCCTCGGCGGTGGCCGCCTCGATGGCCGGCAGGCCGGCCGGGGTCGCCGGGATCTTCACGAAGATGTTCGGCCGGTCGACGGCCGCCCACAGCTCGCGAGCCCGTCGGAGGGTGGCGTCGCCATCATCGGCCAGGTCGGGCTCGACCTCGATGGAGGCCAGCCCGTCGTGCCCCCCGGCCGCGTCGTACACCGGACGGAGGAGGTCGGCCGCGTCGCGGATGTCACCGACCGCGATCGCCTGGTAGATCGCCTGGCCCTCGTCGCCCTGCTCGCCCATCGTCCGGATCAGGTCGTCGTACCAGCCCGCCGCGACGGCCTTGGCGAAGATCGTCGGGTTGCTGGTCAGGCCCCGGATGCCCTCGTCGATCATTGCCGCCAGGGCGCCGGACTCGATCATGTCCCGGTCGATCGAGTCGACCCAGGGGCTCTGGCCGAACTCGGCGTGCAGGCGTTGCAGGATGTTCATGGCCGATGTCTCCTCTCAGCCGATCTCGGCCGGCACCGCGGCGGACCTGGCAACCAGATCGCGCGCGGCGGTTGCAATCGCCGCCGCGTCGATGCCGGCGGCGGCCAGCTGTTGGGCCGGGGTCGCCGAGCCCGGCATGATCCTGACCGCGAGCCGGACGACGCGCGGCTGCTCATCGGCGTCGGCGAACACCTCGAGTACCGCATCTCCCAGGCCGCCCTCGGGCCAGTGGTCCTCGACGGTGACGATCCGCCCGGTCGCGGCCGCCGCCTCGAGCAGGGTGGCCGCGTCGATGGGCTTGATGCTGTAGAGGTCGATGACCCGCGCCGCGATTCCCTCCCCGGCGAGCAGGTCCGCGGCCGCGAGGGCCTGGTGGAGGGTGATCCCCGCACCGACCAGGGTGACGTGGTCGGCGGCCGACGAGCGGACGACCCGCGAGCCCCCGATCGGAAAGGACTCGCCGGCCGGGTAGATGACCGGCGTCTTCTCCCGCGTGGTGCGGAGGAACGAGATGCCGGGCTGGTCAACCATCTCGGCCACGAGCGCGGCCGCCTGGTTCGCGTCGGACGGATACAGGACCGTGCTCCCGTGGACGGCCCGCATCATGGCGAGGTCCTCGAGGGCCATCTGGGAAGGCCCGTCCTCGCCGATCGAAACCCCGGCGTGCGACCCGACCAGGGCCAGGCTGGCGCGGCTGACGGCCGCCATCCGGATGAAGTCATAGGCCCGGGTCAGAAAGGCGGCGAACGTCGAGGCGAACGGCCGCCAGCCCCGGACCTGCAGGCCGATGGCCGCGGCGACGAGCTGCTGCTCGGCGATGTACATCTCGAAGTACCGATCCGGGTGCGCCTCGCGGAAGATCTCCGCGTAGGTCGAGTTGCTCACCTCGCCGTCGAGCGCAACGACCTCCCCGCGGGCGCTGCCCACGGCCGCCAGCGCATCGCCATAGGCGCGGCGGGTGGCCTCGGTCGTCCCGAGCTCGTAGGCCGGCAGGCGGACGACCCCCGGCTCGGCGGTCGGGCGCGGCTCGATGCTCCGGTCGGGAGGGCTCACCGTGATCCGGATCGACCGCGGGCCGCCGAGCTCGGCGATAGCCGCGTCAGGATCGGCCAGCGGCTTGCCGTGGAACCCGTTTTTGTTGGCGACCGCCGCCACCCCGTGGCCCTTCTCGGTCCGGGCCAGGATCATGGTCGGCCGGAGGTCGGTGGCCGCGGCATCGGCGTAGGCGCGGTCGATCTCGGTGACGTCGTGGCCGTCGATCGTGATCGCGTGCCAGCCGGCGGCCAGCGCCCGGCGCTGATAGGCCTCGAGGTCCCAGCCGTGCATCGTCTCGCCGGTCTGGCCCAGCCGGTTGACGTCGACGATGGCCGTCAGGTTGTCGAGCCCGGCGTGGGCAGCATGCTCCATGGCCTCGAACATCGAGCCCTCGGCCATCTCGCTGTCGCCGCACAGGACCCAGACCCGGTATGGGAGCCGGTCGAGCCGCTTCCCGGCCAGGGCGACCCCGACCCCGATCGGCAGGCCCTGGCCGAGCGAGCCCGTCGCGACATCCACCCAGGGCAGGACCGGCGTCGGGTGGCCCTCGATCAGGCTCCCCTGCTTCCGAAAGCTGAGGAGCTCGTCCTCGCTGATCGCCCCGGCGGCGAGGTACATCGCGTACAAGAGCGGGCTGGCATGGCCCTTGCTGAAGATCAGGTGGTCGTTGCGCGGGTCGTCGGGGGCGGCGAAGTCGTAGCGCAGGTGGGCGGCCAGGAGCACCGCCATGAGGTCCGCCCCGGACATCGACGAGGTGGGATGGCCCGATCCCGCGGCACTGGACGAGCGGATCGAGTCCACGCGGAGCTGCTGGCCGAGCTCACGCCAGAGGTCGCGATCCTGCTCCACGGTCACGCCCGAATGATACCCATCGACGTATCAGGGCTCGTCTGCGCGGCCGGGCCGGAATATTGCGGAACTATCAAGGCGGCGCCCGTGGGCGCCGCCTTGGGAGTCATCGAGCGCCGGCGTGAGCCGGCGCATCGGTCAAGCTAGCCGCGAACGAGGCGGAAGCAGTCGCTGCAGTAGACCGGGCGCGTGCCGGTCGGCTTGAAGGGGACCTGGGTCTCCTTGCCGCACCGGGCGCACACCGCGTCGTGCATCTCGCGGGGGCCGCCGTAGCCGCCACCGTAGCCACCGCCGGAGCCGTAGCTGCTGCCGCCGTACCCGCCCGAGGCGCGGCGCTGGGCGCGGCACGACGGACATCGCTTGGGCGGCGACGTGAAGCCTTTCTCGGCGAAGAAGCTCTGCTCCGACGCGGAGAAGACGAACTCGGTCCCGCAGTCAACACACGCAAGGACCTGGTCGGAATAGGTCACCCTGGACCCTCCACTGTGAGAGTTGGACAGATCCGTCGGTCGCTCGCTCGGTGGCCGGCCACGGGTCTTGCCACTACCCCGTGAGCCAGCGAACAACCGTGGTGGAGGGGTGGGGAAAGGCTCTGGACGCCGGACGAGCTGGTCCGGATCGGCCAAAAGTCTACCATCCGAGCGTGCGCGCAACCATTGCCCTGATCGGCGGAGTCCTCGTCGCCCTGGGCGGGACGGTATGGATCCTCCAGGGCCTGGGGGTCATCGTGTCGTCCAGCTTCATGACCAACGACCGTCTCTGGGTCGTGCTCGGGGCGGTCGCCGTGGCCCTCGGTGCCGCGCTCAGCTGGTGGGGCTGGCAGCGCCACCGGCGGCGTCCGACGGAGCCGCCGGAGCCGCCGGAGCCGGGACCGTCCGCCTGAGCTGACGCCCGGCCCACACGCAGGCGCCCGCCAGGACGCCCAGCCAGGCCGCCATCAGGGCCGACAGCACCGCGTACGCCTGGATAAACCCCACCAGGCTCTGGGCACCGCCGAACGCACCAGCTCGGTCCGCCAGCGCCTCGGTCGACTCCTGCATGGCCCGCAGGTCCTCGGCGACGGCCGCCAGGTCGGGCTCCAGGGACGTGACCTGCTCGTCGAGGGTGGCGGCATGTTCGGCGAACGTCTCGAGCTCGGTTGAGATTTCGTCGAGCTCACGGGACACCCCGGCGAACGGCTGCTGGCCCAGGATGTTGATGTCGAGCGCGTCGGCGAGGTTCGCCGTCGTGTCGGCCAGGTCGGTCAGGAGCCGGGTGGCGTCGTCAAGGGTGTCGCTGACCGCGCCGATCGTCCCACTGCTGCTCTCCAGGGCGGTGGCCGTGCTGTCCATCAGCTCGGCGGCGTTGCTCAGCGCCGATGACAGCGAGGACCCGTCCTCGGCGGCCAGGTCGAGATCCCTGAGGGCCACGATCGATCCCAGCCAGCCGATGACGAAGATCGCCGTCAGCACGAGGCCGATCACGCCGAAGCCGATCAGCCAGCCGCCGAGCCGATACGCGGGCTGGCCCAGGATCTCCATCGGTCAGTCCTGTCCGTCCGTCGTTTCCAGCGTGGCGCCGGCGTCGGCCATCGCCTCCAGCGCCCGGGCGCCGTCCCCCGGTTGGAGGTCCACCGCGGCGATCGCGTCGGTCAGGACTGTCACCTCGAAGCCCAGCCGGCGGGCATCCAGGGTCGTGGCCAGGACGCAGTAGTCGGTCGCGATGCCGCCGATCACGACGCGGGAGACTCCGCGCTCGCGGAGGAGCGCCTCGAGCTCGGTGTCGGACCGCTCCCCTGATTCCGGGTGGCGGACCGAGAACCCGGAGTAGCCGTCCTCGCCCGCCACTCCTTTGCGGATCGAGGGTCCCTGGACCACCAGGTCGGGGTGGAAGGCTGCGCCCCACGTCTCCGCGACGCAGTGGACCGGCCAGATGCCGCCGTCCTTGGCGAAGTGCGGGGTGGAGATCGGGTGCCAGTCCTGGGTGTAGAGCACCGGAGCGCCGGAGGCGGTGGCGCGTTCGATCTCGCCGTTCAGCCGGGGGATGATCTCGATCCCGCCGGCGACGCTCAGCGAGCCGTCCGGGTCAGCGAAGTCGTTCTGGACGTCGACCACCAGGAGGGCCGTGCGAGCGTCGTACGCAACCACCCGCTTCAGTCGATCAGGTAGCGCAGCCGCCGGATCGCGCGGGCGGCCGGCCCCCGGCGTCGGCGGCTTGACGAAACGCGTGGGCCGGAAGCCGGTGGTCGCGGTGCGGGCGGACCAGCCGATGCGGGCGGAACCGCCGCGGCGGGTGGCGGAGGGGACGGCTCCGACGCTTCAGTCGCCGCGGGTGTCTCGGGTTCGGACGCCGGCACGCCGAACGGCGGACGGGCCCGGGCACCCGGCTCCCAGAAGGCCGGCTCCTCGGGGAGGATGGGCGGCTCGGCGAAGGCCGGGGCCGGAGTCGGCGCGACGAGCAGGGCCACGTCGTCCGGGGCCGGCGGCTCGGCGGCCATCTCGACCGGGACGCGAGCCCACGGCTCCGCCTCCGGATCGGCGGGCAGGTCTTCCTGGTGGCCCGGGGTCGGCGGCCAGCGATCGACGTCGCGCTCGGGCCAGGGGTCGGCCGTCGCGGCGGTCATCGGCTGCTCCGGCTCGGGCGCGGCGAGCGGCTCGATCACCGGTTCCTCTGGCATTTCCCGTGCCAGGGCGGCGAGACCCCATGGATCACTCGGCTCCCCTTCGCCCCGAACCGGCGCCGGCTCGGGTTCGACCTCGACCTCGACCTCCTCAACGATGACCGCCTCCTCGACGAGCACCGCGACCGCCGGTTCCTCGGGCCACGCCTCAGCCTCGGCCACGGCAGCGGCTGCCTCGACGGGGCTCGGATCGTCAGCGGCCGTCGCCGCTGGCTCCTCCGGCCACGGCTCCGGCTCGGGATCGGATTCGGCTTCGGCTTCGGGCTCAATCTCGGGCTGAATCTCCTGGGCTGTCGCGGCGAGGCCTTCGTGGCTCCAGTCATCGGCCGGGTCGGTTGCCCCGGCCGCCACGATCAGGTCCTCCTCGGCGATCCAGTCGGGCTCCGGGGTCTCGGTGGTGTAGCCGGGTCGAGCGGGCACCGGCGGCGCCACCTCCACCGCTTCGACCGGCGTCGGCTCGGGTTCGACCTCCTCCGACCGCGGTGCGCTCCGGGCCTCGGCACCGGCCTCGACGTCGTGCTGGTAGGCCGCGACGGCATCGGCCAGCTCGTCCGAGCCAGGGAGGGAGTCGTCGGTGAAGGCCACCTCGGCATTGGTCGGGTCCTCGGCGCGAGCCAGCGCCTCGGCGAAGCCGGCGACCGCGGCCCGAGCCTGGCTCTGGCTGGACCGATGAGGGTGCTCCGATTCGGCGGTGGCCTCGGTGGCTTCCGACTCCGCTGCCGCAAGCATCGGTTCCGGCTCCGACTCAGGCTCGGGCTCGACCACGGCCTCGGCCTCGACAGCTGCTTCCGCCTCGCCCTCGATGGCAGCCTCCACCTCGACGGGCTCCGCTTCGGCAATCTCGTCGACCGTCGGCTCGGGCTCTGGCGCAGGCGCGGGCTCTGCCTCAGCCTCGGGAGCAGCCTCGACGGCGGCTTCCGCCATCGGCTCGGGCTCTGGCTCGACGGCGGCTTCCACCATCGGCTCGGTGGCCGGTTCGGGTTCGGTCATCACGTGCTCATCCTCGGTCGCGGGGGCAGGGTGTTCGGGCTCGGGCTCGACGGCGGGGCTCGGGGTCCACGCCGGGGGTGGCGGCGCGGTCCACGGCGCGCGGCTCTCGAGGCGAGCCTCCAGCAGGTCCACCCGGCCGCGGAGGGAGGCGACCTCGCCCCGGGCCTCACCCAGGGCCAGCAGGGCCTGCCCGTACCGCTCGGTGAGGTTGCGGAACTCGGTCAGGAGCTCTCGGAACGCGCTCAGCTCCCCGTGGGAGCCGCCGTTGCCGCCATTCGTCTTGGGCGCCGGAGCAGCCTCGGCCAGGGCCGTTCCGCGCAGGAAGACCCGCATGTCGCCGCCAACCTCGGTAGACCCGGACAGGACGCCGCGAGCCAGAAGCTCCCAGACCCGTCCTTCCGGGATGCCGAGGACAGCCGCCGCCTCGTTGACCGAGTAGCCGTCCATCAGGGGGGTTCCTAGCGTACCGCGTCACGCAGCACCGTGACGAGCGTCTGACCGATATCATCCGGCGCCGATGGCCCAGCCCGTCCAGGTCCCCAGTCTCGAGCGCGGCGACCTGCCGAATCCACCGGGTCTGGACGGCCTCCGCGAGCTCGCCGAGAACCTGTGGTGGGCCTGGCATCCGGAGGCCAGACGCCTGTTCTCGCGGATTGACCCGGAGCTCTGGGCCCGGACCCGGAACCCGATCCGCCTCCTGCGCCAGACCGATCACGAGCGCTGGACGAGCCTGGCGGCGGACGAGCGGTTCGTGGCCGACACGGCGGCGATCGTCCAGCGCTTCCGCCGGGAGATGGACAACGGCGGCGAGGGCCTCGGTGACGATCTCGGCGGGCCGATTGCCTACCTGTGCGCCGAATTCGCCCTGTACGAGTCGCTCCCCGTGTACTCCGGCGGACTCGGGGTCCTCGCCGGGGACCTCTGCAAGGCTGCGTCCGACGCCAGGATGCCGCTGGTCGCGGTTGGGCTGTTCTACCGCCGCGGCTACTTCCGCCAGCGGATCGACGCCCAGGGCGACCAGGAGCACCTCGAGCCCGACGTCGCCCCCGACGACTTCCCGATCCGGCGCGCCGCCGATGCCGCCGGGAGCGCGCTCGAGGTGGGCGTCGAGCTGCCGGGCCGATCCGTCCGCCTGGCGGTGTGGGTCGCCCAGGTCGGGCGCGTCCCGCTCCTCCTGCTCGACGCGGACGTGGCGGGGAACGATCCGGATGACCGCCGCGTGACCGACCAGCTGTACGTCGCCGAGCGGCGGACCCGGCTCACCCAGGAGCTGCTCCTCGGGGTCGGCGCGGCCCGCGCCCTGGACGCGCTTGGCATCCGGCCCGCGGTGTGGCACCTGAACGAGGGCCACTCCGCGCTCGTCGTCCTCGAGCGGGCGCGCCAGGCGTGCGCGGCCGATGCCTCGCTGAGCGGCGCCGACGCGCTGTTGCAGGCCGGCCGGGACATGATCATGACCCTCCATACCCCGGTCCCGGCCGGCAACGAGCGATACGACCCGGCGCTGGCCGAGGAGCTGCTGGGTCCGGCCTCCGCGGCCATCGACCTGTCGAACGACGATCTCCGACAGCTCGGCCGCGGCCCGAACGGGGACGGCGACACGTCCTTCGACCTGACCGCCTTCGGCCTCCGCCAGGCGGCCGCCATCAACGCGGTGAGCCGGCTCCACGGCGTGACCGCCACGGCCACCTGGCGACCGCTCCTCGACCGGGACGTCCAGGCCGTGACCAACGGCGTCCACCGGCCGACCTGGCAGGCGGAGCCCATCCACAAGGCGGTCGCCGCCGGCGAGGCGTCCGCCAGCGATCGCGACCTGTGGGACGCCCATACCGAGCAGAAGCGCCAGATGATCGATTTCCTCGGTGGTCGCCTGACCCGCCAGGCGGTGCGTCACGGCGTCGCGCCGGAGGTCGTCGGCGACCTGGCCGGCGCCCTCGATCCGCAGGCCTTGACGATCGGCTTTGCGCGCCGGTTCGCGACCTACAAGCGGGCCGACCTGATCCTCCACGACGCCCATCGGCTCGCCCACCTGCTGGCCGATCCCGACAGGCCGGTCCAGCTGATCTTCGCCGGCAAGGCCCATCCGGCCGACGAGCCGGGCCGGGACGTCCTCGGCCGGGTCGTGGACGCCACCCGGCGGGTGGGGATGGCCGGGCGCATGTTCTTCATCGAGGACTACGACCTGCGGATCGCCCGCTTCCTCGTATCGGGGGTGGACCTGTGGCTGAACACCCCGCGCCGCCCGCTCGAGGCGTCGGGGACCTCGGGCATGAAGGCGGCCCTGAACGGGGTGCCCTCGGTCAGCATCCTCGACGGGTGGTGGGACGAGGCGTTCGACGGGACGAACGGCTGGGCCATCGGCCGGCCGTCATCCGAGGACGGCGGGTCCGACGAGGAGGATGCCGATTCGCTCTACCGGGTCCTCGAGAACGCGGTGGTGCCGACCTTCTTCGATCGCGACCACATCGGCCTCCCGCGAGCCTGGATCGAGATCATGCGCGGGGCGCTGCGGACGGCCCTGGGCGGGTTCACCGCTGATCGCGTCCTGCGCGACTACGTCGAGGAGCTCTACCGACCGGTGGTCGGCGCGAACGTTATGGCAGGTACCAGCGAGGGTTCGTCCACACCCCGTGGTCGTTGACCGCGAAGTGAAGATGGCACCCGGTCGACATCCCAGTCGTGCCCTCGTAGCCGATCGTGTCGCCGAGGGCGACCCCCTGGCCGGGGTAGACGATCACCTGGGCACGGAGGTGCCAGTACCACGTCAGCACCCCGCCGCCATGGTCGATGACGACCCCGTAGCCGGTGTCCCACGGCCACAGGGGCTGGCCTGAGGCCACCACCACGCCGGTCCCGGCCGCCTTGATCGGGGTGCCGCAACCGTTGGCCAAGTCGATGCCGCCGTGGAAGTGGGGGTAGTACGTCCCGTTGTAGGTGTACGGCGGCTCGAGGACGAAGTTCGTCGGGCCCCACTCCTGGGTGACGACAAAATAGTCCTCCGGCCAGCGGAAGCCGCGGTTGCTGACCCGCACGTTGGACTCGGCGAGGAGCCGCTGGACCAGGGCGTTGGCGGCGGCGGCTGCCTCCTGGGTGGCGGTGATCTGGCGCTCGACGTCGCCCTGGGCGACGAGGGCGGCATTCAGCGCCGCGGCCTGCTCCTGGCGCTTCTGCTCGGCCGCGATGACCAGCTCGCCCATCCGCTGCTTGAGGGCCGCCAGCTCGGCCTGGCGAACGGCCAGCTGGGCTGCCACGAGCTCTTCCTCGTGGCGCGCCGCGGACAGCTCGGCTCGGCCCGTCCGGAGCGTCGCCCGGTTCTCTTCGAGCGAGGCTCGGAGGTCGCGGATCTCGGCGGCGATCTCCTTGTCCTGCTCGGAAACGGTCATCAGGTAGCCGATCTGGGTGGCCACCGATTCGAACGAGTCCGCGGCGAGGAGCACCTCGAGCAGGGAGGTCTGGCTCCGCTCATAGGCGTCGCGGTAGTGTTCCTCGAGCAGCGCCTCGCGTGTCTCGAGCTGCGTGCCCTGGCGCCGAATCTCGGCGTTCAGGTTGTCGAGCATCTCGTCGAGCGACGCGATCCTCCCCCGGAGGGCGTCCAGGCGAGCCTGGACCTCGACGATCTGGGCCTCGACCTGGACCAGCAGCCCGGCGACGCGCTCGTACTCGGCGCTCACCGACGCGAGCTCGCGCTCCGCGGCATCCAGGCGAGCGTCCAGGGTCGCGGACAGGGCCTTCAGGCTGGCGAGCTCGCGCTGCTGGGCGGCGAGGGCGTCCTGGAGCGCCCGCTGCTGGTTCTGGGCCTCGGTGAGCGGGTCGCCACCGCGCGCGTGGTCGAACGGGGTCGCTCCGCCAAGCGTGGCGGCGACCGCAACCAGGGTGACGACTATGGCGGCCAGCCGTGGCCGACGTCTCATGAGACGGTGTTGTGCGTGAGGAATTTCATCGTCCCATCCAGCCCCCGCGGAAGAGATGCCCGCCGATGCTACCGCGGGTCGTCAACCGCTGACGACCGAGCGAATGTACTACACCGTCCTACACCGAAAGGCCCAGAACCCCACTCCACCGCCCCCCGGGCGGTGGCGTCGGGGTCAGGTTTCGGCGCGTCGGCGTCGAAACACGGCGGCGGCCACCTCGGCGCCAGCGAGCAGGGCAATGGCCAGGAAGTCGATGAGCAGCAGGGCCACCAGGATGCCGCCGAAGGCCCCGGCCGCGGACGGACTGTCGGCCACGAACAGGTCGACGTAGAGCTGGAACCCGAGGCGAAGCACCAGCATCCCGAGCGACGTGACGAGCGCGCCGAGCCACACGTCGCGGAACGTAGGATCCTGCGCGGGGATGGCACGGAGGAGGACGACCATGACCGCGAAGACGATGAGGAACGGGAGCAGGCTGAGGCCGATCTCCAGCGTCACGTCGACGATGACGTAGTCGCCCACGAACCGATCGACCAGACCGACCACGACCTCGAGCAGAGTCGCCCACACGCCTGACAGCAGGATGAGGATGGCCGCCAGCCCCAGCAGGATCACCGAGCCGATGGTCGTCCGCACGTACGACCGCCGCTCTTCCCCGAACGCGCGCACGATCCCTCGCTGAACCGCCGATACCCAGGGAATCAGGGCGAAGATGAGCAGGCCGATGCCGATGAGCGCCACCGGGCCGCGGGACGCCAGGAGCGTATCGAGGGCGTCATGCAGTGTCTGGGGATCCACGCCCAAGATGCCCGCGACCCGGATGATGAGCGCGTCGAGATCGGGCCCGCTCGGGATGAGCAGCGAGGCCACGACCAGCGCGACCATGGCAAACGGGAACAGCGACAGGATCGAGTAATAGGCGATCGACGCCGAGCGGGCCATCGCCTCGTGGGAGTTGAACGAGTTGAAGGCGTCGAAGGCGATCCCGACCAGGGAGTAGCGCTTCGTGAGGTCGGTCCATCGATCCATGGCCGTCGTGATCAAGCCGCGGACTCGATCGGTGATGGCGGTCATTCCCACTCCGGCTACCCTGAGGCTCGTGGCACCCACCGAAACCGTCGAGCTCGAGGCCGGCGGGCAGTCCGTATCGGTCAGCAATCCCGGCAAGCCGTTCTTCGCCGAGGCCGGGATCACGAAGCTGGACCTGATCCGATATTACCTGTCGGTTGCTGACGGAGCGGTGCGCGGCGTCCTCGACCGGCCGATGGCTCTGAAGCGGTTTCCGAACGGGGCCGGCGACGAGTTCTTCTTCCAGAAGCGGGCTCCGGCCAACCTGCCACCGTTCGTCCGGACCGTGGAGCTCGCCTTCCCCTCGGGGCGGACGGCGGACGAGGTCGTGGTCTCGAACCCGGCGGCCCTGGCCTGGGTCATCAACCTCGGGTGCATCGACCTGAACCCGCACCCGGTCCGGGCCGATGACCTCGAGCATCCCGACGAGCTCCGGATCGACCTCGATCCCGGGCCCGGCGTCGGATGGGAGGACGTCCGCTCGGTGGCGCTCGTGTGCCGGGAGCTGCTCGACGAGCTCGGGTACGACGCCTGGCCCAAGACGTCGGGCTCGCGCGGGATGCACGTCTACGTCCGGCTCGAGCGCAAGTGGGGGTTCGGCGAGGTCCGCCGGGCGGCCCTGGCCGTGGCGCGGGAGGTCGAGCGCCGGGCGCCGGACCTGGCGACCAGCAAGTGGTGGAAGGAGGAGCGCCACGGCGTGTTCCTCGACTACAACCAGAACGCCAAGGACCGGACCGTGGCTTCGGTCTACTCGGTCCGACCACTCCCCGATGCCCGGGTCTCGACTCCGCTGGCCTGGGACGAGGTGCCCGACTGCGAGCCGGCGGACTTCACGGTGAAGACCGTTCCCGCTCGCTTCGCGAAGCTCGGCGACGTCGGGGCCGGGATCGACGACCGAGCCTTCTCGCTGGAGCCGCTGCTCGAGCTCGTCGCCCGCCACGAGGCGGAGGGCGAAGGCGACGCCCCGTGGCCGCCGAACTACGCCAAGCAGCCCGGGGAACCACCCCGCGTCCAGCCGTCCAAGGCGCGCAAGCCGGCCGCGAAGCCCGCGGACCCGAAGGTTCCGTCGCCGACCGGCCGTCGCCGCTCGAGCGCCCCGCTGGTCGTCGTCGCCCAGGCGGCCACCAAGCCGGAGGTGGAGGCGGGGCTCGAGCGCTGGAAGCAACGCCACAAGAAGGTCGTCCCCCACCTCGCCGTGGACGACGTCCTGTATGACGCGATGCGCGGCCGCTCGACGATCTGGTGGCGGGTCCGGGTGAACCTCCGGCACGTTCCCGCGAAGGACCGGCCCAAGCCCGAGCCTCCCGACCCGGACTACGACCCCTGGGCCGGCTTCGAGTGGCCCGACCGCAGCGGCCAACCGATACGCGCGCCGAAGAGGCAGAAGCCGCAGTAATCGCCCGGTAAGCGGCTCTCGCAACAATTTGGGGCCAGGCTCGAGTCCTTATCGCCATGCGTCGTGTGCCGTGCTACGACTGCGGTCACCGCTATCCCCCGTGGGCGATGGACTTCGACCACCGACAGGGCGAAACGAAGCGTTCGGTGGTTACGCGAATGATCGGCCGGAGTGGGATGACTCAGATCTTTGCCGAGGCTGCCAAGTGCGATATCGTCTGTGCGAACTGCCACCGCCGTCGAACGCACGAACGGCGGTCCGGGCGGGAGTAACTCAGTTGGTAGAGTTCCAGCCTTCCAAGCTGGCTGTCGCGGGTTCGAATCCCGTCTCCCGCTCCAACTCCCTCAGCCCGCCGCCAGCCGCTCGATGAGCCGCGCCTTCACCGCGGGCCACTCGTCGGACAGGATCGAGAAGTAGACCGTGTCCCGGACGTGGCCGTCGGGCAGGCGCATGTGGCGACGGAGCGTCCCCTCGCGGACGGCGCCCAGGCGGGCGATGGCGGCCTGCGAGCGCTCGTTGCGCCCATCGGTCTTCAGGGCCACCCGGCCGGCGCCCAGCGTCTCGAACGCGTAGGACAGCTGGAGGAGCTTGGCCTCGGTGTTGACCGCGGTCCGCTGGAAGTCGGGCGTGATCCAGGTCCAGCCGATCTCGACCCGGTCGCTCTCGACGTCGATGTCGCCGAAGCGGGTAGAGCCGATCGCCCGGCCCGAGGCCTTGTCGACGGTCGCCCAGGCCACGAACTCCGGCCCCAGGGCGTGGGCCAAATAGGCGTCCCAGTCCTCCGGCCCGGTCAGGACCGTGCCCATATAGCGCCAGATCTCGGGGTCCGCGCCCGCGGCCAACAGGTCGTCGCGGTGCCGCTCCTCCAGCGGCTCGAGCCGGACGACCCGCCCCTCGAGCGTCACCCGCTCCGGGCGGAGCATCGCGGCGTGGACCGGGGCGGCGACTACGCCCCGGAGGGCGAGGTCACCGCCGCGGCCACCCAGCCGGGGATCTCGCGGCGCAGGGTCTCGAGCGGCAGCGACCCATGGCCGAGGACCTCGTCGTGGAAGACGCGGAGGTCGAACCGGTCGCCCAGACGCTCTCCGACGTCTGCCCGCGCGCGCTCGATCTCCCGCTGGCCCATCTTGTAGGAGAGGGCCTGGCCGGGCCAGATCGTGTATCGGTCGACCTCGATCTCGGCGTCGACCATCGGCAGCGAGCCGCGCTCGTGCATGAAGGTGATCGCCTGTTCGCGGGTCCAGCCCATGGCATGCAGCCCGGAGTCGACCACCAGCCGGGCGGCGCGGAAGGACTGGGCTTCGAGCATGCCGAGCCGTTCGGCATCGGTCTGGTACAGGCCCATCTCGTCGGCCAGCCGCTCGGTGTACAGGCCCCAGCCCTCGACGTAGGCCGACCCCGCCATCTTGGCGCCCAACGTCCGGAACCTCCCCAGCGGCAGGTCCATCTCGATGGCGATCTGGAAGTGGTGGCCGGGGGTGGCCTCGTGGAACGTGATGGCCGCGACCTTGTGGAGCTGGCGCTGGTCGGGCTGGTAGGTGTTCAGGTAGTACTGGCCGGGGCGCGAGCCGTCCAGGGTGGGCGGCATGTAGAACGCCGGGGCGGACTCCCGCTCGCGGTACTCCTCGACCGGCAGGACGACGCAGTTCGCGGCCGGCAGTCGGCCGAAGTAGCGGGGCGCGGTCGCGTACGCGCGATCGGTCTGCTCGCGGGCGAGCTCGATGATGTGGGCCGGGTCCGAGGTCCGATTGGCAGGGTCCTCGGCCAGCGCCGCGGCATGAGCGTGGCGGTCCGCGTGACCCTGGCGGCGCGCGATCTCGTCCTTCTCGGCCTCGATCTTCTCGAGGTCCTCCATCCCGAAGGCATGGACCTCCTCCGGGGTGGCGGCCACGGTCGTCTGCATCCGGATGCACAGGCCGTAGGCCTCGTGGCCGTCCGGCGTGTCGCCGATGCCCGGGGTCTTCGCGGCGTGCGCCGCGTACGTGTCGGCCAGGTAGTCGCGGAGGCGCTGGAGGGGCGGGTACAGGTCGGTCGCGACCGATGCCCGGATGGCCTCCCGGCCAGACTCGTCGGCCACGTTGGCCAGGACCACCGGCGGGGCGACGTCGGCCGGGACGGCCAGCATCCGGTCGATCTGCTCGATGGCCTTGCGGACGGGGGCCTCGGCCGAGGTGCGTCCCTCGGCGATCCCTTCGTCCAGCGTCCCGATGTGCTGGTCGATGAGCCCGCCGAAGGCGGCGTACCGGGCCAGCAGCCGGTCCAGCCCGGCCTCGGTGTCCACCTTCTGGTACTGGGCGATCTCCGACGGCCACGTCTGGACGCCGGACATGTGGTTGACGCCCAGCTGGTAGAGCTTGCGATCCAGGGCCTCGAGGTAGTTCCGGGCGATCAGGATCAGGAGGTCGCGGGTGATGACCGACTCGACGTCGAGCTGGGCGGGGTCCATGGCCTCCGCCTCGGCCAGGGCCGACGTCAAGGCGGCACGCTCGGCCGCCCGGCCGCTGGGACCCAGGTCGGGCCAGCGCTCGTCATAGCGGTCGTCGCCATAGATGGTGGCAATGATGGGATCGCGCTCGAGGACGCCCTCCCAGAAGCGGTCGGCAAGATCGGCGACCGCCGCGTTGGGGTCGTGGTCGGACACGGGACCGGTTCTCCTTGGCTCGGTGGGTGGCTTCGGCGTACGGGGCACGAAGATGAGTGCCCGCCGAGTGTAGCGGCGTCAGGTGGTTCCGAACAGGTCAGTCAGGAGCGCCGGTGGCGTGGCCTCCAGCTGGTCGTAGCGGCACGAGGCCGGCTTGCGGTCCGGACGCCAGCGGATGAGCTGGGTCGCGTGCCGGAAGCGGTCGCCCTGGAGATGGTCGTAGGCGACTTCCGCCACCCGCTCGATGCGGAGCGGTTCCCACGACAGGTCCTTGCCGCGGTTCCAGCGGCTCGTGGCGCCCGGCATCCGCTGGCCCTCCCAGGCGGCCTCCGCCTCCTTCCACTCGCGCCAGGGGTGGTCGTTCAGGGCGTTTTTCCGCAGCGGCTCGAGCTCGGCGGCCAGCTCGCGGCGACGCGCCTCGCTGAACGAGCTCGCGACGCCGACGCTCTGGAGGGTGCCCGCGTCGTCGTACAGCCCCAGCAGGAGCGAGCCGACCATCGTCCCGGGCCCGTTCTTGTGCCAGCGGAACCCCGCCACCACGCAATCCGCCGTGCGCACGTGCTTCACCTTCAGCATCGCCCTCTTTCCGGGCTGGTAGGTGGTGGACTCGTGCTTCGCGATCACGC
>DATBIW010000144.1:0-1884 GCA_036556745.1 Candidatus Limnocylindria bacterium | reverse complement strand
GATCCGCGAGCTGCCGAAGCCGGTGGTGGCCGCGGTCAACGGCGTCGCCGCCGGGGCCGGGGTGAGCATTGCGCTCGCCTGCGACCTGGTCTACGCCAGCGAGGATGCCCGGTTCATCCAGGCCTTCGTCCGGATCGGCCTGATCCCCGACTCGGGCTCGACCCGGACCCTGGTCCGGGCGCTGGGCCGCCACCGCGCTGCCGAATTGATGTTCTTCGGCGAGCCGATGTCGGCCGCCGAGGCGGCCACGGCCGGGCTGGTCAACGCCGTCTTCGCGCCCACCGAGTTCGCGGATGGGGTCCGCGAGGTCGCCCGTCGGCTGGCCGCGGCGCCGACGGCGGCCATCGGACTGGCCAAGCGATCGATCGCCCAGGCCGAGGACGCCGACCTGGCCGCCTCGATGGCGTACGAGGCCGCGCTCCAGGACGTCGCCGGCGGGACGGACGACCACGCCGAAGGGCTGGCCGCGTTCGCCGAGAAGCGCGATCCGCGGTTCACCGGGCACTGAGCGCCGGACTTGGCTGAGCTGACCCGGATCGGCGTCCTCGGCGCGGGGACGATGGGGGCGGGGATTGCCCAGGTGGCCGCCGAAGCGGGGCTGGAGGTCGCCCTGCTCGACCCGGTAGCCGGCGCGTTCGACCGGGCACGGGACCGGATCGGGGGCTTCCTCGAGCGCAAGGTGGCGAAGGGCCAGCTGCATGCCGGATTGGCCGATGCGGCCCTCGCCCGGATCGGGGAGTCGGGGTCGGTGGCGGACCTCGCCGCCACCGGGTTCGTGGTCGAGGCCATTCCCGAGGACCTCGACCTGAAGCGGGACGCGTTCCGCCGTCTCGACGCAGCGGCCGCCCCGACCGCGGTGCTGGCCACGAACACCTCGTCGCTGTCGGTCGCCGAGATCGCGGTGGCCGCAGCGACCCATCCGGAGCGGGTGGTCGGGATGCACTTCTTCAACCCGGTGCCGCTGATGGCCCTGGTCGAGGTTATCGCCGCGCAGGGGACCGATCCGGCGGCGGTGGCCACCACCACCGCGCTCGCCGGGCGGCTGGGCAAGACCCCGGTCGAGGCCGCCGACACGCCCGGCTTCATCGTGAACCGGGTCGCGCGGCCCTACTACCTCGAGGCGCTCCGGATCCTCGGGGAGGGCTCGGCCGGGATCGAGGCGATTGACGCCGCCATGCGCGACGAGGGCTTCCGGATGGGGCCCTTCGAGCTGATCGATACGATCGGCGCCGACGTGAACCTCGCCGTCAGCCAGTCCGTCTGGACCGGCTTCGACCGCGCGGCGCGCTACACGCCGCACCCGCTCCAGCTCGTCCTCGTCCAGGCCGGACGCCTGGGCCGCAAGACGGACGGCGGCTTCTACGACTACCGGACCGATGGGGAACGCGGCGCGCCCTGGAGCGGGCTCGCCGCGGCCACCTCCGCAGTCGGCGCCCCCTCCCCGCTCGCCGCAGAGGCGATCGCGGACCGGATCCTGGCCACGATCGTGAACGAGGCGGCGTCCGCTGTCGCGGACCGCACCGCGCGTCCGGCGGCCATCGACACCGCCATGCGGCTCGGCACGAACTGGCCGCAGGGTCCGCTGGCCTGGGGCGAGGCGCGTGGGCTCGACCGGGTGGTCGCGACGCTAGACGGCCTTGCCGCCACCGTCCCGGACGACCGGTACGCCGCCGTCCCCCTCCTCCGCCAGCTGGCGTCCAGCGGCGGCTCGTTCCTCACCGCGAACGGGGACGCGTGAGCGCTCAGCCGCCGCATCGGTACCGGGCCGTCGTCTTCGACATGGACGGCCTGCTGCTCGACACCGAGGTCGTCTGGCAGGCGGCCGAGGAACGCCTGTTCGCGGCGCACGGGGAGGTGTTCACCCGCGAGGACAAACTGGCCGTG
>DATBIW010000143.1:0-8209 GCA_036556745.1 Candidatus Limnocylindria bacterium | reverse complement strand
GTTGGCGTTCGCGAAGCCGATCCGGCGCCCGTTGTTCTCGATGCACTGCGAGGTGATGTCCACGAACGCGAACCCGTCGTGCCGGATCGCCTCCGTGATCGCGGTCCGCATCTGGGGCTGGTGGTAGACCGTGGTCCGCGCGTACAGCGCGTGCGGGGAGCTCCGGACGATGCCCTGGAGGTTGATCGGCGTGTTCGGGTTGCCGCCGGGCGAGGACAGGGTCTTCGTCCCGTTGGGGGTCGTCGGGCCGGTCTGGCCACCGGTCAGGCCGTAGATCTCGTTGTTGTTGCACAGGACCGTGACCCGGGCGTTGCGCCGGATGGCGTGGATCAGGTGGTTGCCGCCGATGGACGCGGTGTCGCCGTCGCCCGCGACCACGATGACGTTCAGCTCCGGCCGCACCGTCTTGATGGCCTCGGCGACGGGGAGCGTCCGCCCGTGGAGGGTGTACACCGCGTCGAACTGCATGTAGCTGCCCATCCGCCCCGTGCAGCCGATGCCGGTCACGATGACCGTGTTCGAGCGGTCCAGGCCGAGCTCGTCGAGGACCATGGCCAGCTCGATCATGATCGTCCCGATCCCGCAGCCGGGGCACCAGATGGTCGGGAACAGGTCCATCTTCAGCTTCGACTTGAAGCCGAGCTCGGCGAAGGCTGCCTCGGGCATGGCGGCTACCCGATCCCCAGCGGGGCGCGCGGCGCCCGCTCGCTGGGCGCTGGCGGGATGGGCGGCTCACCGGGTCCGCCGCCGAGCACCCGCTCCAGGCCTGCGGTCACCGCCTCGAGGCTGATCCGCCCGCCGAGGAGCGGGACGCGCTTCACCTCGCGACGGAGGGCGAGCTCGGCCATGTCGGCGTACTGGCCGTCGTTGGCTTCCACTGCCACGATCGTCTCGTAGCGGTCGGCGATCGCCCGGAGCTCGTCGGTGAGCATGGGATGGATCCGGATCGGCCGGAACAGGGCGTAGTCCGGGGCCAGCGGCGCCGCGACCCGGGAGACGATCCCGTAGCCGATGATCAGGGTGCTGGCCTCGGTGTTCCAGCCGTGCTGGAAGAGCGGATACCGCGCGGCCACCTCCTGGTGGCGGTGCTTGGCCGCGTAGAACTGGCGCATGTACTCGTCCGCGTCGGCGGTCGCGGGTTCACCGGCGTTCGGGCCGTGCTCGTACATGAGGACACCAGCGAAGAAGCGCGGGTCGGCGGCCGGGTCGGAGGCGAGCGGCGCGAGCGTTCGGGGCGTGGGGGTGACCGAGGCCTCGAGCTCGTCGAGGTCGACGACCTCGTTCAGGTGGGCGACGAACGTGTCGGAGAGCAGGACGACCGGCGACTGGGACTCCTCGGCGACGTTGAACGCGGTCGCGGCCAGCTGGAACGCCTCGGGGACCGAGTTCGGGTAGAACGCGATCGGGGTGTAGTCGCCGCTGCTCCCGTAGCGAACCTGGGCGATGTCCCCCTGGCCGGGCATGGTCGGCATCCCGGTCGCGGGCCCCACCCGCTGGACGTCGACGAACACGCACGCGACGCCGACCTTCTGGGCATAGCCGATCGCCTCCTGCATGAGGCTGAAGCCGGGGCCCGAGGTCGCGGTGAACGACTTCGCCCCGGCCAGCGAGGCGCCGATGACTGCGTTGGCGCTCGCGATCTCGTCCTCGGCCTGGAGGAAGCCGAACTCGGGGTGCTCCGCCGCCCAGCCGGAGGCGATGTTCAGGATCTCGGTCGAGGGGCTGATCGGGTAGCCGGCGTAGTACGAGGCCCCGGCCGCGACCGCTCCCCGGAAGACCGCCTCGTTTCCCTGGACCAGGCGGCGCATCGGGTCAGCCCTCGTCTCCGGCGGGAGCGGACTCCCCTCCGCCCTTCGCGGCATGGGCGGCCAGCGCCGCCGGGATCATCTCGATCGCCAGGTCGGGGCAGTACCGCTCGCACAGCCCGCAGAGAATGCAGTTCTCCTCCTCGAGGATGGCGTCGTCGCGGAGGACGAGGGTCCCCTTGGGGCAGATGTCGACGCAGATGTCGCAGCGTTTGCAGAAGACCGGGTTCCAGCTGATGTTCTGGTAGTCGATCCAGCGCACGCCGTCGCGGTGGCCGGTCGAGGTGCCGGTCCCGAAATCGAGGGCGTTGGCGAGCCGGTCCGCGCTCATGGGGGGACCGATGATAGCCGCGTGCCCCCGGCGGCGGGCAGGTGATGAGCCCCGGCGGCGGCCGGGGCTCATCGAGGGACGTGCCTCTACCGGTTCGTACCCCGCCGCCTGCCCCGGCGTTCAGTCCGAATCCGCGCCCTCGCTCAGGCGGTCCTGGTCTCCGTCTCGACGGACGGCTCGGCCTCGGAGACCGCGCGAGGCCGGTCGGTGACCATGGCGACCACGGCGCCGATGATGATCGCGGCCGCCAGCCAGGTCCGCGGCTCCATCGGCTCGTTCAGGATGATGACCCCGAGCGCGACGGCCACGATGGGGTTCACGTAGGCCGTGCTCGAAACCGTGCCGATCGGGACGTGGTGCAGCAGCCAGATGTACGCCGTGAACGCGATCAGCGACCCGAACACGATCAGGTACAGGACCGCGACCAGCGACTCGGTCGAGAACGCGCCCACGTCCACGTTCAGGAGCTCGCCCCGCAGCACGCCGACGGCCAGCAGCGCCGCCCCACCGCACAGCATCTCAAGGCCGGCGCCCTGGAACGGGGACTTGGGCAGCTCCACCCGCTTGGCGTAGACGGCGCCGATCGACCAGGTGATGGCCGCCATCGCGACCAGCGCCAGGCCCAGCGGGTGGATGGTCGTGGCGCCCTCGAGCGGGACCACGAGGATCGCCACCCCGGTCGTGCCGGCGACCAAGCCCGCGATGGTCAGCCAGCCGGGACGCTCCCGGGCGACGATCGCTTCGAACAGGGCCATCCAGATCGGGGAGGTGGCGACCACCAGGGCCGCGATCCCGGTCGCGATGTACTGCTCGCCGAGCACCACCCCGCCGTTCCCGCCGAGCAGCAGGAGCGCGCCGATGATCACCGAGTTCCGCCAGTGGATCCGGGTCGGCCGCTCGAGCCGCTGGCCGCGGAGCCGGTTCCAGGCGATCAGCAGGACGAGCAGGATGATCCCGGCCGTGGTGTAGCGGACGCCGGCCGCCACGAGCGGGGGGAGCGTCTCGACCATGACCGCGATGCCCAGGTAGGTCGAGCCCCAGACGACGTAGACGATCCCCAGCGCGGTCGCCACCTGCCATCGGGCAGGGGCGGTCGCGGTGGAGGCCATCGGCGCATTGTGCCGGGAATCGGCGGTACCATCCCGAGCCATGAGCTGGACCCGCGTGATGCTGGTCATCCTGGGCGTGGTCGCCCTCGTGCTCGTCATCTTCCTGCTCCTCCCCCTGTTCGGGGTGAACACCGGGATCGGTCCGTTCGCCTCCAGCTCGCCGGCCGCGTCGGCATCGGCCGAGCCATCGGCGTCGGCTTCCGGGGAGCCGAGCGAGTCCGCCGAGCCCTCGGCGAGCGCCGATGGCTCCCTGGCTCCGTCGGCCACCCCGACCCCGACCGATGAGGGCTGGATCTGCGGCCTGCCGGTCACCGTGGCCGCCACCGGCGGCGCCATCGTCCACACCGCCGACGTCCGAGTGGGCACCCATACCGGCTACGACCGGATCGTGTTCGAGTACCAGGAGGCCGGCTCGCCGGCGGTCGAGATCCGGACCACCCGCCCGCCGTTCAACGAGGACCCCAGCGACCTGCCGATGACCGTGAACGGGTCGCCGGTGTTCCTGATCACCCTGAACGGCGCCACGAAGATGGCGCCCGACGGCTCCTCGACGTACACCGGTCCCACCGAGTTCGCCCCCGACTTCCCGCAGCTCGTCCACCTGACCGAGCGCGGTGACTACGAGGCGGTGAACTCGTGGTACATGGGCCTCGACGGGGGCACGTGCATCCGGGTCGAGGTGGTCACCAGCCCGAGCCGCGTCATCATCGACGTCCAGCACTGAGGAGAGCCCCATGGCCCACCAGCCGCCGTCCGGCGATCTCGACCTGACCAGCGACTACACCGCCCGGGTGACCACCGAGCGTGGCGCGTTCACCGTCGAGCTGTTCGCGGCCGATGCACCGCTCACCGTCGAGAACTTCGTGAACCTCGCCCGCGCCGGCTTCTACGACGGCACGACCTTCCACCGGGTGATCCCCGGCTTCATGGCCCAGGGCGGCGATCCAACCGGCACCGGTCGCGGCGGCCCGGGCTACCAGTTCCGCGACGAGTTCAGCCCGAACCGGCGCCACGACGGACCCGGCGTCCTGTCGATGGCCAACGCCGGCGCCAACACGAACGGCAGCCAGTTCTTCATCACGTTCGGCCCCACGCCCCACCTCGACGGCAAGCACGCCGTGTTCGGCCGGGTGACCGAGGGGATGGACGTGGTGAACGGCCTGCGCGAGCGCGATCCCGGCCGAGACCCGAACCCTGGGGATCGGATCGAGCGGATCGAGATCATCGCCACGCCCCGCGGCTGAGGCTCAGGCGGCCTCGTACAGCAGGGCGTAGGTCACGACGGGATCGGGGGCGAAGTCGAAGCTGGTCCCGCACGCGCTGCACAGCAGCTCGTCGGAATCGCGGTCAACCTCGAAGGCGACCTCGTCGGCGCACCAGGGGCAGATCAGGTGAACAGTCATGCCCGGATCGTGAGCGTGGTTCGTGACAACTCTCGTGTCGCGTTGGTGGCCAGCTCGAGCAAATCCGGGCTTCCCGCTATCTCAGTACTTGCGCAATTGCGCAACTACCGATAGGATGGGATCCGATGGCCAGCACGACGACCCTTCCCAGCTCGGGGGCGCAGCGCGACCGTTCGGCGGCCGTGGCAAAAGCCCTGGGCGACCCGAAGCGGCTGTGCGTGCTCGAGCTGCTCGCCGATGGCGGCGAGCGTTCGGTCGGCGACCTGTCCCGCGACGTCGGGTGCCAGGTCCCGAACATGAGCCAGCACCTGTCCATCCTGCGCTCAGCCGGCATCGTCGCCACCCGGCGCCAGGGCAGCACCGTTCTCTACCGCATTGCCGACGACAGCGTCATGGACCTGGTCGGCGCGCTCCAGCGGGTCGGCTGACCGGCCTCCCCGTCCAGTCCACGAAAGGAACCCATTCGCACATGTCGTCCAACGTTCCCGAGGTCACCGACGCGACCTTCGAGCAGCTCGTCCTCCAGGCCGCGAAGCCGGTGATCGTCGATTTCTGGGCCGCCTGGTGCGGTCCGTGTCGCCTCGTCGCCCCGGAGATCGACAAGATCGCCGAGAAGTACGCGGGCCAGGTCGACGTCTACAAGCTCGACGTCGACGCAAACCCGCACACCGCGGCCCACTACGGGATCATGAGCATCCCCACGGTCGCCTACTTCCAGAAGGGCACTCCTCCGCGCGCCGCGGTCGGCTTCCGACCGATGGCCGCCCTCGAGACCGCGTTCGGGCTCGACACCCTCGCCGCTTCCGCCTGATCGGGGCCTGACCCCGATCTCCTACCCGCCGCGTCGCGCCATTGGGCGCGGCGCGGTACTTTGTACCTGATGTCCCGACCGCGACCGTTGGCCGGCGCCGTGCTCGCGCTGGTCGCGGCGGCCACGCTGCTGCCCCTCGGTCCGTCGACGGTTCGCGCCGGAGAGGGGCTCGTGACGGTCATGGACGCGACCTACGAGGTCCTCCCCGAGGAGGCCCGCGTCCACGTCACCATCGACGCGGTCTCGACGTCGTTCGAGGAAGATGCGCCGAAGGGCCCGGTCTACTACGCCGGCCTCTCGATCGCCATCCCGCCGGGCTCGAGCAACGTGGCGGCCACCGCCGACGAGACGGAGCTGCCGATCACGGTCACCCCGGTCGCCGACGCCATCCGCATCGACATCGGCTTCTCCGAGCAGGTCTTCCTGGGCGACACCTACGAGTACCAGGTCACCTTCGACATGATCGACCCCGGTGGGGCGGCCGATCGCGACTTCCGGATCGGGCACAGCATCGTCGCCTTCCCGGTGTGGGCCTTCGGGACCCCCGGAGCCAATGGCAACAGCGTGCTCGTCCACCTGCCCGCCACGTTCACCCCGGAGGCGTATGGCGGACCGCTCGTGCAGACCACCAATGCCGATGGCTCGCTCAGCCTGACGGC
The DNA here is from genome assembly GCA_036556745.1 of Candidatus Limnocylindria bacterium. Taxonomy (GTDB): domain Bacteria; phylum Chloroflexota; class Limnocylindria; order QHBO01; family QHBO01; genus DASTEQ01. The sequence goes on along the minus strand of DATBIW010000143.1, from coordinate 2,091 downwards.
CGACGTGGCCAACCCTGGGACGTGGTTCGCGTACGTGACGGCGGAGCGGCCCGGGATCTTCACCGAGACATCGTTCGTGGTCGGCGTGGGCGAGGCGGAGGCGGCCGTCGTCGTCCGGGCGTGGGACGACGATCCGGACTGGGGCCAGCGCATGCGCGACCTGCTGACCGCCGGCCTGCCCGCGCTCCACGAGCTGATCGGCCTGCCTTGGCCCGTCGCCGGCGAACTGAAGGTCGAGGAGTCCGCCAACCGGCTGGGTGACTACGCCGGCATCTACGACCGGTCCACCGAGCAGATCAACGTCCGCTACGACGCCGATGGCACGGTCACCCTCCACGAGGCGGCGCACGTGTGGTTCAACACCGAGCTGTTCGACGACCGATGGATCGGCGAGGCGTGGGCCGAGTTCTACGCGGTCGAGTCGGCGGAGATGATCGGCGTCAGCGGCGAGACCTTCGCCCTCACCGACGTGCTCCTGGCGTCGCAGATCCCGCTGAGCGACTGGGGGGCGATTGGCGCCGAGAGCCAGGACGTCGAGGCCTACGCCTACGCGGCGTCGTTCCACGTGGCGCAGCTCATCGCCGAGCGGACCGATCTCGCCGGGCTCCGCGAGGTCTGGCAGGCGGCGGACGCGGGCGAGATGGCCTACCAGCCGGTCCACGGGGATGGAGGGCCCCGCGAGGATGTCGCCGCCGGACAGGCGGGGTGGCAGCTCCTCCTCGACCTGCTCGAGGAACGGACCGGCGCCGACTACGACGATCTCTGGCTGGCCTGGGTGGTCGACGACGACGACGAGGCGCTCATGGCGGTGCGGGCGGCGACCCGCGATCGGTACGCGGCGGTGGTGGCCACCGCCGAGGAGTGGGAGCTGCCCGAGATCGTGCGCTACGACCTGGGAAGCTGGCAGTTCGACGACGTCGCGGCCCACCTGGACACCGCGGAGCGGGTCCTCGAGCTCAACGCGGACCTCGAAGCCCTGGCCGCGGAGCTGGGGCTCGACCCACCCGACCAGCTGCGGGAGGCCTTCGAGGGCACCGAGGGCCTGGACGCGGCCCTGACCGAGGCCAACAAGGAGCTGTTCGCCCTCGAGCAGCTGGCCGACGCGACCCGAGGCCTGGCCGAGGACCCCGACCCGATCGAATGGGTCGGGCTGCTGGCCAGCGAGCCCGAGGTGGACCTCGCCGCGGCCCGCGACGCGTGGGAGGCCGGTGACCACGGCGCGGCCGGGGAGCACGCGGAGGCGGTCCTCACCGTGCTCGAGGAGGCCGAGGGTCACGGCCGCGAGCGGCTGGGCGTCGGCGGCTTCGTGGTCCTGCTGGGCATCGGCGGGGCGGCCCTGGTGTGGCGTCGGCGCCACGCGCCGGACGAACCGGAGCCGAATGCCACGCCCCCGGACGACGTGGTCGAGGAGGCGGCCTAGCTCACCGGGCTCCCGTAGACTCGTCCGACGCTGTGACCGGGTCGATTGCCGCTGTCCTCTTCGGGAACTTCACCCTGCGGTTCTCGACCGGCCTCACCGGCGCTCTGCTCCTCTACTACCTCGCCGACCTGCCGCTGTACGGCGGCGAGGAGGTCTCCGCGTCCGTGGCGGGCGTCATGGGCGCGCTGTACTTCGCCGCCGAGCTGATCCTCTCCCCGTTCTTCGGGGTGCTCGCCGACCGGTTCGGCACGCACCGGCTCATGCAGCCGGGGCCGATCATGGGCGCGGTGGCGGTCATCGCCACCGCCCTGACGACGAACGTCCCGCTCCTGGCGGGCACCCGCTTCCTCGAGGGCGCGGCGGCGGCCGCCAGCGTCCCGGCCGCGCTGGGCTACATCGCGATCGCCACGTCCCAGAACCAGGCCCTGCGGGGCCGGGTGGTGGCCCGCTTCGAGGTGGCCACCCTCGGCGGGGTGGGGGTCGGGACGGTGGTCGCCGGCTTCCTGTACTCGGCTCTCGGGCCGACGGCGTTCTGGCTGAACGCCCTCATCTACGGGGTCACGTTCCTGATCCTGCGCTACCGGGTCGAGGACCTCCCCGAGCACATCCCGACCGCGCCCGGCGAAGAGGCGGTGCCTGCCTCGCTGTTCCACATCGGCCGCTACCGGGAA
>DATBIW010000142.1:0-18078 GCA_036556745.1 Candidatus Limnocylindria bacterium | reverse complement strand
GTCGGATGGTCGCCGGTGACCATCACCACCTGGATCCCGGCTTCGCCCGCCAGGGTGAGCGCATCCCGGATCTCGGGGCGCAACGGGTCGGAGAAGACGAGCGCGGCGAGCGGCCGCCAGGCGTCTCCCTCGACGCGTCGGGCCAGGAGCAGGAGACGTCCGCCCTGGTCGGCCTGCTCGGACACGACCCGGTCCCAGGCGGCGAGGTCCACCTCGCCGACCGCGGGATCCACGCCGTCGCGAGCGAGGCCGAGCACCGCCTCCGGGGCACCCAGCGCCAGGTCTCGAAGCCCGCGCGCATCCAGGCAGCGCGTTCGCGCGAACGGCTGCTGGTCGGAGGGCGGGTCGGCCTCGAGGAGCTCGTCCGGATCGAGCTCCGGTACCGGAGCGGCCACGGCGATCGCATCACGGAGGGCTCGGGCGAAGGCTCCGGCCCGGCCGCCGCGTCCCTCGTGCCATGCCTCGGCCTCGGCCCGGAGGGCCTCCTCCAGCACCTCGACCCGCGCCACCCCGGTCAGCTCTCCGTTGGGCGTCCGGACCGAAGCCACGCTGAGGCGGTTCGCGGTCAGGGTCCCGGTCTTGTCGGTGAGGATCAGGTCCACAGCTCCCAGGGTCTCCTGGGCATTCAGCCGGCGGACCAGGACGTCCCGCCGAAGGAGGCGATAGGCGCCCAGGCCCAGGATCACGGCCAGCAGGATCGGCGGCTCCTCGGGAATGGCCGCGACGGCAGCCGCCACCCCGGCCAGGACGTTCTCGCCCGCGGGGTTGCCACGAAGGAAGCCGAGGCCGACCGTGATGACCACGAGCCCGGCGGCCACGACGAGCAGGATCCGGACCAGGCGGTCGAGCTCGCGCTCGAGGGGGGAGCGGGAGCGGCCACCAGTCAGGGTCCCGGCCACCGCGCCGACCTCGGTCTCCGCTCCGATGGCGACCGTGACGCCCTCACCGCTTCCGCCGACGACGCTGGTCCCGGAGTAGGCCATCGACCGCCGCTCGGCGAGCGTGGCATCGGGCGGATCGGCTTCCACCCGGGCCGGCTCCGGGAGCGACTCACCGGTGAGAGCGCTGCGATCCACCAGCAGCGCCCGCGCGCTCGTGATCCGCACGTCGGCCGGCACCACGTCCCCGATCGCGAGGATCACGACATCTCCGACCACCACCTCGCGCGCCGGGATCTGGATTGGCTCCCCGTCACGCCGGACTCGGGCGTGCGGCGCGTTGGCGCGGCGGAGGGCGTCCAGCGCCCGTTCGGCCCGGTAGGTCGTCGCGACGTCGGCACCGATGATCGGGATGACGGCGAGCAGGATCAGCGCGCCGTCTCGAACCTCCCCGAGCACGACCGCCAGCACGCCGGCCCCGATGAGCATCAGGACGAACGGCTCGGTCACCGCGTCCACCAGCGCGCGCCAGACGCTCGGCGGCGCGGCGGCCTCCAGCTCGTTCGGTCCCCGTTCGACGTGTCGAACGGCGGCCTCGGCCGCGGACAGGCCGACTCGCGGGTCGACCCCGAGCGCGGACGCGACCTCGGCCGCCGTCCCGCGGTGCGGGGCGACCGTGCCGGTCATCGGCTCAGCCTACCGAGTCACCTGGCGGTCCACCCGCCGTCTACGTACACCTCGGAGCCGGTCATGTAGGACGCGGCGTCGGTGGCCAGGAAGGCGATCACCTCGGCAACTTCCTCGGACCGGCCCATGCGGCCCATCGGCGTGTTGGCGACGATGAGCTGCTCGATCTCGGTGCCCTTTACCTGCTCGACCATGGGGGTGTCGATGAAGCCCGGATGCACCGAGTTGACGCGAATCCCCTCGGTCGCGTAGCGGATGGCCGCGTTCTTGGTCATGAGCCGAATGGCGCCCTTGCTGGCGTGATAGGCGACCGATCCGCCGAATCCACCCACCGCCCCGAAGATCGAGCTCACGTTGATGATCGAGCCTGCTCCGCCGGTCCGCATGACCGGCACCGCGGCGCGCATGCCCAGCCACACGCCGCGCTGGTTGATCCCGATCAGCCGGTCCCAGCCCTCGACCGTCTCCTGCTCGACGTCGGCCAGGGTGCCGATGCCAGCGTTGTTGACCAGGATGTCGAGCCGTCCGAACTGCCGCGCGGTCTCCGCCACCACCGACGCCCAGGCCGCCTCGTCGGCCACGTCGAGGTGGTGGTAGACCGCGGTGTGGCCCTCGGCCTGGAGATGATCGGCGAGGGCCTGGCCCTCGTCGTCAAGGACGTCGGTCAGGACGACGGTCGCCCCGCCGGCGGCCAGCCGTCGCGCCGATGCAGCCCCGATCCCGTGTGCCGCCCCGGTGACGAGTGCCACCCGGCCATCTAGTTGCGCGTTCATGGTGAGGCTCCTGTTGTGGCTCATGCGTGTCCACGGACAGGATGCCGGAGGCCGGTTGCGGCTGGTGGTGCTTTTGGGCCCCATGGAGTGGGACGTCCGGCCCGTTCCCGTGGAATCGGCCGATGTCGCTGACCGCCGATCCCGCGGCCGGCCCCGACCCGGTCCGCGAGGCGAAGGCCTACCAGGATCTGCTGCTCGGCCTGGTCGGCGCCGACGACCCCGCCGAGATCCAGGCGGCCACTCCGGCGGCGATTCGCGCCCACGCCGCCGTCCGGGGCGGCTGACCTACGGTCCTCCCGGCGTCGGGCCCGGGGTGGCGGCCATGGGGCCGAACCGCATGGTGATCTCGTAGGTCCCATCCTCGAGCCGGCTCTCGAGGGCCGGAAAGGCGCCGTGAAAGACGCGCAGCATGGCGGTGTTGTCGGCCAGCACGGACGCGGTGAAGCCGGCGATGCCGGCCTCGCGGGCCGCGTCGGTCAGGGCGCCGAGCAGGTGCGTCCCGAGCCCGTGCCCCTGGAAGTCGTCGCGGACCACGAACGCGACCTCGGCGAGGTTGGATTGGTTATCGAGGTCGTAGCGAGCCATGGCCACGATGGCCTCGTCGCCCTCGATCCCGCTCGTCACGACCATCACCATCTGGCGCCGATAGTCCACGCGGAGCCACTCCTGGAGCCGCTGGTGAGGCATCGTCGGCAGCATCTGGAAGAAGCGGTGGTACACCGTGTCGGCCGACAGGGCGTAGAACATCTCGCGCAGGGCGGGCTCGTCGGCCATCCGGACCGGTCGCATGAGCACCCGTCGCCCATCCTCGAGGTCGAGCCACCGCTCGTGGTGCTCGGGGTAGACCGGCACCGAGAAGAGCGGTTCGACCTGGTCGGCATAGATCAGGTGGCGCTCCTTGGCCTCGGCGAGCAACCACGGCTGGAAGCGTGGGTGGGCGATCGCGATCAGGGCGGTGGCGCGTTCGCGGATGGACTTGCCGTGCAGATAGGCCACGCCGTACTCGGTGACCACGTAGTGGACGTCGCCACGGCTGGTGACGACTCCGGCGCCGGGCTTGAGCGTGGGTACGACCCTCGACACCGTCCCGCCGTCGGCGGTCGAAGGCAGGGCGATGATGGCCTTCCCCCCGACTCCCCGGGACGCGCCCCGGACGAAGTCGACCTGGCCGCCGATCCCACTGTAGAAGAGCGGTCCCAGGGAGTCGGCGCATACCTGGCCGGTGAGGTCCACCTCGAGCGCCGCGTTGATGGCCACCATCCGCTCGTTCTGCGCAATGACGAACGGGTCGTTCACGTACTCGGTGGGGTGGAACTCCACCATCGGGTTGTTGTCGACGAAGTCGTACAGCGCCCGTGAGCCGAGTACGAAGGACGCCACCATCTTTCCGCGATGGAGGGTCTTGCGGGCGTTGGTGATGACGCCCGCCTCGATCAGGGGCAGAACGCCGTCGGAGAACATCTCGGTGTGGATTCCCAGGTCATGCCGGTCGCCGAGGTGGCGCAGGACGGCATCCGGGATCTGGCCGATCCCCAGCTGGAGGGTCGCGCCATCCTCGACCAGTCCGGCGATATGGCGGCCGATCTCCGAGGCCAGCTCCACGTCGGCGAGCTGGGGTGCCTCGAGGATCGGTTCGTCGCACGGCACCAACGCCGCAATGTCGCGAACATGGATGAAGCAGTCACCCAGGGCGCGTGGCGCCTGGGAGTTCACCTCCGCGATGACGACCCTGGCGCTCTCCGCCGCCGACTTCACGATGTCGGTCGAGACCCCGTAGCTGCAGTAGCCGTGCTCGTCCGGCGCCGAGACCTGGATGAGCGCCACGTCGATCACGATCCGCCCGTCGCGGAACAGGCGCGGGATCTCCGAGAGAAACACGGGCGTGTAGTCGGCGCGGCCCTGGTTCACGGCGTCGCGGGTGTTGGCACCGATGAAGAAGGCGTTGTGCCGGAACCGCTGGTCGAAGGCGGGCGCGGTGTACGGAGCCACCCCGAGGGTCATGATGTGCACGATCTCGGTGTCGTCCAGGTTCTCCCGCGCGGCCAGGGCACGAACCAGCGACTGCGGCTCGCCGGCTCCGGAACCGATGAACACGCGCGACCCGTGCCGGACCCGCCGCACCGCCTGCGTCGGGGTCTCGATCTTGTCGCCGTATCGCTCCGTCCAGCTCACAAGCCCCTCCAATGGCCGTGTGGAGGCACGGTAGCGCGCCTCGGCCCTCCCCGATGGGGCCGTCCGGCCCGCGTCCGAATGACGACTGGCCCCTCGTGTGCTGGCGAGGCGAGGACCACGATGCGGTCAGCATGGTGACGCATGAGGCCGAGACCCCGCCCACGCCTCCGCACCGCTTCGCCCTGGTCTGGATCGATGCCAACGGCGCGGTCGTCTGGCGTTGGCGCGACGAGGCCGTGGACACGACCATCCGGTCCGGGATTCCCGCCCACGAACGATCAACCCACCACGTGCGCCACGACCCACGGACGCGACACGGCGGGGGAGGTCGTGGCGGGGACGATGCCGCAGCGCGTCGAACCGAGCACATCCGGCAGTTCCTGGCCCGGGTCGAGAGTGAGCTCCGGCCGGAGGAGGCGCTCGAGATTCTCGGGACCGGCGAGCTCTGCGACCGCCTGGCGGCACAGGTCGGGGAGGCCGACGCTGCCGCGCGTCGAGAGCGATGGATCGTAGTTGAGCACGCCATGCGGCCAACGCGCCGGCAGATGATTGCCCGGCTGCGACGTCGGGTGGGCCTCACGCCACCCCGCGGCGGGGTGGGTGCTTACCGCTGGAGCGGCCACGTCCCACGGCTCCGATCGGGACCGGCGACCGGTCCGCGCCGCGTCGTCCGCAAGCGACCGCCAAACCGGTCTGAGCGCGCCGAGATGTCCTAGCGCCCGCGTCAGGGCACGGGTCCGGCTATGGTTGGGCGGATGCATGTGGGCGTGGTCCTGCCGCAGGGATGGACCGGCGAGTACGACGGGTGGGACTCCCGCCGGGCGTGGGAGCGGACCCTGTTCCTCGCCCGTCAGGCCGAGGAGATCGGCTTCGAGTCGGTCTGGGTCTTCGACCACTTCCAGACCGTGCCCGAGCCGACCGACGAGCTGACCTTCGAGTCGTTCGTCACCCTCTCGGCCATCGCCGCCACGACGTCACGGGTGCGCCTCGGCCACGTTGTCATCTGCACCGGGTTCCGGAACCCGGCCCTCACCGCCAAGATGATCGGAACGCTGGACGTGGCCAGCGGCGGGCGGGCCGAGCTGGGCATCGGGGCGGGCTGGAAGGAGGACGAGTGGCTGGCCTACGGCTACGGCTTCCCCGACACGAAGACCCGGCTCGCGATCCTCGCCGATCACCTCGAGATCATCACCCGGATGCTGGCCCCCGGCCGGGCGACGTACGCGGGGACGCACGCCGAGGTGCAGGACGCGATCAACGTCCCGCGCGGCCTCCAGGAGCCGCGGGTCCCGATCATGGTCGGCGGCAACGGCCCCAACGTGACCTGGCGGCTGGCGGCCCGCCACGCCGACGAGCTGAACCTGGACTGGCTGACCCCGGCCGAGGTGACGGCGGCCCGGCCGGTCATCAACAGCCGCTGCGAGGAGATCGGCCGCGACCCGGCGTCCCTCCGCCTGTCGCTGAACATCAGCCGCGAGGACCTGGTCGCCGAGGGGGCGCCCCGGGCCGAGCTCCTGGCCGGCCACCGGGAGGCCGGTCTCGACCGGGTGATGGGCCTCATCCGGAACAGCGCGACCGATGACGAGGCCCTCCACCGCTTGGCCGAGGACGCCCGGGCGGCCGGCTGCGCCCTCCGGGAGGCCACGCCGGCCTGACATGCCGATCCTGCTCCTCATCCATGTCCTGGCGGCCATCGTCGCGGTCGGCGCGAACCTGACCTACGCGATCTGGTTCCGCGCCGCCGGCACCGACCCGGACCGGGTGGTCTTCGTCATCCGGACCGTCCGGACGATCGACAACCGGATCGCCAATCCGGGGTACATCGTGCTCCTGATCACCGGGGTCCTCATGGTCCTCGGCGGGGCGTTCAGCTTCACGACCGGCTGGATCCTGGCCGCCATCGGCCTGTACATCGCGACCGCGGTCATCGGCATTGCGCTGTTCGGGCCGGCCATCCGCCGCCAGCTGGCCGAGGCCGAGAAGGACGTCACCTCGGAGGCCTACCGGGCGGCGGCCAGCCGCTCGACCACGCTGGGGATCGTGACCACCGTCCTCGTCCTCGTGATCGTCGTCCTGATGGTGACCAAACCCTTCTGACGAACCCGCGGCCAAAGTGACGGGCGTCCTCGGTACCTTCGGACCATATCGGCCGCATCGCCCGACCACCACGCTGCGCCCATGCCGTTCCTGCCGGCTGATCCCATGATCGTTCTCCTGACCATGGCGGGCCTGATCGCCGGGACCGCCGGGTACATCCGCCTCCTGCGCCGCCGCCACCGCAACCGACGACTCGACCGCGAGGCCGACGCCGAGCAACTCCGCGGCCTGGTCCGGGTGACCCTGATCGGCCACTGAGCCGGGTCCGGCGCCCCGCGCCGGGACCTTCCCGCGCCAACCGCCCGGCGCTACCATTGGCGGCCATGGACGTCGAAGCCGCCCTCGCCGCCACGCCGCTCCTGTCGAGCATCGACCGGAAGACGATCAAGCGCCTCGCCGAGCAGGGCAAGCACCGCCATTACGCCGCCGGGGAGACGATCGTCCGCGAGGGCGCGCCCGCCTCGGCCCTGTACATCATCTTGAGCGGCAAGGTCCACGTCGAGCGCGCCGATGCCGAGGGGCAGCCGGTCGCCCACCTCGTGCCGGGCGACTTCTTCGGGGAGCTGGCCCTCATCGAGGAGCATCCGCGCAGCGCGACGGTCGTCGCCGACGACGAGACCGACTGCATCCTGTTCGTGGCCTGGGAGTTCACCGCGCTCCTCAAGGAGTACCCGGAGATGGCGATCCCTCTCATGAACGCGCTGATCGCCCGCCTCCACCGCCGGGAGCACCACCTCCCGACCTAGGGCTGGAGCCGCCGACGCTCCCAGCCGCCGTCCGGGCGGCGCCGATATTCGATCCGATCGTGCAGCCGGTCCTCCCGGCTCTCCCAGAGCTCGACGACCCCCGGCACGAGCCGGTAGCCGCCCCAGAACGCGGGACGCGGGACGGGCTCGCCCTTCGCGTACCGAGCTTCGATCGAGCCGACCTGCGCTTCGAGGGCGGCGCGATCGGCGATCGGCTGGCTCTGGGCCGATGCCCAGGCGGCGAGCTGGTGCCCGCGCGGTCGCCCGGCCCAGTAGGCATCGGCTTCGCCGGCCTCGACCGGATGGACCGATCCGCTGGCCCGGACCTGGCGATTCGTCTGCTCCCACCAGAACGCCGCGGCACCGCGGGGGTTCGCGGCCAGCTCCCGGCCCTTGGCGCTGCCGAGGTTCGTGTAGAACGCAAGGCCGGTCTCGTCCAGGCCACCGAGGAGGACCATCCGGACCGATGGGTGCCCGTCGGCATCGGCCGTGGCCAGGGCGAACGCGTTCGGCAGCCGATGGCCGGCCGCCTCAGCCTCGGCAATCCAGGCGCCCAGGGTGACCAGCGGGTTGGGATCGAGCGCGCCGGGGTCGATGGGCACGGGTCGCGGTCCGCTCAGCCGGTGGCGGTGGCCGGGCGCTCGGTGAGGACCTCGAGGAGGGCGCTGGCCAGCCGCTCGAACTGCTCGAGGTCGTTGTGGAGCGCGGCGCTGATCCGGATCAGCCGGCGCCACGGGCCGTCTCCCGGGCGTTGGGGCCAGGGCGTCACCATCACCTGCAGGCCACGGGCCAGGAGCCCGTCGTGGACCGGGTCGCCGTACAGGTCCACGCCCTGGACCCGCCCCGCCACCTCGACCTCGGGGAGCGGCACGCTGGCCATCGACCCGATCATCGCGTCCGGCGCCGGGGCGGTGGTCGCGAGCGCGGTGCACAGCAGGTCGCGGGCCCGGAGCGCCAGGTCGCGGTTGCGAAGCCGGACCGCGGACCAGCCGCCGGGGAGCAGGCCGCCGATGTAGTCGATGGCCACCGGAACAGCGAGCCACGCCGTCGGGTCGCGGGTGCCGGTCCAGTCTGACTCGAGCCGGAAGCGGGACCGGTCGGTCCGGTCCGAGTTGGCCCCGTGGCTGACGACCAGCGGGTGGTAGCCGGCCTGGCGGTCCCGCCGGACGTGGATGAACCCGGCGCCCTTCGGGGCGCAGACCCACTTGTGGAGGTTGCCGGCGTAGTACGCGGCCCCGAGCCGATCGACATTCACGTCCAGTTGGCCCGGCGCGTGAGCACCGTCGACGAGCGTGTCGACGCCGCGTGCGGCCAGTTCGGCGACGAGCTCCTCGATCGGGAAGACGAGGGCGGTGGCCGAGGTGATGTGGTCGAGCACCGCGAGCCTGGTCCGGGGCGTGACCGCGGCCAGGATCCGGGCCTGGACGTCCTCCGGGCCGGCGGTCGGGAAGGGGAGCGGCACGGTGACCACCTGGGCGCCGGTGGTCGCGGCCACGGCGGCGAGGACGTTCCGGCAGGCGTTGTACTCATGGTCGGTGGTCAGCAGCTCGTCGCCCGGCTCGAGGGGCAGCCAGCGGAGCACGGCGTTCACTGCGGTCGTCGCGTTGTCGGTGAACGCCAGGTCGTCCGGGTCGGCGCCGACGAACGCGCCCAGGGAGGCGCGGGCCGCGTCCAGCATGGGCTCCAGGTCCCGCGAGAAGAACGCGATCGGATCGGCTTCCATCCGCTGGCGGAACGCGGTCTGGGCGTCCAGGACGGCGGTCGGGGCCGCCCCGAACGTCCCGTGGGTCAGGAAGTCGATCGCGGGGTCGAGCGGCCAGAGGGCCCGGAACTCCGACGCCATACGACGGCTATCGTAGACCGATGGCCTCGGCGCACGACCTCGGTCTGCCACCGCCCGCGGCGGTCGTCTGCGACCTCGACGGGACGCTGGTGGACACCGTGCCGACCCGGGTCGCAGCCTGGCTCCGGACGTTCGCGGAGTTCGGGATCGCCGCGGATCGCGACCACGTGGCCTCGCTCATTGGCTCCGACGGGGCGTGGCTGGCCGAGCAGGTCGCCCAGCGAGCGGGCCAGCCGCTCGGAACCGCGGACGCCAGGGCCGTCGACCGACGGGCGGGCGCGATCTACGGGGAGCTGAACACCGACCCGCGCCCGCTCCCCGGAGTGGCGGCGTTCCTCCGGACGCTCGAGGAGGCGTCCATCCCGTGGGCCATCGCCACGTCCTCGCGGCCCGAGCAGGTCAGCGTCTCGGTGGCCGCCCTGGCTCTCGCGCGCGAGCCGCTCGTGGTGGACGGGCTGGCGGTCGAACGGGCCAAGCCCGAGCCCGACCTGCTCATGGCGGCCGCCGAGCGGCTGGGCGTCGCCGCGTCGGCGTGCTGGTGCGTCGGCGACTCACGCTGGGACGCCCTGGCCGCGGTCGCGGCCGGGATGGTCCCGGTCGGGGTCACGACCGGCGCGGCCTCCGCCGACGACCTACGCCAGGCCGGGGCCGCGGCTGTGGTCGACCAGGTGGATGCGCTGGTGTCGGCGCTGGCGGTCGTCGGGGCTGACTGACGGATGCCGCTCGAGACCTATCGGTCCAGGCGCGACTTCGCGAAGACCCCGGAGCCGGCCGGGGGAGCGCCGCTGACGACGAGCGGCCGATTCGTCGTCCAGCGCCATCGGGCCACCCGCCTCCACTACGACCTCCGCCTCGAGATCGACGGCGTCCTGGCCTCCTGGGCGGTGCCCCGCGGTCCGACCCTCGACCCCGACGAGCGGCGGCTGGCGATGAAGACCGAGGACCACCCGATCGAATACCTCGAGTTCGAGGAGGTCATCCCCAAGGGCCAGTACGGGGCGGGCGACATGATCGTCTGGGACTGGGGCACCTGGGAGCCGGAGGAGACCGATGCGCCGGCGGCCGCGGTGGCTGCCGGCGAGCTGAAGTTCCGGCTCCACGGCGAACGGCTCCGGGGCCGCTACACGCTGGTGAAGACCCGCGGCCGGGTCGACGAGCAGGGCCGGGCCGAGGGCGGGGACCCGTGGCTCCTGATCCACAAGCGCGACGAGCACGCCGAGGCGGGCTGGGACGCCGAGCGACAGCCGAGGAGCGTGAAGACGGGGCGGACGAACGACGAGCTGGCCGCGGGCGCGAATCCGCGATTCGAGGCGCCGGCACCTGCCCCCGAGCCTCCGCTCGACCTTTCGGCGGCCCGAGAGGCGAAGCTCCCCGAGTTCACCGCGCCGATGCTCGCGACCGCCGGCGACCACCCGTACGAGGACGAGAGCTGGCTCCACGAGGTGAAATGGGACGGCTACCGGATCCAGGCCGTCATCCGCGACGGACGGGCGAAGCTGTGGACTCGCAACCGCTCCGACGGGGCGACGTACTTCCCCGAGCTCTCCGGTCCGGCTCCCTGGATCGACGCCCGGGAGGCCGTCGTCGACGGGGAGGTGGTTGCCCTGGGTCCGGATGGCAAGCCGAGCTTCTCGGCGCTCCAGGAGCGAACCGGGCTCGTCGGGCTAGAGGCGTCGACCGGCCGTCGCCGGCCGCGGGAGAAGCCGTCCGACGGCGAGGCCGGGAAGCCGCGCGAAAAGGCGCCGATCGTCTACCAGGCGTTCGACCTGCTGTACCTCGACGGCCAGTCGCTCCTCGACGTGCCGCTCGAGAGCCGCAAGCGGCTCCTCCGACGTGTCCTCCGTCCCAACGCGATCGTCCAGTTCGCGACCCACGTCGCGGGAGAGGGCAACGCGTTCCTGGACGCCGCGCTGGCGGGCGGCCTCGAGGGCGTGGTCGCCAAGCGACGGATGAGCCGGTACCGGCCCGGCGAGCGTTCGGGAGACTGGGTGAAGATCAAGGTCCGCGCCGAGCAGGACGTCGCCATCGTCGGCTGGCTGCCGCGCCAGGGGAGCCGGGACGACATCGGCTCGCTGATCGTGGCCGTCCATGAGCCCGATGGCTTCGTCCATGCCGGCCAGGTGGGGAGCGGCCTGGACGCCCGGATCCGGCGGGAGCTGATGGGTGCGTTCACCGCCGCCGAGCGTCCGGACCCGCCGGTCCCGAACCCGCCGGCCGTCCGCGGCGCCCGGTGGGTCGAGCCTCGGCTCGTGGCGCGGGTCGAGTTCGCCGAGTGGACTCCCGACGGCCTGCTCCGCCAGCCGACCTTCCTTGGGCTCGCCCGCGACCGGGATGTCACGGCCACCGCCCGCGAGGAGCCGATCCGGCGCGCCCGCCGGGGAACCCCGGCGCCGGCCGCCAAGCCGCCGGGCGCCCCCGCCGCCGCCAGCGCCGACGAGCTCGCGGCCCTCGACGGCATGGAGCAGGAAGGCCCGTGGGAGATCGGCGGCCAGGTCGTCCGGATGACGAACCTCGACAAGGTCCTGTTTCCCGCCGGCGACGGCGGCGAGCCGGTGACCAAGCGCGATCTGGCGCGCTACTACGTGACCGTCGGGAAGGTGCTCGTGCCGCACCTCCGCCACCACGGCCTGACCCTCCAGCGCTTCCCGAACGGGGTCGAGCAGAAGGGCTTCTGGCAGAAGGACCTGCCGTCCCACACCCCGCCGTGGATCGGTCGCCGCGAGCTCACCGACAGCGAGGGGACCAAGCAGTACGTGGTCGTCGACCGCGTCGCGACCTTGGCTTGGCTGGCGCAGGAGGCGGCCATCGAGCTCCATCCGTGGACGGCGACGATCGAGGCCCCGGAGCGGCCACGCTTCGCGCTCATCGACATCGACCCCGGGGAGGCGACGACCTGGGAGGAGGTGCTCGTGCTCGGCCGGCTGTTCCGGACCGCGCTCGGGCACCTGGGGGTCATCGGCCTGCCCAAGACGACCGGCAAGCGCGGGCTCCAGGTCTGGATCCCGATCGCAGACCACTACTCGTTCGACCAGACCCGGGACTGGATCGAAGGGCTCTCACGGGCGGTCGGCCAGACCGTGCCCGACCTCGTCAGCTGGGCCTGGACGAAACGCGACCGCCGGGGACGGGCCCGCCTCGACTACACGCAGAACGCGCCGATCAAGACGCTCGTGGCCCCCTACAGCGCCCGACCGGCGGCCGGCGCCCCGGTGTCGGCCCCGATCCGCTGGGAGGAGCTCGAGGACCCGGAACTGCGGCCCGATCGATGGACGGTCCGCACCCTGCCGGGGCGCGTCGACGAGGTCGGGGATCTCTTCGAGGCGGCGCTCAGCCTGCGCCAGGAGCTTCCGCCCCTCGGGTGAAGGCCGGACACAAGAAGACGCCACGGCCGATGTGCAGACCGTGGCGTCTCCCCCCGGATTTCGAATGGTTGGGCGGTGCTACCGAGGCCAACCGCCCCCAGTGGTGACGGAGCGCATTCGGGTCTCCCGTCTTCGGTGCGGCCGCCCGATCGGACGAAAATCAACCGCGGACCCTGACACTCGCGCCGGAAGTCCGCCGCGACAATGACCCGTGGGTACCGGGACCCTTCCGGGGACGGGGTACCTTTGGCGGGCCGACGAGGTCGGCGGAATCGGTCAAATAGGTCTTGCCACGCGTTGTAGACTCCGTCCGATGCCGCGAACCCGAACCCCGGCGGATTCGACGGAGCAGGACGCTGCCCTCGAGCTGGCGCGGCGCGTCGGTGGGCAGATCCGCCTGGCGCGACGCCGGGCCGGGATGACCCAGAGCCAGCTGGCCGGCGACCGCTACACGAAGGCCTACATCAGCGCCCTCGAGAACGGCATCACCCGGCCCTCGATGATCGCCCTGAACTACGTGGCCGACCGTCTGGGGCTGCCGCCCAGCCACTTCCTCGGCGACCCGCATCCCACCTGGACCCGGCTCGAGGTCGACATGCGGCTGGCCACCGGCGACTGGGCCGCCGCCGCCGACGGGTATCGCGCCCTGCTCGACGCGCCGCTCGGCGAGCTGGCCGAGGCCGAGGTCCAGCGCGGCCTGGCCGAGGCCGAGGCCCGCCAGGACCGGGGTCGCGAGGCGATTGCCGCCGCCGCGGAGGCCGTCCGGGTCTTCACCGCGCTCGGCCGGGCGGCGGATGCCGCGCTGGCGCGCTACTGGCTCGCATACGGCACCTATCTGACCGACAACGAGGCCGATGCCCGCACCCAACTCCTCGCCCTCCTGCGCCAGGTCCGCGACGGCCTCCAGGTCGAGCCCGAGTTCGAGATGCGGGTGCTCACCGCCCTGGCGGCCGTCGAGTCCCGGGTCGGAGAGCACGCCCGGTCCCTGGCCTACCTCGAGCAGGCCCGCGGGCTGGCCGACGACCTCGACGACCGCCGGCGGGCGAACTACCTGTTCAACCTGGCCATCTCCTACCGCGAGACCGGCGACGTGGAGGCCGCCATCCGGGTCGGCCAGCAGGGCCTGGCCCTCTACCGCGCGGCCGGGGCGCCGTTCGAGTCGGCGACCATCGAGAACGACCTCGCCCTGGCCTACCTGGCGCTGGGCAACCTGGACCGGGCCGCCGAGCTGGCGGCCGAGGCGCACGAGCAGTTCGCATCGGTCGGGGACGACCGGTTCCTCGCCGCCGTCATGGACACCGAGGCCCAGATCGCGCTGGCCGGGGGGAAGCACGATCGGGCCATGGCCCTGGCGGCGCGCTCGCACGAGCTGGCCCGCGAGAGCGGCAACCGGCTCGCGGAGATGGCGGCGCAGCTCACCGCGGCCCGCGTCCAGCGCTCGCGCGGGGATCACGCCGGGGCCGAGGAGCGATACGCGGCGGCCGCGGCCATCGCCCGCGGGGGGTCGAGCCAGGGCCGCCTCCGCGACCTCCTCGGGGAGTGGGCCGACCTCCGGGCCGAGAGCGGCGACTACCGGGGCGCCTACGAGTTAAGTGCCGAGGCTGCCCGAGTCAATTAGGAGTTGACAGGGCGACTTCCGACCGGTTAGGTTGGGAGACGAACGAACCGGTGTGGGCACCCGCCTCCGGCGGACCGGTTCGGAAATCTGGGGGACGAGGGGATCGGGGAATGGGCACAGCTCCCCGGTCCCTTTGCTGTCCCCGGAAAACTCCCTACGGCGGGATCCCCGGGTCGACGATCTCGTAGCGCCCTCGGGCGTAGACCGCGCCGGCCGGGTCGAGGTAGATCTTCATCGTGAACTGCCCGAACCCGAAGAGCTGGACCATGTCGTTGGTGGTCGTCGCGTAGCCGAAGCTGACCGGCTCGGGCAGGAGCCGCTGGGCGGTCGGGGGCTGGAGGACGACCTCGGTCCCACCCCGGAACGTCACCACCGAGACGTAGACGTTCTCCACGCCCGGGTGGACCGGCGGGTTGACCGAATAGGCGAACGGGTCGCCGAGATGGAACTGGGCGGTCGGGTCGACCACCAGGTACGTGGTCTCGTCGAGCATGTGCCCGAAGGTGATCGGCAGCGGGCCCGCGGCCGGGCTCGGTTCGGGCTCGTTCGGCAGCGAGGTCACGACCGAGGCCAGTCCGATCAGGATGAGGACCAGGCCGACGCCCAGCACGATCGTCGAGGCGCCGATGCGACGTCCGTCCGAACCGCCGCGCGAGGGCCGGAGGCGGCGCGCCGGCCGGGAGCCCGCGGTCTGCGGGACGGCCTGGGTGCGCGGTCGGCGGCTCATCGGCCGACACTCTACGCGGACTCGCCGCTAGCATCGCGACCGTGCCCCGGACACCGCCACCGCCCTCCGACCCGGCGCTCGACCCGCCGATCCGTGTCGACTGGGTCGACCCCGGACTCCTGGCCGACGGGCGCCCGGGCCGGCTGGGCCTGACCATCCTGCCCGGCAAGCAGGGCAAGTCCGTCCGCTACCCGGGCCTCGTCTACCGGCGAGACGCCCGGGTCGACGTCGAGGATCTGGCGGCGATGGGCATCGGCCTGCTGGTCCTGCTCGTCGAGGATCGCGAGCTCGAACGGTGGGGAGATCCCGCCCTGGTCGAGCACGCCCGCGCGGCCGGGGTGGAGGTGCTCCGCCTCCCGATCCCGGACGGCGACCCACCCCCATCGGTCGAGGCGGTCGACGATCTGCTCGCGGTCGTCGACGACCGGCGGGCCCGGACCGACGTGGTCGTCGCCTGCATGGGGGGCGTCGGGCGATCGGGCACGATCGCGGCGTGCGCCCTGGTGGCGGCCGGCAGGACCCCCGATCAGGCTATTGCCCACCTTCGGGCGGTTCGACACCCTACCGCGGTTGAAACCGCGGCCCAGGAGGCCTTCGTGGCAACCTACGCCGGACATCGGGAGACCAAGTGAGCGAACGCTGGATCTGCAACCGCTGCTACACCTCGGCCGAAGAGGGAGCGACGGTCTGCCCGAACTGCGGCCTCGCCCGCGGAGCCGATGCGCCGGACCCGTCCGATGCGACCGAGGCCCCCGAACCCGAGAGCCTGCTCGCGCCCGCCGCCGCGGCACCCACGGAGGAACCGGAGTTGGAGCCGGCGGCCCCGTACCAGACGCTCGCCGCCGATCCGGAACGCTGGGTCTGCCTGCGCTGCTTCACCTCGAACGACGGGACGGCCGCGATCTGCGCGAACTGCGGCCTCGAACGGGGCGCCGATCCGAGCGCGGAACCAGGCCAGGCCGGCGAGGCGTGGGTGCCGCCCGCCGCCCCCGTCGAGGGTGGGGCCAGCCGGTTCCCGTGGCGCTGGGTCGCGTTCGGGGTGTTCGTGGTCATCGCCCTGGGCGCGTCGTACGTCTTCGCCGCGCGCCGGGACGAGAGCGGGGAAGTCACCGGCGCCGGCGACCTGAGCGTGTTCGACATCCAGGTCGGGGACTGCTTCGACGTCGACGCCGATGCGACCGAGGTCGAGTCGGTCCGGGCGATTCCCTGCGGCGAGCCGCACACCTACGAGATGTTCTGGACCGGCACCTACCCAGGGGACGAGCAGCCGACCGAGGACGAGTATTTCTCGTGGCTCGAGGGCGAATGCATCCCGGCCTTCGAGGCGTACGTCGGGATCGCGTTCGCCGACTCGATCTACTACATCGGCAGCCTGTCGCCGACCAAGGAGAGCTGGGGCGACGGCGACCGCGAGTTCAGCTGCTACCTCCACAACCTCGAGGAGACGCCGGTCACCGGATCCGCCGAGGGCTCCGCCCAGTAGGTCAGCCCTTCGCCAGCTCCGCGAAGCGGGCGAACGCGTTCGCAAGACGCATCTGGTCCGGGGTCCGCGCCCGCGCCTTGAAGAGCTCGGGCGACGCGACGATGGTCGTAACACACCGGGCCCGCGACGTCGCCACGTTCAGCCGGTGGCGGCTGTACAGGAAGGCCATCCCGCGCGGCGCGTCCTCCGCCGAGGACGAGGCCATGCTGTAGATCGAGATCGGCGCCTCCTGGCCCTGGAACTTGTCGACGGTGCCCACCCGGGCCTCCTCGGGGAGTCGCTCCTTGATGAGGCCGACCTGGGCGTTGTAGGCGGCCACGATGACGACCTTGTCCCAGCCGATGGGCTCCACGTCGCCCTCGTCGTCGGTCCAGGTCGCGCTGCCCTCGACGAGCGCCCGGGCGAGGCGGGCGACGACATCGGCCTCCTCGACCGAGTCATGGTCGTTCCCGGCGTGCTCG
Organism: Candidatus Limnocylindria bacterium; assembly: GCA_036556745.1. Classification (GTDB taxonomy): domain Bacteria; phylum Chloroflexota; class Limnocylindria; order QHBO01; family QHBO01; genus DASTEQ01. Next base: position 1,231 of record DATBIW010000142.1, on the reverse strand, counting down.
ACGGTCAGCAGCCGCAGGCCGGTTCCGTCGGTGGGGATCGGTCCGTGGAGGGCCTGGTTCTCGAGCCCGGGCCGGGGTTCGAGCCGACCGTCGTAGAAGACCTCCGAGGTGTAGTCGCAGACGTCGGGGTGGAGGCGCCAGGTCGTCTCGAGGAACAGGCCGAATCGGTCGTCGATGGTGGCGGCCTCGTCGCCGACCATGTGGGCCAGCGCCGAGCGGTCCGCCCCGGGCGGATGCGAGCCCTGGAGGGGCTGGTCGAGCTGCTGGGGATCCCCGAGCAGGACGAGGGACTCGGCACAGCCCGCGGCCGACAGGACGTTGGCCAGCGACATCTGGCCGGCCTCGTCCACGAACAGGACGTCGACGCTGCCGGCCATCTCCTCGCGCGCCCAGAGCCAGGTCGTGCCCGCTCCGACCGAGGCGGCGCGCGAGGCCAGGGCGTCTCGCACGTCGTCGTTCTCGCCGGCGAGCTGGTAGGACGGGTGCTCGATCCCGGTGGGCTCGCCGCCGGCCTTCTGGATGATCGAGACCGGCGTGCGCTCTTCCTTTGCCGCCTCGAGGAGCTTGGCCAGGAAGTTCGAGATCACCTTGTGGCTGGTGGCGGTCACGCCGACCCGCTTCCCGGCGCGAACCAGGTCGAGCGCCATCCGGGCGCCACCAAAGGTCTTGCCCGATCCTGGCGGCCCCTGGATCGCGAGCGTGGACCGATCCAGCGCGATGGCCAGGCGGCGGGCAGCTTCGAGATCCGCCTCGCCCGGTCGGCGGAGAACGTCGCCCTCGGCCTGGCCGACGCGCGCCGGGCGAGCCTGGAGGAGGTCGAGCGCGGCGCGATGGGGACCATCGTTCTCGAGGCCGCTGGCCGCGACCCAGCGGCCGAGCCGGAGCAGGGCCTTCTCCTGCTCGGGAGTCGTGTAGTCATCGAAGGGGACCAGCGAGGTCGGGTGGGGCGCCACGCTCTTCCGGGAGCGCTTCAGATCGATCGTGCGGGCAGCCTGGTCGAGCGCGACCACCTCGCCCGGGTTGCCCTGGCCCTTCCCCCAGGTCGCAGGATCGACGACATTGGTGCCGACCTTGATGTCGTAATCCTGGAGCGGGAACCGGTAGCGATGGACCAGCGACTGCTTCGGTTGGTCGACGACGCCGACGTACTCGAGCCCGGCGATGGGCTCGCCGGCCTCGATCCGCTCGGCATCGGTCATCTCGTCCTTCAGGTGGAAGAAGAGCCACCACG
>DATBIW010000141.1:0-2227 GCA_036556745.1 Candidatus Limnocylindria bacterium | reverse complement strand
CCACCGCCCGTGACAGTCCCTCCACCCAGTCCCGCGTCTGGTCGAAGGTGTACCGATCCGCGATCGGGATCCAGACCTGGAGGCCGCGCTTGCCGGTCGTCTTGGGCAGGCCGGTGACCCCGAGGTGGCCGAGCGCGGTCTCGAACAGGCGGGCCAGGACCAGGACCTCGTCCCAGGTGGTCGCCTCGCCGGGGTCGATGTCGATGAGCGCGAAGCGGGGGCGGTCCGGCGCATCCGTGGTGGCCGTCCAGGGATGGAGCTCGATGGCCGCCTCCTGGGCGAGCCAGGCCAGCGTCGCCACCCGATCGACGACGACGTACTGCTTGGTTCCCTCGCTGTCGGTCAGCTCCCGCCGGCTGATCCAGGCCGGCGTGTGGGACGGCAGGTCCTTCTGCCAGAACCCCTTCTGCTCGACCCCGTTCGGGAAGCGCTGGAGGGTCAGCCCGTGATGGCGCAGGTGCGGCACCAGGAACCGGCCGACGCTCGCGTAGTAGCGGGCCAGGTCGCGCTTCGTGACCGGCTCGGCATCCGCGCCGTCGCCGCGTCCCGGGAACAGGACCTTGTCGAGGTTCGTCAGACGAACGACCTGGCCACCGATTTCCCAGCTGCCTTCCTGCTCCATCGCGTCGAGCGCGGCCAGCTCGTCAGGACTGGCGCCGGTCGCGGCCCCCGGTGGCGCGGGTGGCGCGGGTTTCCCGCCGTTCACGGGCGAAACCGTACCCCGCCGAGCGCGACGGAGCGGCTCCTCGCGAACCGTCGAGGTGATGTCGCGGTCGCGCGCGAGTCCGAGGAAGGTCGGCTGGCGGAGCAGCCCGTCCGGCGTCCATTCGGCAAACTCGACGCGGGCGACGAGCGTGGGTTCCACCCAGCGCGCCTCGGGAATGCGTGGCGCGCTCGCGACCGGCGGGTCGGGCCGGGCCGTGGCCGCGAAGACCGCCAGCAGATCTCGACGAATGCGGCCGTCGAGCCCGCTCCCGACCTGCCCGGCGTGGACGAGGCCGTCGGCACCCTGGACGGCGGCGATGATCGAGCCCAGGTCCTCGCGGCTTCCCTGGCGTGGCAGCCAGCCGATGATCGCGACGTCCTGCTCGGCGCGGACCTTGATCTTGATCCAGTCCGCGGACCGCTCGCCGGGTCGGTAGCGGCTCGTCCGCCGCTTGGCGACGACGCCCTCCAGCCCGCTGGCCAGGGCCGCGTCGAGGAACGCGCCGCCCTCTCCGGCGACGTGGGTCGCGAAATGGACGATCGGGTGGGGACGCAGAACGCGGCGGAGCAGCCGCTTCCGGGTTTCGAGCGGGACGTCGAGCAGCGACTGGCCATCGAGGTACAGCAGGTCGAAGGCCTGGTAGGCGATCGGGGCCTTCTGCCTCGCTGGGGCATCAGCGGAGCCGTCGCCGCCCGGTCCGGCGGCGGCCGGGTCACGCGGGCGCCGCCGCCCGGTCCGGGTCTCGAGGCCGGCCAGGCCAGTCCGTTCCTGGAGCGCCGAGAACGACGGATGGCCGTCGGGACCCAGCGCGACGACCTCGCCGTCCACCACGGCGTCGGTGGCGTCGATCCACGGGGCCGGCCCGGCAAGCTCGGGGAAGTAGGTGGCCCCGTCGGCGCGGTTCCGGGTCCACAGCTTCGCCCGCCCGCCGCGGACCACGGCCTGCACCCGGTAGCCGTCCCACTTCACCTCGTGGAGCCAGTTCTCGTCCTCGTACGGGTGGTCGCCGGCCGTCGCGAGCATCGGCGGGGTGAACTCGGGGAGAGGCGCCTCGCGCGCGGCGGAGAGGTCGAGCGCGGCCTCGGGCGCCGGAGGCGGCGCCTCGAACCGCGGGGCGCGCCCGGCCGCCAGCTCGTCGTTCGTCCGGCCGGTCTTCACCGACCGCGCCTCGTCCTCCGCGTCGAAGCCCGCGGTCGCGTGCTCATCGCGCTTGTGGATGAGGAGCCACGGGTCGCCGCCCTCGCCGCGGCCCTGCTCGTCGACCCGGCCGCGGGTCTTGACCAGGGTGAACCGCCCACGCAGCCGCTCCCCGTGGAGCCGGAACTTCAGCTCGCCGGCGGCGACGGCGGCCGCCGGCGCATCGGTCTCCTCCGGTTCGTAGGTGCCCCAGTCCCAGACGATCATGTCCCCCGCCCCGTACTGGCCGGACGGGATGACCGCCTCGAACTCCAGGTACTCGATCGGATGATCCTCGGTCCGCATCGCCAGCCGCCGCTCGTCGGGGTCGAGGGTCGGCCCGCG
>DATBIW010000140.1:0-1876 GCA_036556745.1 Candidatus Limnocylindria bacterium | reverse complement strand
CGCGGGCGCGCGGGCGATCCTCCACACCGACGACCCGACCGGGATCCAGATCATGAACCAGGACGCCGCGCGCGCCATGGCGTACGGGCGCGCGGCGGGTCTCGAGGTCACCCGCGACGAGGCGCTCAGGTGGATCACCGCCAACCCTGCATGGGCGCTGGGGCTGGATGATCGGATCGGGACGCTCGAGGCCGGCAAGAACGCCGACCTCGTGGTCTGGTCGGGGGACCCGTTCAGCGTCTACGCGCATGCCGACCTGGTGTACGTCGACGGAGCGCTGGTCTACGACCGCTCCCGCACCGAGCTAAAACCGACGACCGACTTCGAGCTCGGGATCCTCCCGGCCGACCCGTCGGGAGGAGAACGGTGAGCAGCTCCGCGCCGGCGGGTCGGGCGGCCCTTGCGGCGATCGTGCTCCTCGCGGCCGTCGCGCCGGCGGCCGCCCAGGAGATCGCGATCGTGGGAGGCACCGTCCGGCCGGTCTCCGGCCCGCCGATCCACGGCGCGACCGTCCTCGTCCGCGATGGCCGGATCGTCGCCGTCGGCACGACCGTCGAGAAGCCGGCGTCGGCACGTGTCATCGACGCGACCGGCAAGGTGGTGACACCGGGACTCTTCGACCCGTGGTCGTCGATCGGCCTGGTCGAGGTCGACCTGGTCGGCTCCACACGGGACGAAAGGCTGGCCGACGAGGAGGATCCGATCACGGCCGCCTTCGACCCCGCTTACGGGCTGAACCCGGGCTCGACCCTGATCCCCTGGGCGCGGACGGGCGGGGTCACGACCGTCGCCACCGGACCCCGCGGGGGGCTGATCGCGGGCCAGGCGGCGGTGATCGATCTGGCCGGGGAGACCGCCGACGAGATGCTCGCCGAGCCGCGGGCGGCCATGATCGCCGCGCTGGGTGAGGACGGCGTGGCCAGCGCAGGCGGAGCCCGGGGCGGGGCGGCCCTCCGCCTCCGCGAGGTTCTGGAGGATGCCCGGTTCTGGGCCGCCCACCGGGCCGCCTTCGACGCCGGCGATTCGCGGGAGCTCTCCGAGTCCCGGCTCGACCTGGCCGCGCTCCAGCCCGTCCTGTCGGGCCGGATCCCGCTGCTCGTCCAGGTCCAGCGGGCGAGCGACATTCTGGCCGTCCTGGCGCTCGCCCGTGAGTACGGGTTCAGGCCGGTGATCGTGGGCGGCGCCGAGGCGTGGAGGGTGGCAGCCGCGCTGGCGGCCGACGACACGCCGGTCATCCTCAAGCCCCTGACCAGCCTTCCGTCCGCTTTCGAAAGGCTGGGGGCGCGCTTCGACAACGCGGCCCTTCTGGCGGCCGCCGGCGTCCGGGTAGCGTTCTCCACGTTCGAGAACCACCGCGCCCCCGCGATCGCCCAGGAGGCGGGGAACGCTGTCCGCTTCGGCCTAGACCCCGAGGCCGCCCTCCGCGCGGTCACCCTGACGCCGGCCGAGATCTACGGCGTGGCCGACCGCTACGGATCGATCGAACCGGGAAAGGTCGCCAACCTGGTCGTGTGGCCGGGCGACCCTTTCGATACCTCGACTCTTCCCGAAGCCGTCCTGGTCCGGGGCCGGCCCGTCCCGATGCGGTCGCGCCAGACGGACCTGCTCGACAGGTACCGGACCCTCGACGATGGGCGACCGCCCGCATACCGCCACCGGTGAGAGGCAGCGCTCCCCGGATCGTGGAGCTCCGATCTACGCATCCCTAGTCGTTTGACGACCCCGGCACAAGAATTGCTGATTCTCCACCAAGATCGTAACCCCCGACCCAGGAACGATGCCCGACCCTCGATTCAACCCGCTGCGCCACCTCGAAGCGGCCGCCAGTTCCATGGCCGACGCCATCCTCACGATCGATGCGGAGGGGCGGATCGTC
>DATBIW010000139.1:0-6366 GCA_036556745.1 Candidatus Limnocylindria bacterium | reverse complement strand
ACCCCGCCGAGCGGGGCGAGGAACAGGGCGGGCGCGAACTGGAGGGCGATGACGGTTCCGACCTGGAACGCGCTGCCGCCGAGCTCGAGGACGAGCCACGGCTGGGAGACGCTCTGCATCCAGGTCCCGACCAGGCTGACGACCTGGCCAGACCAGTAGAGGCGGAAGTTGCGGTGGCGGAGGGCCCCGAAGCCGCGGCCCATCCGGTCAGGTGTCCCCGAAGAGGATGTCGCGGATCACCGGCGTGGGGGGCGTCCCGTGGGCGAGGACCGACTCGAGGAACGGCCGCCAGCGGAACAGCGCGCCGTCGGCGGCCGCGCGCTGGCGCGCCTCGCGCTCGAGGTCGGCCATCTCGGAGTAGCCCAGGAAGTACTCGCACAGCTGCGTGCTCGACAGGCGCGCGCGGTCCCACTTGGCCGCGGCCTCCGACTCCTCCTGGAACCCCTGCTGGACCATGAGCCGCATCGCCTCGTCGCGGTCCATGGCACCGGTGTGGATGGCGATGTCCATCATCGTGTTGGTGATGGCCCGCAGGTAGAACTTCCAGTGGACGAGCATCAGGGCCGGGTCCTCGGCCCCGTAGCCGACGTCCATCATCACCTGGGTCACGTACACCGCCCATCCCTCGGCGAAGACGCCGGACTGGAAGATCGCACGGACCAACGACGGGCACCGGTTCGAGTACGCCAGCTGGAGGTAGTGGCCCGGCACCGCCTCGTGGATGGTCAGCAGCCTGAGCATCCGGGCGTTGTCCTCGCGGAGGTACGACTCCCGCTGCTCATCGGTCCAGTCGTCGGGCATCGGGGTGATGGCGAAGAAGCTCGACAGGCCGCGGTCCAGCGGGCCGGGCGGGATGAGCATCGCGCCGCCGAACGAGCGGAGGAACTCGGGGGTCCACATGATCTCGAGCGGCTCGTCGGCCAGGCCGATGAGGCCGATGTCCCGGCAGAAGGTCTCGATCCGCTCGTTCTCCTCGCGGCAGAAGTCGAGCAGCTCCTCGGCCTTCGGGTGGTCGGCGGCGATCGCGTCGAGCACGGCGCGCACCGGCGCGTCCGGTCCCTCGGGGATGGGCTCGTCCCCCTTCCACGCCGGCCACAGCTCGAGGGCCAGGCGGAGCATCTCCGCGCGGACCGCCTCGAACGCGCCCAGGGCCCGGGCCCGGAGCTCGGTGGGCTCCATGTCCACCCGGAGGAAGTGGCGGAACTTGTCGCGGTACAGGCTCGGGCCCAGCCGGAAGTCGCCGGTCGCGCGGGGCAAGAGGTCCTCGCTCAGCCACGTCCCGAAGGCCGCCAGCGCGTCCTTGGCCGCGGCCGCGGCTGGCTCCATCTCGGCCCGGATGGCGGCCTGCTCGGCGGGATCCTCGACCTTGTCGACCTCGGTCAGCAGCGCGTCCACGAGGCCCGGGATGCCGGGCAGGCGCTCGATCGCCTTCTCGGTGTGGAACTGGCTGATCGACCGCTCCCCGGGGTCGGACAGGGTCGCCCGGGCCGCATCGAGGACCGCCGGAATGCCCCGGAGCCGCGCGGTCCCGCTCCGAAGCCGTTCGGGGAGCGGCGCGAACGGTCGCGCGATCAGGGCGAAGAGGCCGTTCCCGAGGACGTAGACGAAGACGAGCGGGTTCCAGCGCTCCTCCTGGAGGGTCTCCTCGCCGAAGACCATGGCGGCCGCGGCATCGGTCAGGATCCGGTGGTCGATCGCGTCGTCACGGCTGAGCCCGGCGCGGTCGATCTCGCCCAGGCGGCGGACCGTCTCGGTTCCAAAGGCCGCCCGGGCCACTCGGCCAGCATCGGTCAGGTCCGGCCACTCGCCGTCGTGCTCGTGGTTGCCGATGTCGGTGGCGTGGACCGGGTCCAGGCGGAAGTACTCGGCCAGGACCTCGTCGACCAGGGCGCGGAACTCCATCGGTGCCTCACTTGCGGGACGCGGAACGCCCATGGTAGCGGGGTATGCTCGGCCCATGGCCGAGGGCACCGAGTGGCAGGCGCACCTGCCTGCCGCGCGCGACATCCTCATCCGCCACCCGGTCATCGACGGGCATAACGACCTGCCGTGGGAGATCCGCAAGTTCCGCGAGGCGCCGGGCGACCTGGACGCCTACGACCTCCGGGTCCGCGCGCCGGGCACCGGGGACACGGACCTGCCGCGCCTCCGCGCCGGGGGCGTCGGCGGCCAGTTCTGGAGCGTCTACGTCCCCGGGGAGGGGCCCGCGGCCCGGGCCCTCATCCAGCTCGAGCAGCTCGAGCTGGCGCGGCGGATGATCGCCCGCTACCCCGACGACCTCGAGCTGTGCCTCACCGCGGAAGACGTGGAAGCGGCCATGGCGGCGGGCCGGATCGCGTCACTGCTCGGGATGGAGGGCGGCCACGTCCTCGAGGGCTCGCTGGGCGCCCTGCGCGCCTTCCACGCCTTGGGTGCGCGCTACCTGACCCTGACCCACAACACCTCGAACGACATCGGCGACTCGGCGACCGACGAGCCGCGACACGGCGGCCTCTCCCCGTTCGGCCGCGAGGTGGTGGCCGAGATGAACCGGCTCGGGGTGCTCGTCGACCTGTCCCACGTCTCGCCCGAGACGATGGCCGACGCGCTCGACGCCAGCCACGCCCCGGTGATCTTCAGCCACTCCTCGGCCCGCGCCCTGTGCGACGCGAAGCGGAACGTCCCGGACGACATCCTCCGCCGCATGGCCGCCAACGGCGGGGTCGTGATGGTCACCTTCGTGGCGGGGTTCATCGGTGAGGAGGCGGCCGCGGTCCTCATGCCGGCCATGGAGGAGTTCAACCGCCGGGCGGCCGGGCTGAAGGACATCGCCGCCCGCGAGGCGCTCTCGCGCGAGCTCATCGAGTCCCTGGACCCGCCGCTGCCGCCGCTCGAGGCGGTGGCCGATCACGTGGACCACGTCGCGGCGGTCGCCGGGCACGACCACGTCGGCATCGGCGGCGACTACGACGGGAACGAGTTCTGGCCGATCGGGCTCGAGGACGTCAGCTGCTACCCGAACCTGTTCGCCGAGCTCCTCCGGCGAGGCTGGTCCGAGGAGAACCTCGCCAGGCTGGCGAACGGCAACATCCGGCGGGTCCTCCGCGACGCCGAGCGGGTCGCGGCCGCGAGCTAGGCGGGGCGGCGCTCGAGCAGGAAGATCGTCCGGAGCGAGTCGGCCACCGGCGCCTCCTCCCGGACCGTGAACCACGCGCCCAGGGCGTCCCGGAAGGCCTCGAGGGTGTAGCCCCCGAAGATGTCGCGCCGGCCGGCGAGCAGCTGGCGGACCATGGCGTCCTCGCGCGGGACGAACTCGACGATGACCTGCCGTCCGGCCGCGGCCAGCAGGGCCGCGAACTTCGGCAGCGGGACGTTGTTGCCGATGGCCAGATGGTGGACGAGGGCCAGGGCCATGACCACGTCGGCGGGCCCGCGCTGGAGGAGCGACCGGCGCTCCTCGTGGGCCCAGCCCAGGCCGGGACTCGGGTTGGACAGATCCATGACGAGAGGCAGGACCGATGCCCGCGCCTCGGCGGACAGGTTGCGCCACAGGAGCTCGACGACCGCGGGATCCTGGTCGAAGGCGACGACCTGGCGGCCGGGCCCGGCGGCGAGGCTCGAGTAGGTTCCGACGTTGGCCCCGAGGTCCCAGACCAGGCTCCCGCCGGCCGCGGTCAGCATCCGCTCGACGATGGCCTGCTTCGAGGCGGCACCCGCATCGGTGTAGCTCGTCTGGCGGGTGTATGACAGCCAGTGGCTGCCGAGCTCGAGCTTGAGCCCCTCGACGGTCCGGCGCAGGCTGTCGAGCAGGGCCTCGTGGCGGGTGGCGGTCATCGCCCGAGTCTTCGGCGAGGCCGCAGCCGGATCGGCCGCGCCCTGGATCTCGGCCCGCTGGACGCGACGGTCCGCCCCGGCATGGAGGTGGAGGTGGGCCAGGAGGCCGCCGAGCCGGGTGCGGCCCGGGAGCAGGCCAGCGGCCAGGTCGAGCGGGATACCGTCGATGAAATCGCGGAGCATCAGGCCGCAACGCGGGTCGCGGTGGGCCATCAGGGCCAGCGGCGCCAGGAAGTGTGTGCAGAACTGGCGGTAAGCCGGCCACGGCGCGGCCTGGTCCGCGACCTCGAACGACAGGCTGTCGATGAGGATCGGCCGCCCGCCGTCGAACTGGACGTTGTAGGCCGAGGCGTCCCGCAGCCACATCCCGGCGGCCAGCGCCCGGCGCTGGACCTCGAGCGTGAGGAGGGCCGCCTCCTTGAGCTGGGAGAACGCCCACTCGTACGGGTACGAGATGACCGCGATCTCGCGGGGCTGGATGACGCGGGCCGCGCCGGGGGTCGGGGCCAGGTCGGTGGAGACGTCCGCGTGGTCGACGAGCAGCCCATCGCGGGTCAGCGCCGCGGCCAGGCCACGCTTTCCGAACTCCGCCCAGTCGGCAGCGGCCTCCGGCTGGATGGCCCGGTAGAGGATGCCGTCGCGACGGAAGACGTAGCCGTACGGGTCGCGGAAGGAGGCCGGATCGATCACGCCCGCCTCCGTGGACGCATCGGTCAACCCGGCGTCAACCGGGCCGTCCGGTCAGCGCTCAGCCGAGTTCGAGCCGTCGGGCGACGCCGTCTCGGCAGCCGCCGAATCGTCGGTCTGTGCGTCTCCGCGCAGTCGGTGCCAGAATCCGCCGATTGTGCGGCGAAATACGAATGGGATCGCCAGGAGCGCGGCCAGGATGGCCTGGAGGATCAGGCTGCCCGTGCCCGGGTCGATGTATCCGATCGGCGCCATGTACGCGTGCGAAACCCCGCTGCGGGTAGTGTTGCCCCGATGTTAACCCGGCAGCCAAAGGCGGGCGCAATCGGCTGGTCGTACTGGCCCTGGCACGTAGTCCTCTTGGGGGCGTACCCCGTCCTGTTCCTGTTCGGCCAGAACATGGTCGACACCATCACCCTCGACCCGCTGTGGGGCCCGCTCCTGGCGTGCGTCGGCGGGGCGGTGGCCCTGCTCGTCGTGTTCTTCGCGCTCCGCCGCGACTGGGCGCGAGCCGGGCTGATGGCCAGCGCCATCCTCGCCATGTTCTTCTCGTTCGGCCACGTCTGGGGCATGGTCAGCCCGTTCCTCGCGCAGAAGTGGGTCCTGGCCGGCGTCTGGCTGGTGTGGGGCCTGGTCCTCGTCCGGCTTGCCTGGCGGGGCGGGACGTGGGTCCTGCCCACGACCCGCATCCTGAACCTGGTCCTGGGTGCGCTGGTGATCTTCAACGTGGCCACCATCGGTGTCTTCGTGGCCGGAACGCGTCTGTCCGCCGGCCTCACCGGAGAGATGCCGGATGCCACCGTCGGCCCCCTGGGGCGGCCCGACGTGTACTACATCATCCTCGACCGATACGCCGGCGAGACAACCCTGCGCCGGTTCTTCGACTACGACAACGCGCCGTTCCTGACCGCCCTCGAGGATCGCGGCTTCGCCGTCGCCCACGACTCGTGGGCGAACTACTTCAAGACCTCGCTCTCGGTGTTCAGCACCCTGACGCTCGACTACCTGGACCCCGACCTGTACGACGACACCGAGCCGGACTCCTTCGGGCCGGTCCACGCGGCGTTCCGGCAGCACATGGCCGTGCCGGCGACGTTCAAGGAGCTGGGCTACGAGTACGTCCACATCGCCAACTGGTGGGAGCCGACCGCCTGGAACACCGACGCGGACGTCATCTACCGATACACCCAGGAGACCGAGTTCGGCACCATCCTGTACAGCACCACCATGCTCAGCGCCCTGTCGTCCGACGTCTCGGCCGATATCGGCCAGGGAGAGGAGCTCCGGGGGGTCGACCTGCAGCGGGCGCACGTCCTGACCGGCTTCGACGCGATCGCCCAGGCCTCTCGGCGGAACGGCCCCACCTTCACGATCGCGCACCTGACGATCCCCCACCCCCCGTACGCGTTCAACGAGGACGGGTCCCTGCCCACTGACGAGCAGCGTGCCGAGCGATCCGAGAACGAGGAGTACGTCGAGCAGCTGAAGTACGCGAACCGCCGGGTGCTCGAGACGATCGACACCATCCTCGCCAACCGCGAGCCAGGCACGCCCGACCCGGTGATCCTGCTCCAGACCGACGAGGGCCCGTTCCCGCCGCGCTTCCGCGAACAGGGCGCCGACTTCCAGTGGCTGGAGGCCACGCCCGACGAGGTCCAGTGGAAGTACAGCATCCTGACCGCCTGGCGCCTGCCCGGCGTGGATGTCCAGGACTACGGCTTCTCCGACCGGATCAGCCCGGTGAACCTGTTCCGAGTTGTCCTGGACGCGTACTTCGACGCCGACCTTCCCGTGCTGCCCGACAAGACCTACCTGTCACCTGACCACGACCACATGTGGGACCTCCACCTGTACGAGCGACCCGAC
>DATBIW010000138.1:0-2587 GCA_036556745.1 Candidatus Limnocylindria bacterium | reverse complement strand
CTACTTCTCGCTGAGCCACCTCCGCCAGTTCCCGGTCGACGCGCTGAAGATCGCGGGCGAGTTCGTCCAGGCCTCGAACACCGATGTCCGCTCCGCGGCCCTGGCCGGCGCGATCGTCGCCCTGAGCCAGTCGCTGGGCATTACGACCGTGGCCGAGGGGATCGAGACCGCCGAGCAGGCGAAGCGGCTCGAGTCCCTGGGCTGCACGTACGGCCAGGGCTTCTTCTTCGCCGCTCCGATGGAGCAGACGGAGATCGACAAGGGCGTCGCCGGCCTGGCGATGGCCGTCAAGCAGCAGCGCCGGCGCCGGACCGACAAGCCCGCCCCGACCCCGATCACCGACGCCACGCCGGCCGCCAAGGCCCGCGCTCGGCGCACTCGAACCCGTACCCCATCGCTCATCCCCTCCGACCCGACCGCGGCCTGACCCACCGCGGCCGGGTCACCTTTTCCGGTGTCAGCCGGTGAGGAAAGCCCCCCACCCGGCCGGCACCGTCCCGACGACCTCGACTCCGCTCCCGCCAAGGAAGGAGTCCAGGTCGTCGAGCGCCCGATGCACCTCGTGGCGTGGCTCGTACACTGCCGGCTCGTGCCCCCCGACGTCGTCCGCTCCGAGCGCCTGGTCCTGCCCCTCCTGACCGCCAACCGCCTCGAGCGGATGCTCGGCGGCGACCTGGCGGGCGTCGAGCGCGAGGTGGGCGCGCGGCTCGGCGCGTGGTGGGTGGACGAGATGGACTGGCTGCTCCGGGTGCGACTCAAGCAGATCCACGAGGACCCGAGCTCCGAGCCGTGGCTCCTGCGACCGATCGTCCGGGCCGGCGACGACCCCGAGGCGATCGGGCTCATCAACTTCCACGGCCCGCCGGATGACCGGGCGTTCGTCGAGGTGGGGTACGAGCTCCGCCCGGCCGCCCGGGGCCAGGGCTACGCGATCGAGGCCGTCCGGGCCATGTTCGACTGGGCGGCGGCCACCCACGGCATCACCCGCTTCCGGGCGGGCATCGCACCGGACAACGACCGATCGATCAACCTCGTCACCAAGCTCGGCCTGCGGCGGGTGGGGGCCGCCTGGGACGACCCGAACGGGCTGGAGATGATCTACACCGTCGAGGGCTGGCCTCCGACCTGACCGGGCCCCGCGGCTGACCCGGGGTTCGACCTAGAGCCAGTCGCTCCCCGAGCCGCGGGCGTCTTCGGCGTGGACGAGGACCCCCGAATCGAGCTCGGATTCGAACAGGGCCAGCTCCTCGTCGGGAATCCCGTAGGAATGCTCCTCGTCGGGGAATGCCCCGCTCCGGACCTCGCTGGCGTAGGTCGCCAGGGCGGTCCGGATGTCCTCGGCGATGTGCCCGAACCGCTTCACGAACTTCGGGGCGCGTCCCTCGGTCAGGCCCAGCAGGTCGTGCCAGACGAGCACCTGCCCGTCGCACTCGACGCCGGCCCCGATCCCGATCGTCGGGATCCGGAGCAGCTGGGAGACGCGGGCGGCCACGGGGGCCGGCACCGCCTCGAGGACGATCGCGAAGCAGCCCGCCTCCTGGAGGGCCTGGGCATCGGCCAGCAGGGCGCGCGCCTTGGCGGCCGTGCGACCCTGGGCCTTGTAGCCGCCGAGCATCGTCGCCGACTGCGGCGTCAGGCCGATGTGGCCCATGACCGGGATCCCAGCCCCGACGATCGCCCGGACCCGCGACAGCGAGGCGCCACCGCCCTCGAGCTTGACCGCGTCGGCATCGGCCTCCTTGACGAAGCGCACCGCGTTCGCGACCGCCTCGGCGTCGGAGACCTGGAACGATCCGAACGGCATGTCCGCCACGAGCAGCGCCCGCTGGGCGCCCCGTCGCGCGGCGCGGGTCAGCACGATCATCTCGTCGACCGTCGCGGGCACCGTCGAGTCGTGGCCAAGGACGACCATCGCCGCCGAGTCGCCGACCAGGATGAGCTCGATCCCGGCCTCGTCGGCCAGCCGAGCGCCGGGCGCGTCGTACGCGGTGACCATGACGATCTTGTCCCCGCGCGGCTTCATCGCGGCCAGCTCGGGCAGCGTGAACCGCTGCGGCGCGGTCGGGCTCTCGGTCGTCATCGGTCAACCACCTCCAGCGGCATCTTCGTCCTCCAGTCTGACGTTGTCTATCAGACGGGTGCGGCCGATGTGGACCGCGGCGGCGAGCGTCGGCCCGTCGAGGTCGGCAACGGTCGCGTAGTCGACGGTCAGCGCCGGCTCCGCGTCCAGGATCGCGAGCGCGGCGGCCGCCGGGTCCGACCCGGCCCGGTGCGCCGCCAGCCCGGCCTCCAGGGCGCGCGGCAGGGCAACGGCCTGCGCCCGCTCCTCCGGGGACAGGTAGACGTTGCGCGACGAGAGGGCCAGCCCATCCGCGTCGCGGACGGTGGGCAGGACCCGGAGGTCGATCCGCGGGGCGAGGTCGAGGTCGCGGAGCAGGTTCCGGATGACGGCGACCTGCTGGGCGTCCTTCCGCCCGAAGTAGACCCGGTCCGGGCGGACGAGGTTGAAGAGCTTCAGGCAGACGGTGGCCACGCCCCGGAAGTGGCCCGGCCGAACGGCGCCCTCGAGGATGGCGCCCAGCTCGCC
>DATBIW010000137.1:0-3450 GCA_036556745.1 Candidatus Limnocylindria bacterium | reverse complement strand
CGTTCCTCGCCGCACTGTTCTTCTTCATCCTGGCGAACAACATCATGGCGATCGTCCCGTTCGCCCAGATCTCGCCGATGTCGAAGTTCGCCTTCCCGCTGGTCCTGGCGATGATCTGCTGGGTCATCTACATCTGGGTCGGCATCCGGGAGCAGGGCGCCGGCAAGTACTTCAAGGACATCCTGTTCCTGCCCGGCGTCCCGAAGGCCGCCTACATCCTGATCACCCCGATCGAGGTGCTGCAGAACTTCGTCGTGCGGCCGTTCACGCTGGCGGTCCGGCTCTTCGCGAACATGTTCGCCGGCCACATGCTGCTGGTGGTCTTCTCTCTCGGCGCGGTCTACCTGTTCAGCCGGGACAACTTCTCGCTCGTCTTCGGGCCGATCTCGGCGCTGATGGCGATCGTGATGACCTTCTTCGAACTGCTGGTCATCTTCCTGCAGGCCTACGTCTTCACGATCCTGATGGGGACGTACCTCAACGGCTCGATCGAGGCCGAACACTGACCCGGCCCTCTCGCCCCTGATCCGCACCACCCCCCCCGCCAGCCGCCCGGAAATCGCCGGGCGACGACACAGGAGGAACACCCCCCATGTTGGAGCTTCTCGCAGAACTCGAGGGCAACGTCGGCACGATGGGCTACGGCCTCGCCGCGATCGGCCCGGGTATCGGCGTCGGCATCGTGTGGGCCGCCTACATCCAGGCGACCGCCCGGCAGCCCGAGTCCGCCGGCCTCACCCGGACCTACGCCTTCCTCGGCTTCGCCCTCTCCGAGGCGCTGGCGCTGATCGGCTTCGTCGTCCCCTTCATCTACTGATCCGTCCTTCCGGTACGGCACCGACGAGCCAGACAGGGACACTGAGCGCATGAGCATCCTCGCGGCGGAGAGCCACAATCCGCTGATCCCGCCATGGGGCGAGATCATCATCGGCCTGATCGCTTTCGGGCTGGTCTTCTTCGTGTTCGCCAAGTTCGTCGCTCCTCGCTTCGAGCAGGTCTTCCGGGCCCGCCGCGAGGCCATCGAGGGCGGCATGGAGCGGGCCGAGGCGATGCAGGTCGAGGCGAAGGCGGCACTCGACCAGTACAAGGCGCAGCTGGCCGAGGCCCGCACCGAGGCCGCGCAGATCCGCGAGCAGGCCCGCGTCGAGGGCCAGCAGATCCTCGAGGAGCTGCGGGCGGAGGCGCGCGAGGAGTCGGCGCGCATCGTGGCCCGGGGCGAGGAGCAGCTGGCCGCCAACCGGCAGCAGCTGATCAACGAGCTGCGCGGGCAGATCGGTGCGCTCGCCGTCGACCTGGCCGGCCGCGTGGTCGGCGAGTCGCTGGCCGAAGAGGCGCGCCGGCGGGGGACCGTCGACCGGTTCCTCGACCAGCTCGACACCATGTCGGTGCCGGACGGACGGCCCAGCGGTGACGGCCGTGGCGGCACGGTCACCGTCGAGGGCTCCCGCTGATGGAGGCCTCCAGCCGCGAGGCGCTCGCGGTCGCCCGCGAGCGGCTGGCCGAGCGGACCCGCGGGACCGCCGGTGACACCCTGCTCACCCTGGCCGGCGAGCTGTTCGCCGTGGCGCGGCTGCTCGACGAGCAGCCGACGCTGCGCCGGGCGCTGGCCGACCCCTCGGCCAAGCCCGACCAGCGAGCGGCGCTCGCCCAGCGGCTGCTGGCCGGCAAGCTGTCGGCCACCGCGGTCGACCTCGTCGAAACCATCGCCCGGCAGCGCTGGTCCCGGCCCTTCGACCTGGTGCAGGCGACCGAGACGCTGGGCATCGAGGCGTCGCTGGACGCCGCGGACGCCCGCGGTGAACTCGACGGCGTCGAGGACGAGCTGTTCCGCTTCGGCCGGATCGTGGGCGGCAACGCCGACCTCTCCCGCATCCTGAGCGACCGCTCCGGGTCCGCGGAGGGCAAGAAGGCGCTGCTCGGCCGGCTGCTGTCCGACCGGGTCAGCCCGGTCACCGAGCAGCTCCTGACCAACGTGCTGGGCGGGGGCCGCATCGCCAACGCCGAGGTCGCCGTCGAGCGGCTCTCCGACGTCGCCAGCCGGCGCCGCGGCCGCTCGGTGGCCACGGTCACCAGCGCGGTCCCGCTGACCGACGCCCAGGAGCAGCGCCTGGCCGGCATCCTGACCCGCCTCTACGGGCGGCCGGTCGGGCTGCAGACCACCGTGGACCCCGACGTGCTCGGCGGCCTGATCATCCGGGTCGGCGACGAGCTCATCGACGGCAGCATCGCCCAGCGGCTCGAGACCGCCCGCCGGCGGCTGGCCGGCTGATCCCGACCGACCGCCCCCACTCCAGACATCACCAGCAGGGAAGAGGACGCGAGCCATGGCAGAGCTGACGATCTCCGCGGACGAGATCCGCAGTGCCATCCAGAACTACGTCACCCAGTACAGCCCCGACGTCTCCCGCGAGGAGGTGGGCGCCGTCACCGAGGCCGGTGACGGCATCGCCCGAGTCGAGGGCCTGCCCTCGGTCATGACCAACGAGCTGCTCGAGTTCGAGAGCGGTGTCCGCGGTCTGGCGCTGAACCTCGACGTGCGCGAGGTCGGTGTCGTGGTGCTGGGTGACTTCGCCGGCATCGAGGAGGGCCAGCAGGTCCGCCGCACCGGTGAGGTCCTCTCCGTGCCGGTCGGCGACGGCTACCTCGGCCGGGTCGTCGACCCGCTGGGCAACCCGATCGACGGCGCCGGCCCGATCGAGACGACCGGCCGCCGCGCGCTGGAGCTGCAGGCCCCGACCGTGGTGCAGCGGCAGTCGGTGAAGGAGCCGCTGCAGACCGGCATCAAGGCGATCGACGCCATGACCCCGATCGGCCGCGGCCAGCGCCAGCTGGTGATCGGCGACCGGCAGACCGGCAAGACGGCGATCGTGACCGACACGATCATCAACCAGCGGGAGGCCTGGGCCACCGGCGACCCGGCGCAGCAGGTGCGCTGCATCTACGTCGCCGTCGGCCAGAAGGGCTCCACCATCGCCGGCATCCGCGCTGCCCTCGAGGACGCCGGGGCGATGGAGTACACGACGATCGTGGCCGCGCCGGCCTCGGAGTCGGCCGGCTTCAAGTACATCGCGCCCTACACCGGCTCGGCGATCGGCCAGCACTGGATGTACGAGGGCAAGCACGTGCTGATCGTGTTCGACGACCTCTCGAAGCAGGCCGAGGCCTACCGCGCCGTCTCGCTGCTGCTGCGCCGCCCGCCGGGTCGCGAGGCCTACCCGGGCGACGTCTTCTACCTCCACTCCCGGCTGCTGGAGCGCTGCGCCAAGCTCTCCGACGACCTGGGCGCCGGGTCGATGACCGGCCTGCCGCTGATCGAGACCAAGGGCAACGACGTGTCGGCCTACATCCCGACCAACGTCATCTCGATCACCGACGGGCAGATCTTTCTGGAGACCGGTCTGTTCAACTCCGGTGTCCGCCCGGCCATCAACGTCGGCATCTCGGTGTCCC
>DATBIW010000136.1:0-12858 GCA_036556745.1 Candidatus Limnocylindria bacterium | reverse complement strand
CGTCAGCCTGGTCGGGACCTGGATGCAGAGCGTCTCCCAGCCGTGGCTCGTCCTCGAGCTCGGCGGCAGCGCGTTCCAGGTCGGAACCGTCATCGCCCTCCAGTTCGCGCCCGCCCTGTTCCTCGCCCCGCTCGGCGGGGTACTGGCCGACCGATTCGACAAGCGCGGCCTGCTTCTCGTCACCCAGGCGTTCGCCATGCTCCAGGCGGCGACCCTGTTCGGGCTGACGTTCTCGGGCAGCATCGAGATCTGGCAGATCCAGGTCCTGGCCCTGATCCTGGGGGTCACCAGCGCCTTCGACATGCCGGTCCGCCAGTCGTTCGTGGCCGACGTCGTGCCGAAGGACGACCTGCTCCAGGCGATCGCGTTGAACAGCGCCTCGTTCAACCTGGCGCGCGTCGTCGGCCCGGCCATCGCCGGCATCACCCTGGCCCTGTTCGGGAGCGCCTTCAACTTCGGGGTGAACACCCTGACCTACACCGCGGTCCTGCTCGGCCTGCTCCTGATCGACCCGTCGACCCTCCTCCGGGTGCCGATCCCCGCGGTCCGGCCCAGCATCCGGTTCTCGCTGGCCGAGGGCTTCCGGTACGCCCGCGACACGCCGGCGGTCCTGTGGATGCTCGTCCTGCTGGGCGGGATGAGCATCTTCGCCATGAACTTCCAGACCCTGCTCCCGCTGTTCGCGCGGATCACGCTGGGCCTCGACGCGGGCGGCTACGGGGCCCTGTTCGCGGTCATGGGCCTCGGATCCCTGCTCGGGTCGCTCGTCCTGGCGTTCATGGGGGAGCGGCGCCCCCGGCTTCGCCTGATCCTGGGCGGGGGGGCCGCGTTCCTCGCCTTCGAGGTCATGCTCGGCCTGATCCGGGCTCCGGCCCTCGCCTACCCGACCGTCGCGCTGGTCGGACTGACGTCGATGCTGATGGTCAACACGATCAACGCCTCGGTGCAGCGCTCGGTGCCCGACGAGCTGCGCGGCCGGGTCATGGCGCTGTACGTCACCGTGTTCGCCGGCTCGGGGCCGATCGGCGGCCTCTTCGCGGGCGGCGTGGCCCAGGTCCTCGGGCCGCCGGCCGGCTTCATCCTCGGGGCGGCGTTCGCCTCGATCTTCCTCGCCCTGGCGGCCTGGAAGCTCAGTCGCGGCCGGCCGGCGGCGGCCACCGACCCGCGTCCCGAGGCTCGTCCCGAGGCCTCGTCCCAGCCGCGCCCCGCGTGACCGCGGTTCCCGAGCCGATCCAGCCCGTCGAGCCGGCGACGGGGGCCGCCGCCCGGCCGAACCTGACCCTGGGCCTGCTGGCCCTGGCCCACTCCCTGATCCACATGCTCTCGGCGCTGCTGCCGCTCATCTACATCGCGGTCATCGACGAGTTCGGCCTGAACGAGGCCGTCATCGGCCTGTTCATCGCCGTGACCACCGCGGTCGGCGGCGTCATGCAACTGTCGTACGGCTTCCTGACCCGGTACGTGGCCCGGCCGGTCCTGATCGGGGTCGGGCAGGTCATCTTCGGGTTCAGCGTCATGTTCGCGGGGCTGGCGACCAGCGTCGGCCAGCTGCTGGTCGGGATCAGCGGCTCGCGGGTCGGCGCCAGCCCCCAGCACCCGGTCGGCAATGGGATCCTGTCGGACGCCTTCCCGGCGGAGCGGCGCGGGTTCGCGATCAGCACCCACATCGCCGGCGGCAACGTCGGGACGATCCTCGTCCCGTTCGTCGGCGGCGCGCTGCTGGCCGCGTTCGGCTGGAACACGACCCTCCTCCTGTTCGGGCTGCCGCCGCTCCTGGTCGGGGTGCTGGTCCTGTGGTTCGTCCGCGAGGACGCGGCGTACCGGACCCGCGCCCGAGCCTCGGGGAGCTGGGCCGGCCAGGTGCGCGCCGTCCTGGGTCGCGGCGACCTGATGAAGATCCTCGCCGCGTCGCTGGTCTCGGCCGGCGGCCGCGGGCTCGACATCGCGGCCCCGTTTCTGCTCCTCTACTTCCGTTCGGAGCTGGGAATCGACGAGTCCACGGTCTTGTGGCTCTACGCCCTGCTCCTCGTCGGGGCGGTCGTCGGCCCGGTCGCGGCCGGCATCCTGTCGGACCGATACGGGCGGCGCCGGACCCTGATCGTCTACTACCTGCTCTCGGCGGCGGGGATCGCGGCCGTGATCCTGGCCGGCGGGAACCTGCTCCTGCTCGCCCCGCTGCTCCTGCCCTACGGGACGGCGGTCTTCAGCGAGGGGCCGGTCCTCCAGGCGTACATGGCCGACCGCGCCGTCGGCCCGATCCGGGACGTCGCGTTCTCGATCTACTTCACCGCCGCGTTCGGGATCGGCGCGCTGTGGGCGCTCGTCATCGGCTCCATCGTGGCCGGCGCCGGATACGTGCCCGCCTTCCTGGTCATGGCCGTGTCCTACCTCGCGGGTGCGGTCCTCATCTCGTGGGTCCGCGACACTCCGGCATCGGTCCCGGTCAATTCGGGTGGCGCGGCCCAGCCCTAGTCGGGTCGGTCGTAGGCCGAGAAGTCGTACAGGCGTCCCTGGTCGGGGAACAGCCAGCTCGTGTCGTCGCGGAGCGGCAGCTCGGCCCCGAAGTAGGCGTTCAGCACGATCCGGAAGTTGTTGACCGGGCTCGTCCGGTCGGTCACCCCGGCCGTGGCGGCATCCACGTTGGGCAGGTACAGCGCGTTCAGGATCGCGAACTTGTGGGCGATCTCGGCATCGGTGGCCTCGAACCACGCGAAGCCGTCCTGGTCGGCGTCGATGCGGGCCGGGTACGGGCCTTCGTCGGCCTGGACGATGACGATCGGTCGCTCCTCGGGCGGAGCGGCGAGCAGGACGTCGAGCAGCTCGAGGATCCGGCCGTTCGTCCATCGGAGCTGCTCGACGTAGGCCCCGTCCGGGCCCCGCTCGGCGAGCTGCTCGGCGGTCTGCTGGGAGCCGTCCCGGTTGAACACATACGGCGGGTGGGGGACCAGGAAGTGGGCGAAGACGAAGGTCGGTCCCGGGCGGCTGGCCGCCCGCTCGACCTGGTCGAACTCGTACCGGGTGAATGCCATGTTCGCGTTCGGCTGGTCGAGGACCTCAGGGTCGTCGCCGGTCGGCGGCCCGCCCGCGGTCAGCAGGCCGAGGGCCGTCGTCTCGGCCAGGGCCTGCGGGTACTCGGCCGCGCTCCCGTAGACGAGGACCTCGTCCGCATCGATGTTGGACTGGGTGGGCTCCCACCACGTCCCGATGTGGACGTACTCGTAGCCGATGCTGGTCAGGGTCTGCGGAACGGCCAGGTGCCCGCGCAGCGCGGCGTGGATGGGACCGAAGGTCGAGGAGCTGGCCGCCCGGAGCGCGTCGGCATCCAGGAAGTCGGCGTTCAGCGAGCTGCCCAGCGACAGCGAGGTCTTGGCGTAGTTGGCCCACGCGTGGTGGGCGACCGTGAAGCCGCGGTCCTCGAGCGCCGCCAGGAAGGGCGCGTTGTCGAAGCCGTAGTCGTCGCGGAGGGTGGTCTCGCCGGCATACCGATCGAAGACCAGGTAGTAGATGTCTGGCTTCTGCTCGACGGCCCCGAGCGGGATGACCGCCGATGCCTGGCCGATCGAGTGCTGCGACGACGCCCAGAGGTACGACCCCAGGCTCAGCGCGTTGACCGCCACGATCACCAGGGTCGCGACGTTGAGGAGGACGGTGGCGCGGCCGTGCCAGCGCGCGCCCCGCGCGATGAGGGTGAGCCCGAGCAGCGCCAGGCCGAGCCAGGCGACCGCGATCACCCAGCGCTCGACGTTCAGCCCGATCACCGCCCGGCCCGCGGTGAAGAACAGGACGATCAGCAGGGTCGCCACCAGCCCGCCGCGCTGCCAGCCGCCGAACACGGCCGCGCACGCCGCCAGCACGGCCGCCCCGAGCCCGACGCAGGCCAGGATCGGGACGATCGCGACCGAGAGGTTCACCCACTCGTCGGCGTTGGCCGCGAGCAGGTAGAGCGGGAAGTACAGCGCGGCCAGGACGGAGTGGAGCGGGACGGCCGACCAGTCGACCCCGCGGGAGTTGGCCATGACGGACGGCACACTACCCGCTCCCTGCTCGGCGCCAATGGACCGTTGGTACCCGGCTAGAATCGCCTTCGCCACCCGGTCCGGCCGTTGAGCAGCACCCGCCACAGGAGCGCCGACCCGATGACCACCACCCAGCCCCCCACCAGCGAGCCCGACGCGGCCCCGATCGAGAACCTCCTCCGCGAGGACCGGACCTTCCCCCCGCCGGCGGGCTTCGCCGCGCAGGCGACCGCGTCCGACCCCGGGATCTACGAGCGGACGGCGACCGACGAGGGGTTCGAGGCGTTCTGGACCGACGAGTCGCACCGTCTCGACTGGATGGAGCCGTGGACCCAGCTCCTCGACTGGTCCGACGCGCCCTTCGCGAAGTGGTTCGTCGGCGGAAAGCTGAACGTCAGCGTCAACTGCCTCGACCGCCACGTGGCCAACGGCCTGGGCACCAAGGTCGCGTACTTCTGGGAAGGCGAGCCCGGCGACCAGCGGACGATCACCTACTCCGAGCTGCTCCACGAGACGTGCCGGATGGCCAACGCCCTCCGCGAGCTGGGCGTCCGGAAGGGCGACCGGGTGGCGATCTACATGCCCATGATCCCCGAGCTGCCGGTCGCCATGCTGGCCTGCGCCCGGATCGGGGCTCCCCACAGCGTCGTGTTCGGCGGCTTCTCGGCCGACGCCCTGGCCGGGCGGATCGACGACGCCCAGTGCACGGTCGTGATCACCGCCGACGGCGGCTACCGGAAAGGCGCCACGGTGGCCCTGAAGGACAACGCCGACGACGCGATGGGCCGCTCACCGAGCGTCCAGCACTGCATCGTCGTGCGCCGGACCGGGCAGGACGTGGCCTGGACCGAGGGGCGGGACCACTGGTACCACGACCTGGTTGCCCGCCAGCCCACGACCGCCGAGCCCGAGGCCATGGACTCCGAGGACCTGCTGTACCTCCTCTACACGAGCGGGACGACGGCCAAGCCCAAGGGGATCATGCACACCACCGCCGGCTACCTGGTTGGCACGGCGGCCACCCATCGGCTCATCTTCGACATCAAGCCCGACGACGTGTACTGGTGCATGGCCGACATCGGCTGGGTCACCGGCCACTCGTACATCGTCTACGGCCCACTGGCCAACGCGACGACCGGGGTCATCTACGAGGGGGCCATCGACTTTCCGGACAAGGACCGATGGGCCCAGATCGCGGCCCGGCTCGAAGTCACGATCCTGTACACCGCGCCGACCGCGATCCGGGCCCTGATGAAGTACGGGGCCGATGCGTTCGCCGGCGACGACCTCTCGAACCTCCGCCTCCTCGGCAGCGTCGGCGAGCCGATCAACCCCGAGGCCTGGGCGTGGTACTGGCAGCACATCGGCGGCGGGCGCTGCCCGGTCGTCGACACGTGGTGGCAGACCGAGACCGGCATGATCCTGATCACGCCGCTCCCCGGGATCACGACCCTCAAGCCGGGCAGCGCCACGAAGCCGTTCCCCGGCATCAAGGCCGATGTCGTGAACGAGCTCGGGGAGAGCGTCCCGCTGGGCGGCGGGGGGTACCTGGTCCTGGATCGCCCGTGGCCGGCCATGCTGCGCGGCATCTACGGCGATCCGGATCGGTACCGCCAGACCTACTGGAGCCGCTTCCCGGGCCGCTACTTCGCCGGCGATGGCTGCAAGCGCGACACCGACGGCTACTTCTGGCTGCTCGGCCGTGTGGACGACGTCATGAACGTCAGCGGCCACCGGATCAGCACGACCGAGGTCGAGTCGGCGCTCGTGTCCCACCCGGCCGTGGCCGAGGCCGCCGTCGTGGGGCGCAGCGACCCGGTGACCGGCCAGGCGATCTTCTCGTACGTGATCCTGCGCTCGGGCCACGAGCCCTCCGACGAGCTGGCCAACGAGCTCCGCGAGCACGTGGCCACGGTCATCGGCAAGCTGGCCCGCCCCAAGCAGGTCATGTTCACGCCCGACCTGCCCAAGACCCGCTCGGGGAAGATCATGCGCCGCCTGCTCCGCGACATCGCCGAGCAGCGCGACCTCGGGGACGTGACCACGCTCGCCGACGCGGGCATCGTGTCCGCCATTCGCGAGCAGTCGGGCGCCGGCGAGGACGACTAGGTGCCCGACACCAGTGAGCTGATCGGGTTCCTGGAGGCCCACTGGCTCGCACTCCTGTTCTGGACGCTCATCGCGTTCCTCGCCTATCGCCTGGTCAGGCCGATCGTCGACCGGATCGGGGACCGGATCATCAAGCGCCGCGAGGAGCAGGGGATCGACCCGGGCGAGCTGAACGAGCTCCGGAAGCGGCTCTCGACGGTCGAGGACCTCGTCTCGCGCCTGTTGCGCGGGCTCGTGTTCGTCGTGATCGTGGTCGTCGTCCTGACCCTGCTCGACCTCGTCTCGGTGATCCTGGCCCTCGGCCTGCTGGCGGCCGGCATCGCGATCGCCGGCCAGCCCATCGTCCTCGACTACCTGATGGGCGTCCTCATCCTGCTCGAGGGCCAGTTCTACGTCGGCGACTGGGTGAACATCGCGAGCTCGAACATCACCGTGTCGGGGACGGTCGAGGAGATCGGCCTGCGCCGGACCGTCCTCCGCGACGTGTCCGGCACGGTCCACTCGGTCTCGAACGGAGAGGTCCGGGTCTCCTCGAACATGACCCGCGTGTACGCCGTGCTCCAGGTGGAGATCCCGCTCGTGCCGGAGGTGGACCTCGAGAAGGCGATCGCCATCACCAACCAGGTTGGGGCCGAGATGTACGCCGATCCGGAGTGGTCCTCCCGGCTCCTGGAGGCCCCCAAGTACGGCTCCATCCCGACCGTCACCGACCTGGGCGTCACGCTCCGGGCCGTCGGCCGGGTGAACGGGGCGGATCGCTTCACCGCGGCCAGCGAGCTCCGTCGCCGGCTGGTCGTGGCCTACGGCTCCGAGGGCATCGCGGTGGCCCAGCGGGTGCGCCCGCCGGCCGCCTGAGCCGCTGATAGGATGCGACGCGCATGCTGAACCAGCCGCGATCGGTCCGGGTGATCATCGCCGTCGTGTCGAGCGTCCTGTGGCTCGGCTACATGGTCGTCGGCCTGGCGCTCATCAACACCCTGTTCCCGACGGTCGAGGGCCAGGGACCGGCCGGGACCGCGGCGTTCATCGGGCTGCTCACCGGCTTCTTCGTGACCGCCATCATCATGTGGGCCGCCTCCGACTGACTCTCGGCAGCCCCCTGACCTCACGACCCTGAGCACGCCCGCGTTTCAGCGGGCGTGAACGCTCTACTCGGTGTCCCCGGAGTACAGGTCCGCGGTCGGCGGGTGGAGGCGGTCGCGGCCGGGCTCGAGGAGACGCCCGTACAGGCCCGGTCGCCGGTCGGCGATCGTGTCCCACTCGTGCTCGCCGGGGATCCGCCGGTGATGGGTCTGGCGCGCCAGCTCCCAGTCCACCTCCCCGACGATCGTCTCCTCATCGGTGTCCGATGCGGTCGCGAGCGCCTTGCCGTTGGTGTCGAGCAGGATCGAGCGGCCGATGAAGGTCGTGTCGCGCTCGGTGCCCACCCGGTCGCAGGCGAGCAGGTAGACGTGGTTCTCGGCCGCGCGGGCCGGGGCGAAGATCGCGGGGTGGAAGTCCACGCCCACGGGCCAGTTGGTCGGGAGCGCGATGAGATCGGCGCCATCCAACCCGCAGATCCGAGCGGCCTCCGGGAAGCGCAGGTCGTAGCAGATCAGGACACCCACCCGCATCCCGGCCAGGTCGTAGACCTCGGGCGCGTCCGGCCCCGGCGTCGCGAAGCGATCGACTCCGAGGTACGGGAGGTGGACCTTCCGGTACCGATAGCGCCGGCCGTCCTCGGCGTAGATCAGGGCGGTGTTGAACACCTCGCGGCCCTCGGCCTCCAGGGTGCCCACGATGAGCGCCACCCCGTGGCTCGCCGCCAGGTCGGCCAGCCGGTCGCCGGTCACGGCGGTCGCCTGATGGGCGACGGCCAGCGCGTCGTCGAGGCTCTCGAAGACGTAGCCGGTCACCGCGGCCTCGGGGAGGACGACGAGCTTCGCTCCCTGGGCGGCCGCGCCGGCCACCGCCTGCTCGATGCGCTCGAGGTTGGAATCGACCTCGCCCAGGTGCGGGTCGATCTGGCAGGCCGCCACCCGAATCGTCATCGGTCCGGTCCTCTGCTAGGCTCCCGCGAGTCCATGGTCCCGAGTGTAGCCCCATCGTGAGCACCCCACCCACCACCCCACCGCTGGCGAGCAATCGCCGCTGGCTTCTGCCGGCGGCCTTTCTCTTGCTGGGGACGATCTGGGGCTCCTCGTTCCTCTGGATCGAGATCACCATCGAAGAGCTGCCGCCGGCCACCATGACCGCGCAACGGCTCACGATCGCCGCCGTCGCCATGCTCGGGTTCCTGCTCGTCAGCCGGCCCTCGCGCCCGACGCGCGGCGAGATCGGTCATTACGCCGTCCTCGGACTGGTGAACGCGGGGCTGCCGATCTTCCTCATCAGCTGGGGCCAGCTGTTCGTCGACTCGGGGACGGCCGCCGTCCTGAACTCGCTGACGCCGATCTTCTCGCTGGTCATCGCCGGCTTCCTGCTCCGGACGGAGTCGTGGTCGGGGCTGCGGGTGTTCGGGGTCCTGGTCGCCTTCGCCGGCGCGATCGTCCTGGCCTCGCGCGAGTTCGCCTTCAACCCCGGTGCGGCCGCGGTCATCGGCGCGGCCGCGGTTGCGGCCGGTGCCTTCAGCTACGCGGTGGGCGCGACGTACATCCGGTACCGGATCCAGACGAGCTCACGCTACTCCGTCGCCGGCGGCACCCTCGTCTTCGCAGCCCTGTACACCTGGGTGCTGGCCCTCGCCGTGGACGGCGCCCCCATGCTGCCCACCACGGCCGGGGCCATCGTCGGCGTCCTGTGGTTGGGGCTGCTGGGCTCGTTCATCGCCTACATCCTGTACTTCTTCCTGATCAGCTACCTCGGGGCCACGGTGTCCACGATGGTCACCTTCGTCTTCCCGGTGGTCGGGGTGACGCTCGGTGTCCTCCTCCTCGACGAGGTGCTGGACGCGCGGCTGCTGCTCGGGACGGGCCTGGTCGTGCTCGGGATCGCGATGGTGGGCCTCCGATATGATGCCGTCGTGAGCCTCGCGACCCGCATGGCGCGGCGTTGAGCGGGATCGGGGACCCACCCCCGGGCGACCGCAGGGACTGGCCGGCCGAAGACCTCGCCCGGCGCCAGGCGGACGCTTCCGCCGAGGGGTCGCCGTCCGAGGAGCCCACCCAGGAGATCGCCGCCTCCCCGCCCGAGCCACCGTATGACCTGCCGCCGGGCGACCAGCCACCCGGCGACCTGGTCACCGAGTCGCCGTGGGACGTCAAGGTCTCCGGCAATCGCCGCCGCCCGACCGCCGCCGAGCAGGCCGTCCCGTGGCTCATCGGGCTCGTACTGGCGCTGGCCGGGATGCTGATCGTGCTCCTGGCCCTGGTCTTCTCGTCCAACGAGGGCCTCCTGCCGGCCTACGGGTCGCCGACCCCGGAGCCCACCCCGGCAAGGACCCCGCCGCCTCCGACGCCCACGCCGGAACCCAGCGTCGAGCCATCGGCCTCGCTGGAGCCCACGCCGACCCCCGCACCGACGCCGGCCTTCCCGCCGCTCGAGATCGCGTTCATGCAGCGGACCGCGGCGTCGGGGCCGATCCACCTGTTCACCCACGACTTCGCCGGCTCGGCCGCGCCGGTCCCGCAGGCCCGGGACAACCGGGGCGTGGACGTCTACGACTGGTCGCCCGACGGGAGCCACGGCATTGCCCTAGTAGACGGCAACCCGCTGTACCTCACCCCGGGCAGCTCGGCGGCGGACCTTGGCGACGGGTTCGACGGGGTGATGTTCGCGGCCGACTCGACGACCGCCTGGGCGGTGCGGGCCACCCTGGCCGGGGCCAACGACCGGACGGATCTGCTTCGCATGGACGTGACCAGCGGCGCGGTCACCGCGGTGGCCACCTGGACCTACCCGCACCCGGTCACCTTCCAGGAGTCAGTGCAGAAAGAAGCCCAGTTCGCCGACGACGGTGGCTTCAACCGGGTCTACGTTCTCGACGACGGGACGATCGTGGTGTCCATCCTCGGCGCGCCGGCCATCTATACCTACAACCCGGCCACCGGGACCGCCGGCACGACCGCCCGCGAGCCGCTCCTGTGGTCGCCCGATGGCCATCTGACGGTCGTCCTCGCCGAGTCGGGGGCGAACACCCGGATCAGCGTCCACGGCCAGGCCAACGAGGAGCGCGGCGCGATCGGGGTCACCGGGCTGGTCAGCCACGTCCGGTGGTCCACCGCCAGCAACCAGGTCGTCTTCACCCTGACCACCCCGGTGACCGGTGGGGTGGCGCAGGACCTCTACCTGTGGGACCTGAGGACCGGATCCCTGGTCCAGCGCCTGACCCAGGACCTGCGCTCGATGGGCGGCGAGTTCCGAGGCGCGCCGGAACGCTGGCGGCCGTGACGTCCGAGGTCGTCAACCCCATCGCCGTCGAGCTCGACGAGACGGCCCGCCTGATGCGGATCCGCTGGGACGACGGCCACCTGGGGGTCTGGGGCTGGACCGACCTCCGCCGGGCGTGCCCCTGCGCGTTGTGCGCGGGCGAGGGTACGCTGCCGGGCATCGTGACCCTCGAGACGGTGTTCGCCCCGGAGGCGGTGACCATGGAACGAGTGAAGTGGATCGGCCGATACGCGCTGGCCCCGATCTGGGCCGACGGGCACGACACCGGCCTGTTCACCTACGCCAAGCTCCGTGCCTCCTGCGCCTGCGGCGAGCATGAGGCGGCATGAGCCTGGGAGCCGATGAGCCGATGAGCCGATGAGCCGATGAGCGCCTCCTCCCCGATGCCGGTCAGCCTGGGCTCCGGGTTCAGCCTGGCCCTGGGGGGCGGGGGCGCGCGTGGCTTCGCTCACCTCGGCGTGGCCGAGGCGCTGGCCGAGCGCGGCCTCGTCCCGGGGCGGATCGTGGGCACGTCGATGGGATCGGTCATTGGCGCCGGGCTCGCGGCCGGCCTGACGGCGGACCGGATGGCGGAGATGGCGGCCCGGATCGACCCGTGGCGCCAGGCCCGCTGGCCGGCGCGCCTGGCGATCCTCGACCATCGGCCGCTCATGGAGCTGGTCGTCGCCGAGGTCGGCAACCCGCGGATCGAGGACCTGCCCATCCCGTACGGGGCGGCGACCTTCGACCTGGCGACCGGGCGCCACGAGCTGGTGACCAGCGGCCCGGTCGCCGAGGCCCTGATGCGCAGCTGCGCCATCTCGGTCGTCTTCCCGCCCATCGTGGACGGCGACGCGATCTGGGCCGATGCCGGCGTCTGGGAGCCGGTCCCGATCTCGCTCGCCCGCCGCTGGGCGCCGGACGAGCCGGTGCTCGGCGTCCAGGTGATCAGCGCCAAGCCGCCATGGTTCGCGACGCCCCCGCTGGCGTGGTCGCTCCAGGCCGGCGCCCGCCTGTTCGGGACCCAGCCCCGTGCCGGGCAGTTGGGGGCGCGGCGCTACACCGCCCTGCTTGCCGAGCGGATCACCGACCCGGTGGTCGACGCCCGGGCCGACCTCCTCGTCCGCCCGGACTTGGGCCACTTCAGCTGGCTGCGCTTCGGCGAGGTCGAGTGGCCCCGCCGCCGCGGCCTCGAAGCCGCCCGCCGGGCGCTCGCCGGGGTGACCGCCCCCGAGCCGGTGGCCACAGCTCCCGGGGCATGACCGCCGCCGCGGCCGGGGGGCTGCTGCTCGTCCATGCCCACCCCGACGACGAAGTCTTCTCGACCGGCGGAACGATCGCCCGGTCCCTGGCCGAGAGGCGCCGGGTGGACCTCGTGGTGTGCACCGGCGGCGAGGAGGGTGAGGTCCACGACCCCGACCTCGCCCCGGCCGAGGCCCAGCACCGGCTGGGCGAGATCCGCGACGCCGAGCTCCGCTGCGCCCTGGCCGCCCTGAGCGCCGAGGCGCCCGACCCGGGCCTGCTCCACCTCCACCAGCTCGGCCACCGGGACAGCGGGATGATGGGCACCCCGGGCAACGAGCATCCGGATTCCTTCTGGCAGGCCGATGTCGACCGCGCCGCCGAGCCGGTCGTCCGTCTGATCCGCGAGGTCCGACCGGCGGTGGTCATCCACTACGACGCCAGCGGCGGCTACGGGCACCCCGACCACATCCAGGCCCACCGGGTGGCCGTCGCGGCCAGCGCGGCGGCCGCCGATCGGGATCGGTTCCCCGATGCCGGTCCGGCCCATGCCGTCGGGCGACGCTACGAGACCGCCTTCGGCTCTGATAGGTGGCTCGACCTCATGCGCGAGATGCGCGAGCGGGGCCTGGCCCTGCCGTGGGGCTACGACGAGGTCCTCGACGCCCCGGAGCCGGAGGAGCGGCCCGGGACCGTCGAGCCGGCGGTCACGACGACCGTCGACGTGAGCACCTGGGTCGCCACCAAGCGGACGGCCATGGCGTGCCATCGGACCCAGCGCCAGGACTTCGGGTGGGCGATCGAGCTGCCGGAGGACCTGGCGGCGCTCGCCTTCGGCTTCGAACGGTTCGTGCTGGTCGAGGAGGACGGCCAGGTGCCGGAGCCCGGGCGGTCGGAGACGAGCCTCTTCCGGGTTTAGGCGTCCGACGCTGGGCGCGGCTCGAGGACGACGAGCGGGATCGGCCGTCCGGCCCACTCGAGATAGCGGTCGTAGCCGGGGTATGCCTGGTTGACCATCCGCCACAGGCGGTCGTGCTCGGCGCCTGCTGCCTCCCGGGCGCGGACCGGGCGCCATTCACGACCGACGAGCACTTCGGCATCGGGTCGGGCCCGGAGGTTCGCGCACCAGCCCGGCAGGCGGTGG
>DATBIW010000135.1:0-1526 GCA_036556745.1 Candidatus Limnocylindria bacterium | reverse complement strand
GTTCCCCGAGCGGCTCCGGATCGTCGCCGACTAACCGGGGCCCGGCGCGTCGCCGATGCGGGCCCGGATCCGCTCGGCGGCGGCCTCGTCCCCAAGCTTGTTCGCGGCGCGCAGGGCCCGGAGCCAGAGCCGCCCGGCCTCGTCGGCGGCTCCCAGCTGGGCGGCCCGATCGGCACCGCGCTCGAGGTAGACGAGGGCCTTGTCGAGGTCATTGGCCCGGGCATAGTGGTGGGCGAGCTCCTCGAGGATGGAGCCGCCGTCGGGCTCGTCGGTATCGGCCGTCTCGAGGGCCCGCGCCGCCGCCAGGTGGAGCTCGGCGCGACGCGCGTCGGTGAGGGTTCCGAGGACCGCCTCCTGGACGAGTCCGTGTCGGAAGCGGTACGACTGGTGCGGGAAGCGGCCGCGCTCGGCGATCACCCCGCCGCGAACCAGGGCGTCGAGGGCGGTGTCTGCCATCTGGCCGTCGCCGACCACCTCGTCCAGGACGGGCCGGCTGAACTCGCGTCCGAGCACGGCCGCTGCCTGAGCGACGCCCCGCACCTCCGGGGCCAGGAAGTCGATTCGCGCCACGAGGAGGCCTTCGAGCGCCGGCGGCAGCACGTTGCGCGGGACGGTCAGCGTCCACGCCTGGTGGTCCGCGGTCAGCGCGCCCGTCTCCTGGAGCCGGGCCACCAACTCCTCGAGGTACAGCGGGTTGCCCTCGCTGACCTCGGCGAGCGTCCGTCGGGTGCCCGGGTCGAGCCCGTCCCCGGGGAACAGCGACTCCAGGAGCTCCTCGGTCGCGTCCTGGGGGAGCGGCTCGAGGTCGATGGCCGTCAACCGGTGGCTGAACTCGCTCAGCGCCTTCGTCCGCAGGCTCCAGCCGCGGGTCGCCGGATCGGGGCGGAGCGCGAGGATCAGCCCGACCGGGGCGTGATCGGTCAGCGCCATCACCTCGGCGGCCAGCTCCGCGGTCGAGTCATCCGCCCAGCTCACGTCGTCGATGACCACGGCCAGTGGCCGGTCGTCCGCCACCTGGCGCAGCCACTGGACATAGGCCGTGCGCAGCCTCGCGGCGACCTCCCCGGGCGGCAGGTCGCCGAGATCGCCGTCGCCCTCCGGGTCGAGCCGGATCCCCAGCAGGCGGGCGAGCTCCGGCAGGTGGCTCGCCCCTTCAGGTCCCATCCGGGCCCGGAGCCGGGTCCTGACGGCAAGCTCCGACCCGCCGCCGGCCTCGAGCCAGGTCCGCAGGATCTCGACGAAGGGGGCGAACGGCGAGCGCGCCCCGAATGAGCGGCACTGACCCTCCACCCAGGTGACCCGGCCGTCGGCCCGGCCCTCCAGCTCCTCCAGGAGCCGAGACTTTCCGAGCCCGGCTTCGCCGACCAGGAGGACGACCTGGCCCTGTCCGCTCTCGAGGCGTGCGAGCGCGTCCCCGAGCCGGCGCAGCTCCGTTTCCCGGCCGACCAGCGGTCGACCGGTCGGCGCCTCCGCCACCAGCTGGGGGCCCAGCAGCCGCCAGGCGTGCACCGGTTCGGCCCGACCCT
>DATBIW010000134.1:0-8838 GCA_036556745.1 Candidatus Limnocylindria bacterium | reverse complement strand
CCTGACCCAGGAGGAGCTGGACCGCATCAACGGCGAGATCGTGTGGGACATCTTCTCGGGCGGGGACTTCGACGTGACCTTCGCCAACGGCGAGCCCGTGCTGGATGCCGAGGAGCGTTCCCACATGTCGGACGTCAGCCGGCTCGTCCGGCTCCTCGTCCTGCTCGACGTGGTCGCCGCCGCGTTCGCCGCCTGGGGCGGCCGCCTGCTTCGGACCGATCCCTACCGGCTCGGCAGGATGATCATCACCGGCGCCGGGACGGTGGGGGTCGCCACGGTGACGATGGGCCTGTTCGCGGCCCTGGCCTGGGACTCGGCGTTCACCCTCTTCCACGAGCTGCTGTTCCCGCCCGGAACGTGGTCGTTCCCACCGGACTCGACGATGATCATGCTGTACCCGCCGGACTTCTGGTTCGACGCGGCCATGATCGCCGGAGCGCTCGTCCTGGCCACGTCGGCCGTGCTCTCGTATGCGGGCTGGCGGCGGATGCGCGAGGCGAGCGAGCTGGTCGAATGATCAGCGTCGAGGACGCCCGCGAGCGGCTCCTCGCCATGCGGCCGGCGCCCCGGCACGAGACGCTGCCGGTCGCCGAGTCAGCCGGGCGCGTGCCGGCCGAGGCCACCGTCATGGCCCCCATCGACGTCCCGCCGTTCGCCAACTCGGCGATGGACGGGTTCGCAGTCCGGGCCGCGGACCTGCCGGGCCGGCTCCGAATCATCGGTGAGAGCGCCGCCGGCGCGATCTCGCTGCCCACGGTCGAGCCCGGGACCGCGGCCCGGATCTCCACCGGGGCGCCGATGCCGCCCGGAGCGGACACGATCGTCCCCATCGAGGAGGCGACCGATGCCGGGGCCGAGGTCGACATCCGCGACGCCGCTCCCCAGGGTCGCCACGTCCGTGGGGCCGGGCACGACACCCGCGCCGGCGAAACGGTGACCCTTCCGGCTCCGCTCACCCCGGCCGCCGTGGGTGTCTTGGCCTCGCTCGGGATAGGAGAGGTCGAAGTCCTCGCACGGCCCCGGGTCGCGGTCCTGTCGAGCGGGGAGGAGCTGACCGATCCCGGCACGCCCCTCGCGCCGGGCCACATCTACGACGCCAACGCCCCGGCCCTGGTGGCGGCCATCTCCGAGGCCGGCGGGGTCCCGATCCTGCTGCCGCGAATCGGCGATGACCCGGCGGCGGTAGCAGCCGCGCTCACGGCGGCCGTCGAGGTCGCCGACCTGGTCGTCACCTCGGGCGGGGTGAGCGTCGGGGCCCACGACCACGTCCGCGATGCGCTGTCGCGCCTCGGGCGGCTTGACTTCTGGCGGATCGCCATGCAGCCGGGCAAGCCGCTCGCGGTGGGTGAGATCGAGGGCACCGTCATCATCGGCCTGCCGGGTAACCCGGTCAGCGCCCTGGTCGTGACGGAGCTGCTCGTCCGTCCGCTCATCCGCGCCGTCATCGGTCTCGGCGGCGACGGCCGGGCGCACGTCCGCGCCATCCTGGACGAAGAGGCGTCCAAGGACCCGGAGCGGGCGGCTTACCTCCGGGTTGCCCTGCGCCAGACCGACGCCGGCTGGGCGGCCAGCCCAGCCGGAGGCCAGCTCTCCTCCCAGCTGCAGGCCCTCGCGGCGGCCGATGGGCTGCTCGCCGTCCCGGCCGGCGAGCCGGCTGGACGGGCCGGCGTGGCGTACGACACGATTGTCCTTCGTGACTGACGACCACCCGACCCCGAAGCCCACCCACCTCGACCCCGACGGGGCGCCGCGGATGGTCGACGTCTCCGACAAGCCGGTCACCGACCGGCGGGCGGTGGCCGAGGCGGTGCTCCGGATGCGACCCGAGGTGCTGGCCACGCTCCTCGATGCGGGCGGGCCGAAGGGGGATGCCCTGGTCGTGGCCCGGCTCGCCGGGGTGAGCGCCGCGAAGCGGACGGCCGAGCTCATCCCGCTGGCCCATCCGCTGCCCCTGGGCATCATCGAGGTGGAGCCCGATGCCGACCGCGAGGCGGGGATGCTCAGCTTTCGCGCCGAGGTGCGGGCCACGGCCCGGACCGGCGTCGAGATGGAGGCGCTCACCGCCGCGGCCATTGCTGCGCTGACGATCTACGACATGGCCAAGGCGCTCCAGCGTGACATCGTGATCGAGCGGGTCCGCCTCCTCGAGAAGTCCGGCGGTCGCAGCGGCGACTTCCGCGCGGAGGAGGCCTGAACCGATGGCCGCCGTCCCGCCGGCGATCGTCGTGGTGGTGTCAACCCGCGCCGCGGCGGGAACCCGACCAGATACCGTCGGCCCCGATCTGGTCGATCGGCTGCGGGAGGCCGGCTGGGACGTCGTCCTCACCCCAGAGGTCCTCCCCGATGATGAGGCGCAGCTCTCGGCGCGGTTGATCGCCCTGGTCGACGCCGGTCATCGGCTCATCGTGACCACCGGCGGGACCGGGCTCTCACCGTCCGACCGGACGCCGGAGGCCACCATCAAGGTCGGGGAGCGCCAGGTCCCCGGCATCGCGGAGCTCATGCGATCGGCTGGCACGGCGAGCACCCCTCTGGCCGCTCTTTCGCGGGGCGTGGCAGTCGTCAGGAAGCAGGCGCTGATCGTCAACCTCCCTGGATCGCCCAAGGGCGCCGACCAGTCGCTCCTCGCGGTCACGCCGATCCTCCGCCACGCGCTCGACCAGCTGTCCGGTGCCGACCACCATGGCTGAGGTCGCGGGCATCCCGGGATTTGCCGGCACGGTGATCGGTCCGTCCGATGAGGGGTATGACTCGCATCGCGCGGTGTGGAACGCGATGATCGATCGCCACCCCGCCCTGATCGCCCGGGCCGAGGCCGCGTCCGATGTCGCCGCCGCCGTCGGATTCGCTCGACGACACAACCTCGAAGTTGGCGTGAAGTGCGGTGGACACAGCGTGGTCGGCCTGTCGGTCCCAGAGGGTGGCCTGATGATCGACCTGACCCCGATGAGCACCGTGCGGGTCGATCCCGATCGGCGACGCGCCATGGTCGGCGGTGGGGCCCTCTTGCGCTACCTCGACGAGGCGTCGCTGGGCCACGGACTGGCGACGACCGCCGGCAACGTCTCGCACACCGGGGTCGGTGGCCTGACCCTCGGCGGCGGCATGGGCTGGCTGGCCCGCCAGTTCGGGCTCGCCTGCGACAACGTCGAGGAGTTCGAGGTCGTGACCGCTGACGGCGAGGTGGTCCGGGCGAGCAGCACGGAGAACGCGGACCTGTTCTGGGGGCTCCGTGGCGGGGGTGGGAACTTCGGGATCGTCACGGAATTCGAGTTTCGACTGCACCCGGTCACCGACCAGGCGCTCATGGCGGACCTGACGTTTGACGTCACCGATGCGGTGGAGCCCCTGCGGCGCTGGCGGGACCTGCTTGCCGACGCTCCTCGGGAGGCAACCCTGACCGCGGACGCGGTCACGAGCGAGGGCCGGCCCGTCGTCGCGATCGGCTTCGTCTGGGTCGGGGACATCGAACGCGGCCGTGCCTACCTTCGGACGATGCGAAGCATCGGTACACCCCGGAGCGAATCGGTCGAGGAAACGACCTACGCCGAGCTTCAGCGGATGTTCGACGGGCACCACCGCCACGGCACCCGGCGCTACGCCGCCGGGCACTACCTGACCGAGTTCTCCGACCAGGCGATCGACGCGTTCCTCACCCGTGGGGTCGCCGATGAGGCAGTCGACTGGAACCACATCGCCGGGGGAGGATTCCAGGCCTACGGCGGCGCGATCGCGGAGGTGGCGAACGACGACTCGGCGTTCAGCCACCGGGACGCGCTCATCGAGTTTTTCGCCGGCCAGGCCTGGACCGATCCTGCCGAGGACGCCGAGCGGATGGCTTCGGCGCGCGCTTTCGGCGCTGCACTCGCGCCGTTCGCCAGCGGCGTGTACGTGAACGCCCTGTTCGACCAGGGCCCCGCGGAGATCACCCGTGCCTACGGGGAAACCAAGCTCCGCCGACTGGCGGCGCTCAAGCACCGCTGGGATCCGGACAACGTCTTCCACTTGAACCAGAACATCGCGCCCACGCCCGCGTAGGCCAACCAGTCGGCGGCTAGCATCTGCGGCGCATGCCGCCGAACCCGCCGGAGCTGCCGTACTACCCGCTGATCGTCGTTCCGCTGGCGATCGCGATCTTCCTGTTCTGGCGCCGCAGCCGGCTCCATTGGCGGGTGCTCCGCGCCGGCCGGCCGCTGGGCCGTCTCGACCAGCCGATCCAGCGGATCTGGGGCGTCGTCCGATACGTCCTCGCCCAGGAGCGGCTGCTCCGCGACCCGATTCCGGGGCTCATGCACGCCTTCGTGTTCTGGGGCTTCCTCGTCCTGCTGGTCACGACCGGCAACTATCTGACCAACGGCCTGGTCGAGACCATCGTCACCGCGATCCCGATCGCCGGCGGGCTGCTCTGGGGGCTCGCGATCTTCGGCGCCAACGTGTTCATCGGCCTGGTCCTGGTGGGCATCGGCTACTCGGTGATCCGCCGGATCGTCATCAGGCCGGCTCGGCTGGCGCTCAGCCGCGACGCGTTCGTGATCCTGGGCCTCATCGGCGCGGTGGTCATCACCGAGGCCTTCGCTGATGCCTTCGGGTACGTCCTCGAGCCGGACAACCCGACCCGGATCGTGGCGGTCGTCGCCGGACCGCTGAGCCTGGTCCTGGCGCTGTTCGGAGCGGAGGTCGCCGCCTGGGGCTTCACGATCTTCGCCTGGGCGCACGTCGTCCTGGTCATGGCCTTCGGGACGTACCTGCCGTACAGCAAGCACCTCCACATCATCAGCAGCGAGCCGAACGTCTACTTCATGAACCTCGAGCCGCGCGGCGCGCTGCGGAAGATGGACCTCGAGGCCGACCCGCCGCCCGGCGGGGGAGCGACGTTCGGGGCGGCCGCCCTCCGCGACCTGACCTGGCGGCACCTCCTCGACCCGCTGGCCTGCACCGAGTGCGGGCGCTGCATGGAGTTCTGCCCGGCCTCGTACAGCGGCAAGACGCTGTCCCCGAAGCACCTCATGGAGGGGCTTCGCGACCAGATCGTGGCCGCCGAGACGGCGCTGGTGGCGGCCGCCGGTGCGCAGCGCGCGGCCAAGGGCGCGACCAACGGCGGGCCGACCAACGGCGGAGCGGCCGCGGCCGAGGCGGGACTCTCACTGGCGAAGCAGCGGGCGCTGGAAGCCCTGAGCCTGCCCCTCGTGGACAACGCGATCCCCGAAGAGGCGGT
The DNA here is from genome assembly GCA_036556745.1 of Candidatus Limnocylindria bacterium. Classification (GTDB taxonomy): domain Bacteria; phylum Chloroflexota; class Limnocylindria; order QHBO01; family QHBO01; genus DASTEQ01. The sequence continues at coordinate 3,623 of DATBIW010000134.1, read as the reverse complement.
CTGGCAGTGCACGACCTGCGGCTGGTGCGTCGAGGGCTGCCCGGTCCTCATCGAGCACGTCGACACGATCGTCGAGGTCCGCCGCAACCTCGTCCTCGAGGAGAGCCGCTTCCCGCGGGAGCTGGCCGGCGCCTTCCGGAACATGGAGACCGCCGGCAATCCGTGGGGGCAGCCGCGGTCCGCGCGCCTCGACTGGGCCAAGGGGCTGGACGTGCCCGTCCTCGACCAGGCGGACGGGCCGGTGGACGCCGACGGCGTCTTGTACTGGGTCGGCTGTGCGGGGGCGTTCGACGAGCGCAACCGGAAGGTGGTCCGGGCCATGGCCGCCCTCCTCCGCCAGGCGGGCATCCCGTTCTGGGTGCTCGGCAGCGGGGAGACGTGCTCCGGCGACCCGGCCCGACGGGCCGGCAACGAGTACCTGTTCCAGATCCTGGCCGAGGAGAACGTGGCCACCCTGACCGCGGCCCACGAGGAGCACGGGATCCGGACCATCGTCGCCTCCTGCCCGCACTGCTTCAACACCATCGGCAACGAGTACCCGCAGTTCGGGCTGAGCGGGATCGAGGTCATCCACCACACCCAGCTGCTCGAGACGCTGGTCGCTGACGGCCGCCTGAAGCCGATGTTCGGGGTCAGCCGCCGCGCGATCGCCTACCACGACGCGTGCTATCTGGGCCGATACAACGGGGTGTACGAGCCGGGCCGAGAGGTCATCGAGAGCGTGCCGGGCAACGAGGTGGTCGAGATGGACCTCCACCACCGGCGCGGGATGTGCTGCGGAGCCGGCGGGGCGCGGATGTGGATGGAGGAGCACGAGGGGCGGCGGATCAACCATGTTCGCACCGAGCAGGCCCTCAGTACCGGCGCGGCGGCCATCGCCACGGCCTGCCCGTTCTGCCTGGTCATGCTCCGCGACGGGACGACCGATCTGGCCCGGGACGACGTGCCGGTCCGCGACGTCGCCGAGCTCCTGGCCGATGCGACTGGTGTCTGGATCCGCGACGCCGATGGTCCGGGTCGGTTGACCTAGCGGGCAGGGTATCCTCGCGCGGACCGCACCCGCGGGCCGCTCACCACGGGGAGATACATGGCGATCACCGAGACGACCCGGATCAACCGCCAGCGGCTTGCCAGTCTCGCCGACCGCGAGCAGGCGGCCTACCGAGACCGCACCGCCGAGTCCCGCGTCCTGCTCGAGCGCGCGAAGCAGTCGCTCCCGATGGGCGTCGCCAGCTCGTTCCAGGTGTACGACCCGTACCCGACGTTCATGCGCGAGTCGCGCGGCTCACGGATCTGGGACGTGGACGGCAACGAGTACATCGACTTCGACATGGCGTTCGGCGTCCTCGCCGCCGGCCACAGCCACCCCGAGGTGGTCGAGGCCGTTCGCGAGCGGGTCGGGAAGGGCACGATCTTCACGTTCCCGTCGGAGGACACCGCGGTCGCCGCCGAGGAGATCTGCCGCCGGTTCGGGATGGATCTCGTCCGGTTCGGCAACTCCGGGACCGAGGTCACGATGGACGGGATCCGGATCGCCCGGGGCTTCACCGGCCGCGACAAGATCCTGAAGTTCGAGGGCGGTTACCACGGCCACCACGACGACGTCCTGGTGAGCATCGTGCCGCCGGCCCAGCTCATGGGCCCGGTCGACGCCCCGAACACGGTCCCGGCGTCGGCCGGCATCCCGCGCTCGCGGCTCGCCGACACGATCGTGGCCCCGTACAACAACGCCGAGGCGCTGGAGGCCATCCTCGACCGCCACCACGGCGAGGTGGCGGCCATCATCGTCGAGCCCATCCAGTACAACATCGGCGTCGTCCCGCCGGTTCCCGGGTTCCTCGAGCGGGTCCGCGAGCTGGCAACCGCCCACGGGATCGTCCTGATCTTCGACGAGGTGAAAACCGGGGTCGTCATCGCCTCCGGCGGGGGGACGGAGCGCTTCGGCGTGAAGCCCGACATGGTGTGCCTGGCCAAAAGCATCGGCGGCGGCCTGCCGGTGGCGGCCATCGCCGGCCGCGAGGAGGTCATGCGGGCCATCGAGGGCGGCGTCACGGCCACGACCCTGGGGACCGCGGACTACGTGGCGCACCAGGGGACCTACAATGGCAACCCGGTCTCGATGGCCGCCACGGTGGCGACCCTGACCCGGGTCCTGATCCCCGACGTGTATCCCGAGCTCGAGCGCCGCGGGGATCGGCTGACGGCCGGCTGCCAGGAGATCCTCGACGAGTACCACCTCCCCGGCTACGCGATCAACGTGGGGGCCAAGGGGGCGGTCCTCTTCAGCCCCAAGCGGGTGACCAACTACCGCGACTTCATCGGCGTCGACGAGGAGCTGTGGACTGCGTTCTACTTCTTCCTCACGAACCGCGGGATCCTCCTCCCGCCGGGATCCGACGAGCAGTGGACGCTGTCGGTGGCCCACACCGATGAGGACATCGAGCGCCACATCGCGGTCTTCGGCGAGTTCGCCCGCGAGCTGGCCGGCTGAGGGCCTGTATCACCAGTCATTTGCGCCAATAGAAACGCCGGGCGCGCCGCCTGCTAGGCTGCGCCCATGATCGAACGAGCCGCAGCGCCCTTCCGCGGCTTCGGGGACTGGCTCGCCCGCGTCGTCGACGGCTTCTTCCGTGTCCTGCGCCGACCGGGGAAGTGGCTCCAGGACTTCCTCAACGGCTCGTGGCTGGGTCACCCGGTCCACCCAGTCGCCACCGACGTCGTCATCGGTGGCGCCACGGTTATCGCCCTGTTCGACCTGGCGGCCCTGTTCCTGGGGACCGCCGACCTCGAGACGGCCAGCCTGGTCGCCGTGGGACTCGTCGCCCTCGCCGCCCTCTCGGCGGTGGCCACCGGCCTGACCGACTTCAAGGACACCCACACCGGCGACGAGCGGAACGTCGTGGTCCTCCACGGCCTGATCAACATCGTGGCCACGGTCGCCTACGTCGCCTCGTTCGCGCTCCGCGCGGCGGGCTCGCACGATCTCGGGATCTGGCTCTCGCTGGCGGGCGTGCTCATCCTCCTGGTCGGCGGGTTCATCGGCGGCCACATCGTCTTCAAGTACGGCTACCCGGTGAACCGCAACGCCTTCGCCAAGGGCCAGAAGGCCAAGGAGTGGACGCCGATCATCGCCGCCGCCGACGTGCCCGAGTCGACCCCGACCAAGGTCATGCTCGGCAGCACCGCGCTGGTCGTCGTCCGGAAGGGCGACCTCGTCCACGCCTTGAAGGCCACCTGCTCCCACGCGGGCGGCCCGCTCGACGAGGGCGAGCTGGTCGGCGACACGATCGTGTGCCCGTGGCACGCCTCGGCGTTCCGGCTTCGTGACGGGGCCGTGCGTCACGGGCCGGCCACGAACCGCCAGGTGCGATACGAAACCCGGGTGAACGAACACCAGATCGAGGTCCAGGGCCCGATCGGCTGATGGTCGGGTAGACTCGCGGCGATTTGGCCAGTCCGCCGCTGACCCAGACCTCTCCGGCGTCTCCGTATCGGCTCACCCGTGAGCACGACGAGCTGCGGGCCATGGTCCGGCAGCTCGCGGACGAGCGGATCGCGCCCCGGGCGGCCGAGATCGACGCCACCGCCGAGTTCCCCTGGGACCTCAAGCAGCTCCTCGCCGA
>DATBIW010000133.1:0-1629 GCA_036556745.1 Candidatus Limnocylindria bacterium | reverse complement strand
GCGGAGAGGGAGGGATTCGAACCCTCGGAAGAGGAAATCCCCTTCAACGGTTTAGCAAACCGCCGCACTAGGCCACTATGCGACCTCTCCGGGAGCGGCGCCGATGATAGCATCTGCCCCTCTGGAACCGGCCCTCCCCGGTTGGCCTGACACGCCCCGCCGACGGCCTCCCGGGACCAGTCTCCGAACGAGAAACCGACCCGTGACGCGCCTACTCATCATCGGCTTCCCCGTCGCCCCCGGTCCGGCCGAGGCGGTCCAACGGGCCGCCCTGCGCGCCGCCGGGCGCGAGGTCGACATCGAGCACTGGGAGCGCCGCGCCCACCAGCTCAGCGAGGCACTCGGCGAGGTCGTCGGACCCGACGTGGTGGGCGCCATGATCGCCTCCCCACACAAGGAGAAGGCGGCGTCGCTCATCGGCATGCTGTCCGACGAGGCCCGGGCATCAGGCGCAGTGAACGTCGTCGTCAACCGCGACGGCCGGCTGGACGGCCACAACACCGATGTCGCCGGCGTGCGCGCCGGCCTCGAGTCGATCCTGCCCGAATCGGCCGGACAGTGGCCCACCCAGGCGGTCGTGCTCGGCGCCGGCGGTGGGGCCCGCGCGGTCGTATCGGTCCTCCTGGAGTCCGGCCTGACGAGGATCGCGGTGTTCAACCGGCACCTCCATCGGGCCGAGGCAGTCGTCGCCCATTTCGACCGGGTGGCGCGGCAGAGCGACCTCCGGGCCCTCCCCTGGCACGAGACGATCATCGAAGCGGAGCTCGCCAAGGCGCGCCTGGTCGTCAACGCGTCGGGGATCGGCGCGGAGACCGACGAGAGCCCGATCCCCGACGAGCTGCTGACCGACGACCTCTACGTCCTGGACCTGGTCCTGAACCGGGCCGAGACCCCGCTCATGCGGGCGGCCGCGGCCCGCGGCGGGACGGTGGCCAACGGCCAGGGCTCGTTCCTGGTGGCCCAGGCCGCGGCGTTCACCCTGTGGACCGGGGAGGAGGCGCCGACCGACGTCATGCGGACCGCCCTGGCCACGCACCTCGGCCTGCCCGAGGAGGGGCTCGCCGTCGTCGGCGACTGAGCCGGGGGTGGGCGGACCGTGATGTTCTACACGTCGGGCTGGGTCCACGTCATCTGCGGCTGCATGTTCTGCGGCAAGACCGACGAGATGCTCCGCCTCCTGCGCCGGTTCGCCATCGCCGGCCGCCAGGTCGTCCTCGTGAAGCCCCGGGTCGACACCCGGACCGCCGAGGAGACCGTCGTCTCCCGCTCCGGCGCCCAGCATCGAGCGGTGACCGTCGACACGGCGTCGGACATCCCGGGCGTGGTCGGGACGGCCGATATCGTCGCCATCGAGGAGGGCCAGTTCTGGGACGCCGAGCTGGCCTCGGTCGTCGAACGGCTGGCCGATGACGGCAAGCAGGTCCTGGTCACCGGCCTCGACCAGGACTTCCGCGGCGACCCGTTCGGCCCGATGCCGGCCCTCATGGCGTTGGCCGACCAGGTCACCAAGCTCACCGCCATCTGCATGGTGTGCGGCGAGCCTGCCACCCGAACCCAGCGCCTGATCGACGGTCAGCCCGCGCCGGCCGACTCGCCCCTGATCATGGTCGGCGGGATCGGGGACGAGAA
>DATBIW010000132.1:0-2528 GCA_036556745.1 Candidatus Limnocylindria bacterium | reverse complement strand
GTTCATCTCCTCGCGGATCACCTGCTCGACGCGGCGCGACACCGCGAAGCCGAGCGGCAGCAGGCTGTAGATGCCCGAGCCGAGCTGGCGGACGTAGCCGGCTCGCTGGAGCAGCTTGTGGGAGACCATCTCGGCATCGGCCGGATCGTCGCGGAGGGTCTCGAAGAACAGGCGGGAGAGCCGCATATGGCCGCCTAGGATACCGATGCGATCTGCGCGCCGGGCATGTGATGCTCCGTCGCGCGGAGCTGGCCGAGCGGGATCACGGCCACGAGCAGGAGTCCGATGCTCGCGATGAGCAGCCCGTCGAGGCCGCGCCAGTCGCCGGCCAGCCCGGCCACGATCGCGCCGATGACCTGGCCGAGGGCGAGGAACACCGAGTACAGCCCCATGATCACCCCGCGCCGGCCCGGGTACCCCTCCGAGACGTCGGACAGGAAGCCGACGGCCGCCGGCGTCGCGCCGGCGAGGACGAACAGGCCGATGGCGGCGGCGGCGAGCGCCGCGGCGACCAGCCAGGGCGGGAAGCCGGTCGAGTGGTTGACCACCAACAGGCCGCCGACGAACACGACGCCTCCGATCAGCCCGAAGCCGATGATCGTCGTCCGCCGCAGCCGGGTGAACCGGTTGCCCCAGTACAGGAGGCCGGCGAAGCCGATCGCCAGCGCGATGCCGAAGACGAGGCTCGCCTGCCACGGCTCGAGGCCGCGCATGAGGACCTGGTCGGCGAACTCCGGGGACGGCTCCTGGACGAGCTGGAAGACCGCCTGGGTGCCCCACGAGCCGAGCAGGGCGTTGAGCGCGATCCAGGTCGGGGCCAGGAGCCAGATCGGGCGGCTGTGGAGGATGTCGCGGTAGCGACCGAGGTGGAACAGCGACGCCGGGACGGGCTCCTCCTCGCCGCTGACCGGCATCGTCTCGGGCAGATCCTCGACCCCGTAACGGAGGATCAGGAACGTGACCGCGTAGACGACGGCATTCAGGTAGAAGGCGGTTGGCCCCATCGCGGAGTACAGGAAGCCGGCCACCACCGAGCCGATGCCGACCCCGCCCAGGGTCGCGATCTCGAAGCGGGCCACGACCCGCCCGCGCATCGCCTGGTCCCGGGAGGTGGCGATCGCGATGTAGCCCAGCGCCGCCGGGACGCTGGCCGCGGCGGCCGCGCCCTCGAGGAAGCGGGTGCCGGCCAAGAGCGGGACGCTCGTGGTCAGGGCGGTGGCGATGACCGCGACCGCACCCATGATCGGTCCGGGCTGCATGAGCCGATGCGCCCCGAACCGGTCGGCCAGCACCCCGAAGATCGGGGACAGGATCAGCTCCGCGGCGAAGTACAGCGCCCCGATGACCCCGGCCGTGAGCGCCGTCACCGCCGGCCCACCGTGGGCGGGCAGATCGGTCAGGTAGTAGATGAGCAGCCCGCCGGTCAGCCCGGTCGAGAACCGAAGCGTGAAGTTCCCGAGCAGAACGGCGTTGATCGACCGGGTCACAGCGTCGGACGAGTCTACGGGACCGGCTCGGGCTAGGCCGCCTCCTCGACCGCCTCGTCGGGCGGCGGGATCGTGGCCTCGGGATCGTCCGGCGCGTTCCGCCGTCGCCAGACGACGGCCACCACGCCGGCCCCCAGGAGGAGCACGACGCCACCCATTCCGAGCCGCTCCCGGCCGTGGTCGTCGGCCTCGTCGAGGACCGTCAGCACCGCCTCGGCGTGCTCCCCGGCGGATCCGTGGTCCCCGGCCTCCCACGTCGTCCGGGCGGCGTCGAGCTCGACCTCGGGTTCGCTGAACAGGAGGCCGAGCCACTCGACCGGGTCGGGGTCGGCGGCCAGGCCATCGGTCGCGTCGTTGATCTGCTCGAGCGCGAACAGCTCCTTGTTCACCTCGGTGAGGGCCGCATCGAGGCCGTCGGAGCCCTCGAACGCGACGCGGAGCTGGTTCGGTGGCTCGAGCTCGAGCTCGTCGGCCAGCTCGTCGAGCTCGGCGGCAAGGCCGAGCACCCGATCCGCCGTGTCCAGGCTGTCCGCGACGTCGTCGAACTGCCACGCCCCGAGGTCGGCGCGGACGGCCTCGGGGAGCTCCCACGCCCCGGCCTCGCTCACGGTCGCGAGGTAGCGCTCCCGGGTCGCCGCCCGGGTCGCCAGCAGGTCGGCCTCGCGGTCATCGGCCACCCATGCCAGCCACAGGTCGTCGTAGGTGCCGCCGGTCCGCTCCTCGAGCAGGTCGAGCAGGACCTGCCAGCCGGCCCGGTTTGTCGCCTGCCCGGTCTGCGGATCGCCGGTCGCGTGGATCGGCTGGTAGGCCATCTCGTCCGAGGCGGCGGCCCGCCAGACGGCGCGCAGCCCGGCGAAGTCGGTCCGCTCGCCGATGAGCTCGGCGAGGTGGTACGAGGCGGCGTACGCGTAGGCCTCGACGTCCTGGCTCTCGGCACCGATCTCGCCCCAGTCGTTGAGCGGGATCTGGGCGGCGAGGAGGTCATCGGTCAGGGTGAAGGTCTCGCCGGTGACACCGATCGCCTGCGCCGAATGGACCGCG
>DATBIW010000131.1:0-2298 GCA_036556745.1 Candidatus Limnocylindria bacterium | reverse complement strand
CGGTCGAGGCACGCCACGGTGATCGGGAACCTCATGCCGACCGTGTGCACCGATCGGCATCGCCGGAGGAACATCGCGCGACCCGGAGCGATGGCCTCTCGGCCACGGAGCCCGCGGACGCGCTCACGCCGGGTGGCGGGCACCTCGGCGATCAGTCGCAGCCCGCGGGGGCCTCGAATCCGGAGGGTGCGCATGGGCGCAGAGCCTAGCGAGGGGCGCCGACATCGGATCCCCCTCATCCGATGGATGAGGTCGCGACGCGCCGCGGACCTCAGATCGAGGCCAGGTCACGCCGCCGGAAGCCGACCAGCCCGACGGCGATCAGCGCCGCGGCGATCGCCGTGAGCAGCACGATCGGCGTCCAGCGCATGCCCACCGCGGGCAGGAGCGGCACGTGGCCGAAGGGCGACAGGTCGACCGTCCAGTCGGGAAGCCCCAGCAGGTCGGCGAACATGCCGATCAGGCCCGCGTAGGCGATGAGGATCCAGACGAGCAGGGTCGCCCGTGGCGCGAGCCCGAACAGCGCGACCGCGAGTCCCACCGTGAGCCACACGGCCGGCGCGTAGGCCATCGTTGCCCCGATCACCCGCGGAAGCACCGAGCCGTCGCCCAGCGAGCTCGAGGCGGAGATCCCCAGTCCCAGCCCGGCCACCAGGAGCAGGACCGCGCTGCCGATCAGCGCGACCGCCAGGTGGCTGCCGACCCACTCGACGCGGGAGACCGCGGTGGCGAGCACCGGCTCGGCCCGCCCGGCGCTCTCCTCGCTTCGGGGCCTGAGCACCACCAGCACCGCGAAGATCGCGACCGTCAGGCCGACGAGCGAGGCGACGACGGCCAGCCACGAGTCGACGATCGACGCGCCCCCGATCCCCTCGAGCCAGTCCCGCACCGCTCCCGACAGATCGTCGACGAATCGCTGCACCTCTCCGGCCAGCGCTCCGTAGCCGAGGGTGAACAGGAACAACGCCGCCCCCCACCACATGACGCTTGCCCGGTGGAGCCGCCAGGCGAGGCCGAGCGGGCTGGACAGCAGGCTGGAGCCCACGGCGGGGCCCGGGCGAGCTTGGACGAGGCCCGCCCCGAAGTCCCGGCGCGTGGACATCCGGAGCGCGACGAGCACGAGCACCCCCGCGAGCGCCGCGGGCAGGAGCAGTGGCCACCATCGATCGTCGACGTACGCCCGGGTCTGCTGCGCCCAGCCGATCGGCGAGAGCCACGAGAGGGCGCCGCCGCCGATCTCGCGCATGTCGCCGGCGGCGCGCACCAGGTAGAAGGCGGCGAAGGTGGCACCGGCCATCCCGGCGGCGGTGCGCCCGCTCTCGCTCACCTGGGCCGTCACCGCCGCGGCGGCCGCGAACACGATCCCGATCGAGGCGAGCGCCGCCCCGAACAACCACGAGCCCTCCCAGGTGACGCTCTCCAGACCCGACGAGGCGAGCCCGATCGCGATCAGCGCGCCGAGCACCAGGTTGGCGCCGACGACCACGACCAATGGCGCGACCAGGTGCGCGTGGCGCCCGACGACCTGGGAGCGGACGAGCTCGGCCCGGCCGGTCTCCTCCTCGACCCTCGTGTGGCGCACCACGAGGAGGAAGCTCATGAGCGCCACGAAGATCGCCGTCCAGCTCAGGAACTCCTGCGCGATCATGGCGCCGAACGTGTAGTCGTCCAGGCCGAACCCCGGCCCCGCGATCGCCCGAAGACCGGGGTTCCCCATCAGCTCCGACCGGGCCTGCCTCGCCGCGGCGTTCGTGTAATAGGTGGGTAGGCTGGCCGCGAACAGTACGACCGAGACCCCGATCGCGCCGACCCAGGCCGCAAGGCGGATCCGGTCGCGTCGCAGGATGAATCGGATCAGCGTGCCGGTCCCGGTGAGGGCCGACCCGGCCGCCGGGGTCGCCGTGTGCTGGCCGACGGTGACGGCGTCGGCGCTCATCCGACGGCTCCCTCACGGGTTCCGGCGGGCTCGCCCTCGTAGTGGCGGAGCATGAGCTCCTCCAGCGTCGGCGGCTGGCTCGTCAGCGCTCGGATGCCGAACCCGGTCAGGTGCCTGATGGCAGCGTCGAGGTGCTCGCCGTCCACCCGGAACCGCACCCGCGAGTCGCTGACCTCGACGTCGTGCAGCCCCGGAAGGGTCTCGAGGCCGGTGACCGGGGCGGCCGTGTGGGCCTCGACGCTCGTGCGAGTGAAGTGGCGCATGTCCACCAGCGTGCCGGACTCGACAATCGTGCCGAGGCGGATGATGCTGATCCGGTCGGCCAGCTTCTCGACCTGGGCCAGGATGTGGCTCGACAGGAG
>DATBIW010000130.1:0-1552 GCA_036556745.1 Candidatus Limnocylindria bacterium | reverse complement strand
ATGCGCTCGGCTCGTCCGAGGTCACCGCCATCGAGATCCCCGAAGCGGCAAACACCCACGCGACCTACGCCGGCTGCGTCATCGCGGGCTCCGCGCACGAGGCGCAGGGCGAAGCGTTCCTGGCGTGGCTGACCGGTCCCGACGGGCAGGCCATCCTCGCCGACTTCGGCTTCGTGGCCCCATGACCCGGCGGAACCCCGCCGGGCTGGGCCTCACCGGCCTGGCCACGTTGGCGGTCCTGTTCCTCGCGATCCCGGTCATCGGCCTGGTCGTCCGAGCCGTCGTCGGCGGAGCGCTGATCGAGGCATTCACCACCCCCGCGGTTCGCGAGGCGCTGGTCCTCAGCCTGGTCACGACGACGATCAGCCTGGGGATCGTCATCGTGTTCGGCACCCCGCTGGCGCTGGTCCTCGCCCGTCGCCGGTTCCGCGGGTCGACCCTGCTCGAGACGGTCGTGGACCTGCCCATCGTCCTGCCGCCCTCGGTCGCCGGGCTGGCGCTGCTCCTCGTGTTCGGGCGGAGCGGGATCCTGGGCAACGCCCTCGAGGTGGCGGGGATCCAGATCCCGTTCACGACGATCGCCGTCGTCCTGGCCCAGGTCTTCGTCGCCGCCCCGTTCTTCGTCCGGGCCGCGCGGGCGGGCATCGGGGGCGTGGACGCCGACCTCGAGGATGCGGCACGAGACCTGGGCGCGGAGGAAGCGTCGGTCATCCGCCGCGTCACCCTCCCGCTGGCGGCGCCCGCGCTGGCCGCCGGGCTCGTCATGTGCTGGTCCCGGGCGCTGGGTGAGTTCGGGGCCACGATCATGTTCGCCGGCAACCTCCCCGGGGTGACCCGCACCCTGCCGCTGGTCGTGTACAGCGAGTTCCAGGGCGGTGATCTCGAGGGGTCCATCGCGGCGGCGGCCATCCTCATCCTCGCCGCATTCGGGGTCCTGCTCGCGATGCGGGCGATTGGCTGGCGGCGGGCGCTCGACCTGCGGGGGGGCGGTATCGTCCGGTAGGTGACGCGCGGCGCCTTCCCGGACCTCCTTCGCCTGGTCCTGCTCGGCGCGCTCATCGGTATCCCGGCCGCCCTGACCTCGCTCGCGTTCTTCACCGCGGCCCATTACCTCGAGCGCTTCCTGTGGACCGATGTGCCCGAGCTGCTGGGCGCGTCCGCCCCGCCCGCCTACCTGATCGTGGGGCTGCCCGTAGTGGGCGCCCTGATCGTGGCCGCGGCCCGAATCTGGCTTCCCGGGGACGGCGGCCACTCCCCTCTCCACGGCATGGCCCATGGCCCGACGCCGGTCCGCACCGTGCCGGGCGTCGCCGTCGCCGCCCTTGGAACGTTGGGCTTTGGCCTCGTCCTGGGGCCCGAGGCGCCGGTCATGGCCCTCGGCGCGGCGGTCGGGCTGGCGGCCATGCACCTGGTCCGGGCCGACCGACGGGCCGAATCGGTGCTGGGCCTGACCGGCATGTTCGCGGCCATCTCGACCCTGTTCGGCGGCCCGCTGGTCGGCGGGGTCATGGTCACCGAGAGCGGGATCGGCCTCGGCGCGAAGCTGATCCCG
>DATBIW010000129.1:0-1961 GCA_036556745.1 Candidatus Limnocylindria bacterium | reverse complement strand
CACCGAATCCGCCGTCGGGCACCTCTTCCCACGCCCCGCTGATCGTGAAGTCGGCTTGGAGCTGGCCGGTGAACGTCTCGACCCACGAGTCGCCGAGCGCCTCACCGTCGTCGGCGCTCAGGCCGACCCAGGTGATGCAGTTGTTCGTCTGGCGGATGTAGTAGACCGATGGAGCCGGCAGGGCGTTCGGGTCCCCGCTTCCCACCCAGCGCCCGCTCAGGAAGACCGGAGTACCGGCTGGGTCGCGCAGCGAGATGCCCTCGCAGTCGGAGCCGGGAACGGCCACGACGCTCGTCTCCGAGGACGGGCTGGGCTCCGGCGATCCGGACGCGCACCCCGCGGCCGCGGTGAGCACCAGGGCGAGCGCGACTCGGACCATTCGCGCCTGATCAGGACTCGGCGACGGCGACCCAGACCGTCGTGCCCGACACGGCGACCCCGACGGGAGCGCCGCCGATCGTGATCGTGGACGCGACCGCGTTGGTGGCGGGGTCGATCCGGAGGACCGTACCCGCCGAGGCGCTGGCCACCCAGACGGCATCAGCGCCGACCGCGAGGGCGGTCGGCCCCATCCCGAGCTCGACCCGGGCCTCCTCCACGCGCGAGCGGATGTTGAACCTGACGACGGCGTCGCCGGCCGGATCGAGGATCCACAGGGCGTCCCGGTCCGGATCGACGGCCAGGCCGGCGGGGGCGAAGCCGAGCGCGATCGGCTCGTCGGCGCTGGTCAGGCCGATCTGGAGCCGGCTCAGGCTCTCGTCGAGCCCGTTGGCGACCCAGACCACACCCCCGCCGGCCCCCACGGCCTCCGGGCCGGCGCCGACCGCGATCGGCTCCCCGGAGATCCGCAGCCTCGCGGCATCGATCTCGATGATCTCGTCGGCCTGCGTGTTGATCACCCACAGGAACCCGTCGGCGTAGGCCAGGTCGCCCGGTCGGAACAGCAGGGCCAGGGTGGTGGGCGCCCGGTCCGGCTGGGTCGCATCGATCTCGGACAGGGTTGTCGCGGTCGTGTTCGAGACCCACACCAGGCCGTCGGCCGCGACCAGGCCCTCCGGCCCGGCGCCCACCGTGATGTCAGTGATCCCATACGGGCTGGCGGCCTCCACCCGCGACACGCGGGCGACCGAGAAGTGCGCCACCCAGGCCGCGGTGTCGTCGGCCGTGATGGCCGTCGGCTCGTCGGTGAACGTGGCGACCGCCTCGGCGACGTTGGTGGTGGCGTCGATGGCGACGAGCCCGTGCCCCACGAGGAGCGGCCCCGACGAGCCGAGGTTCTGGACGACGATCGCCCCGACGGCCACGGCCGCAACGAGGACGAGGGCGGCGACGCCGCCCAGGACCAGGCGCCGGCGGCCGGATCGGGATGCCGGTGGGCGGGCGACCACCGGCGCGGTCCCGGTGCCCGGCGCGGAGGCGCCGGTCGCCAGGAGGAGGTCATCGGCCATGTCCCCGGCGGCCGGGTAGCGATCCTCCGCTCGCTTCGCGCCGGCCCGCGCCAGCACGGCGTCCACGCTCCCGCGCCGCTCGGGGCCCACGGACTGGCCCACGCTCGGAAACGGGTCGCGGATGTGGGCGTACAGGGTCGCGATGTCCGTGTCGCGCTCGAAGGGCCGGTGCCCGGTCAGGCACTCGAAGGTGAGGCAGGCCAGCGAGTACTGATCCGCCCGGGCGTCGATCGGGCGGCCCTCGATCTGCTCCGGGGCGACGTAGGCAATGGTGCCGATGAACGCGGAGCTGCCGGTCACCCCCGACTCCGAGAGGACCCGCTTGGTGAGGCCGAAGTCGCCGAGGTACGCGTGCTCGCCGCGCCCGGCGCCTCGGGCCGGGAGCAGGACGTTGCTGGGCTTCACGTCGCGGTGGACGAGGCCAGCCTCGGCCGCGGCATCCAGCGCGCTCGCGACCTGGGCCACGATCCTCGCCGTGCGTGCCGGGTCGAGCGGTCCTTCCCGCTCGATGAG
>DATBIW010000128.1:0-11023 GCA_036556745.1 Candidatus Limnocylindria bacterium | reverse complement strand
GCGTCGATCTCGTCGACGAACACGATGCACGGCGAGTTGCGCTTGGCCTGCTCGAACAGGTCGCGGACCCGGCTGGCGCCGACGCCGACGAACATCTCGACGAACTCCGAGCCGGAGATCGAGAAGAACGGCACGCCGGCCTCGCCGGCGACCGCCCGGGCGAGCAGCGTCTTGCCGGTGCCCGGCGGGCCGACCAGGAGCACGCCGCGCGGGATCCGGGCGCCGAGGGCATTGAACTTCTCGGGGTACTTCAGGAACTCGACGACCTCGGTCAGCTCCTGCTTGGCCTCCTCGACGCCGGCCACGTCCTGGAAGGTGACAACCGTCTTGGAGCCGAGGAACATCCGGGCGCGGCTCTTGCCGAAGCTCATCGCCTGGTTGTTGGTGCCCTGGGCCTGGCGCATCATGAAGAAGAAGAACACCACGATGAGCAGGACCGGCAGGAGGGCGGTGACCAGCAGCCCGAGCCACTGCCCGGTCGCGCTCTCGGCCACCGCCTCGAACTCGATCTCGCAGCTGGCCTGCGACGTGGCACCCGACGCGGCGCACACCTCGGCGAAGACGTTGATGTTGTCCGACGGAACGATGACGGTCTTCGGGTCGCTCGACGTCGTCAGCTGGACGGTGAGGGTGGTCCCGTCCTGGGTGATCGACTCGACCGTCCCGTTGGACGCATCGGTCAGCATCTGGCTGTACGTGTAGGCCGGCCCCTCGCTGGAGTCCATCAGGTACGTCCACAGCAGGGCCATGGCGAACAGGGCGCCGACGATCAGGATGCTGCTGCGGACGAGTCGACTGTTCACGAGGTCGTGGCGATGCTCCATGCGGATGCGCGGGGGCATGAGTATAGGGACGCCCCCCAAACGCAACAAATGGGACCGATCGGCCTAGCCCGATCGGCTATGGACCGATGACGATGCGCCGGCCGCGGATCGTGGCCGTCCGGCCCCGTCCGAGCTCGATGACGAGGCCACCCCGCGGCCCGGTGGCCGCCTCGAGGACCGCCTCGATCCGGTCCGCGGCCGGCGCCGGCTCGCCGATCGCGAGGCGCAGGACCCGCCGGCCGAGGGCCGGCGGCGGGGGCTTCCGCCAATCGATCGACCCATCGCTGCCCCGGCGCCGCGCCAGCTCACGGGTCGCCAGCTCGTCGAGGTAGGCGTCCTCGTCCGCCGCCAGCCCGGCATACCGTCCGATGGCGGCCACTGCCTCGGGGTTGAGGTCCTCGAGCACCGGCAGGACGGTCGCCCGCAGGTAGGCCCGGGCGCGATCGGTGTCGCGGTTGGTCGGGTCGTCGCGGTACGGCAGCTCGGCCTCGTCGAGGGCCGCACGCAACGCGGCACGCCGGGCGTGGAGGAGCGGCCGGACGATCCGGCCTCGCCGCGCCGGCATCCCGCGCAGGCCGCGCTGGCCGGCGCCGCGCGTCAGGTTGAACAGGACGGTCTCGGCCAGGTCGTCGGCGGTATGGGCGGTGGCCACCAGGGCCCCCGGACCGAGGCCGGCCGCGACCCACTCCAAGAAGGCATACCGGGCCTCGCGGCCGGCCTCCTCGATCCCCCGGCCGGCGGCGGTCGCCTCGGCAGCCACGTCCGCGCGGCGCACCTCCCAGGCCAGGCCCAGCGCGTCGGCGGTCTCCGCCACGAAGGCGGCATCCGCCGCCGAATCCGGCCGCAGCCCGTGGTCGAGGTGGGCCACCACCAGATGCCAGCCCCGCTCCGGGCCGATCGCGTGGGCGCCCTGGAGGAGGGCCATCGAGTCCGGACCGCCGGAGACGGCGAGGACGATCGGGACGCCTCGACCGATCCCCAGCGCGTCCGCCCCGGTGCCGACGGCCTCGGCGAGGCGCTCGACGGCGGCGGAAAACCCGGTCATCGACCGAACCCGGACGGTACCCTGCCGCGCATGCAGTCCTCCTTCACCCGGCTGCTGGTCGTCCTGGCGGCCCTGGTGATCGTCGCGGTCGGCCTGCGCCTGGCGGCGGACTTCCTGGCTCCCATCATCCTCGGCGGCTTCGTCGTCGTCCTGTGCATCCCCATTGTGGAGGCCTTCCAGCGTCGCGGCTGGCCGCACTGGACGGCCGTGCTCGTCTCCACGCTGCTGTACGTCGCGGCCGTCGCCCTGCTGGCGGTCATCGGCCTCATCTCGCTCCGCGAGCTCGTGGAGCTCGTCCCCGAGCTGACCTCGGGGGCGGAGGGGACCGAGAGCGAGGCGGAGGGATTCCTGGTTCCGATCATCGGCGCCGAGGCGGCCGCCGCGGTGGCCGCGGCGCTCAGGCTCGCCCAGTTCCTGCCGTTCATCCAGGACGTCGCTGTCGCCATGATCCAGGCGGCGATCCTGCTGGGCCTCGGCGGGCTGATCATGGTCTACGGGCTCATCGGCGCCAAGAACATGCCCGGCGTTGCCCTCCACGCGTTCGGCGAGAAGCGCGGCGCGCAGGAAGGGTGGAACCGGTTCAGCCGGGGCATGCGCTCGTTCTTCGGGGCGCGGGCCGTGCTCGGCGCGGTCATGGCCGCCGGAGCCGGGATCTGGCTCGCCGTCCTCGGCCAGGAGCTCGTCCTGTTCTGGTCGTTCGTCGCGTTCCTGTTCAGCTTCGTGCCAAACATTGGCCTGATCCTGTCGGTCGTCGGGCCCGCGTTCATCGCGCTCCTGACCGACGGCTGGCAGACCGCGCTCCTGATCGTGGCCGGCTACGGAGCGATCAATGTCATCGTCGACTACGTCGTCCAGCCGCGGCTCATGGCGCGCGAGCTCAACCTGTCGCCACTGGTCGTGTTCCTGTCGCTGCTCCTGTGGGCCGCCCTGCTCGGGCCGATCGGCGCGCTGCTCGCCATCCCGATCACCCTGGGCATCCAGATCCTGCTGGCCGGCTTCGACGACTCGCGCTGGTTCGCCACGCTGCTGAGCAACACGCCGCCGGAGGGCCTCGAGCCGGCTGCCACGACCGGCTCCCCGACCCCGGCCGAACCGACCATGCCGGAGTGAGGGCTGGTAGCGGAGGGCGGATTCGAACCACCGACCAAGGGCTTATGAGTCCCCTGCTCTACCACTGAGCTACTCCGCCAGGAGATCGATTCTACCCGCCTGCCGTCCTGAAACGAAAACGCCCGGGCCAGGCGGCCCGGGCGTCATCGGTCTGGGGTGACTGAGCCCTAGGCGTCGCACCCCAGCCCGTCCCGCATCTCGCCGTACACGCCCTGCACCTCGTCGATGCCGGTCTGGACGGACTCCCAGTTGTCGGCGATCGGAACGTCGGTGGGCAGGCCGGTGATCGTCTGCGACAGGTCGGACCAGGCCTGGCCGAGCGCGGCCTCGTCGGCCTCGGCGACGTCGGCCGCCGCGGTTTCGACCTCGGCCCACGCCTCGTCAGCGGCCTCGGCGGCTGCCTGGGCATCCTCGACTGAGTCGGTCTGCGGGTCGAGATCGGCGATGGCCTGGACGCTGTCGTTGAAGGCCGCCAGGCTGTCGCAGAGCGCCTGCTCGGCGCTCGGCTGGTCGGAGGCCGGCGTGCAGGCTACGGCGAGGGCAAGCGCCAGGGTCACGGCCCCGGCGATCGGAATCCTTCGGGTCATGAGGTCTCCTTGGTTGGTTGAGCGGCGGATGCTAGCACCGATCGGCCGAGGTTCCGTTTTGGCCATCCAGCGGGTACACTCGCGCCGCCAAATCCGGGAGGGGCGCCCGTCCAACAAGCCCCGTGCGAGGAGACCACATGACGTTCGGCGACTTCATATGGGGCATGTTCATCTTCTTCTTCTGGGTGATGTACATCTGGATGTTCATCGCCGTGTTCGGGGACATCTTCCGCCGCGACGACATCAGCGGCTGGCTGAAGGCCGGATGGATCTTCCTGATCTTCATCCTCCCCCTGCTCGGCATCCTCCTGTACGTCATCACCCGACCGAAGATGACCGACCAGGACCGCCAGATGATGGAAGAGATGCAGGAGCGCGAGCGCCGGGCCGCGGGCTACAGCGCGTCCGATGAGATCGAGAAGGCCAAGAAGCTCCTCGACTCGGGCGCGATCACGGCCGAGGAGTTCGACGCGATGAAGAAGAAGGCGATGATGACCGTCTAGGTCGTCGAGCCGACTGACCAGCACCGCCGGGAGCAGACGCTCCCGGCGGTCTTGATTTCAGACGAGGGTCAGCGGGCGTTCGAGCCGAAGAAGAGCTCGAGCCACTGCTCGAGGAGCGGCTGCTCGGCGATGGGGGCGTCCGCCGGGCTGTCCGGGACCGGCACCGCCGCGCCGGGCGGGATGATGAGGACCTGCTCCCCGGCGTAGCCCAGGTTCCGCAGGCGGCGGGCCTCGGCCGTGACGTAAGCGTCGCTCTGGAGGTACTCGACGTACCGCTGGAGCGCGGCGTTCTCCGCCTGGGCGGCCTCGACCTGGGCCTGGAGGTCGGCCGCCTGCTGCTCGACGGACCAGCCGAGGAACGACTGCCGACCGACGTTCAGGGCGATGACGCCGATGACCGCGACCACCGCGAGGGTGGTCAGCGTCCGCCGCCGGATGCGGGGCAGGCGGAACGGGGTGGGTGCGCGCGGGGCGCGCGGCAGCGCAGGGGTGGCCGGGTGCCCAGTGCCGGTCATTCCGCGGGAGTCTAGGCGGGCCGTTCGCGGAGCGTCAAGGAAACCGACAGGCCCGGGGCTTACCAGTCCCAGCCAGATCGGCTACATTCGTCGTCTCGCAGGTGCCCGAACAGCCCACTCGGCGGCGTTGGCAGCAGCCCGCTCCAACTCCGCCGCCTTTGCCGCACGCGGCCGACACACGAAAGGAATGCTCCCTATGGGAATCGGTCCAGTTCAGTACATGATCGTGTCGTTCCCTGGCAACCAGTTCAAGGGTGAGATTGCCCCGGCCCTCGAGAAGCTGGTGAAGTCGGGAACGATCCGGATCATCGACCTCGCCTTCGTCATGAAGCACGAGGACGGCAGCATGGTCGGGGTTGAGCTCGAAGACGCCGGCTCCGAGGTGTTCTCGGCGTTCGAGGGCTTGACGTCGGAACGTGGCGGATTCGTGAGCGAGGAGGACATCCAGACGGTGGCCGGGGCGCTCGAGCCGAACTCGGCCGCTGCGGTGCTGGTTTGGGAGGATGTCTGGGCCACCGAGCTCGCGGACGCCCTTGCAAACGCCGGCGGCCAGCTGGTCGACATCCAGCGTGTTCCGCGAGAGCTCGTCCAGGAGGCGGTTGCCTGGGCCGAAGAGAACAAGGCGAAGGCCAGCGCGTAAGCGCGGGAAGGAAAGGGGATAAACCGATGAGACGACGCCGAGGCGGAATCGTCCGCATGGCGGCCACCACCGCAGTGATCGCAGGCACCGCTGGAGCCGTCCAGCACCACCAGCAGCAGAAGTACGCGGCGCAGGACCAGCAGCAGTACGAGGCCCAGCAGTACGAGGCCCAGCAGCAGGCGCAGTACCAGGCACCTCCCGCGGCAGCGCCGGCCGCCGACGACCCGATGGCCGAGATCCAGAAGCTCGCCCAGCTGCATTCGGCTGGCGCGCTGACCGACGAGGAGTTCGCGGCCGCCAAGGCGAAGATCCTCGGCATCTGATACCGCTCACCGGCTTCGGCCGGAACAGACCGATTCGGCCCGGGCCCAACGCCCGGGCCGTTCGCTAATTGGCGGCCCGGTCCTTGAGGATCTGGCCGGCCGCCAGGCGCCCCGGGGCGCCCATCACGCACCCGCCCGGATGGGTGCCGGAGCCGCATTGGTAGTAGCCGTCGATCGGGGTCCGATACTGCGACCAGCCGGGCGCCGGTCGGAGGAAGAACATCTGGGGCGCGAACAGCTCGCCGGCGAAGATATTCCCCTCGGTCAGCCCGATCGTCCGCTCGATGTCGAGCGGGGTCACGACCTCGCGCTGCAGCACCAGGTCTCCGAAGCCCGGGAAGTAGCGCTCCAGGGTGGCCTGCACCGCGTTCCCGAGGTTCTCCCGCTCAGCGTCCCAGTCGCTCTCCCGGAGCCTGTACGGCGTGTACTGGACGAAGCACGACATCACGTGCTTGCCCGGCGGGGCCATGTCGGGGTCGATCGTCGACTGGATGGCCCCGTCGACGTACGGCTCGTCGCTGTACCAGCCGTACTTGGCGGCGTCGAAGGCCCGCTCGAGGTAGTCCATCGACGGGCCGATGTTCAGGAAGCCGCGGAACGGCTCCTCGCCCCGATCGGCCAGGCCGGGGTAGGTCGGGATCCCGTCGAGCGCGAAGTTCACCTTCGACGACACGCCCTGGAACTTCATCCGCCGGACGGTGTCGACGAGGTCGTCCGGCAGCTCGCGGGGCTCGACCAGGTCGAGGAAGGTCCGCCGCGGGTCGAGCGCGCTGACCACGACATCGGCGTCGAACTCGGTGCCGTCGGCGAGGACGACCCCGGTGGCGCGGCCGTCATCGGTCTTGACCGATGCGACCGTCGACTCGAGCCGGATCTCGGCGCCGAAGGCCTCGGCTGCCCGGGCCAGGACCTGGGTGAACCCGCCGTTGCCGCCCTTGTGGAAGGCCCACGACCCGAACGACCCGTCGTGCTCCCCCAGGGAGTGGAAGAGGAGCACGAGCCCGGAGTTCGCCGACCGGGGCCCGACCGTCGAGCCGATGATCCCTGACGAGGCGAACCAGCCCTTCAGGAGCTCGGACTCGAAGTAGTCGTCGAGGAAGTCGGCCGCGGACCCGGTCAGCAGCCGGACGGCGTTGTGAAACGTCCGCTTGTCGAGGCTCTTGAACCGCGAGCCGAGCGCGGCCAGGGCGACCAGCTCCTCGGGGTCGTCGCTGAACGGGTCGGGCGGAACCATGTCGAGCAGCGGCTTCATGACCTGGCACACGCGGTCCATGTCGTGGCTGTACTGCTCGTACGCATCCGCGTCGTGCGGGGAGACGCGGATGATCTCTCGCAGGTTCGCGTCGTGGTCCTGGGTGAACCACAGGTACTCGCCCTCCGGCGTCGGCGCGAAGCGGGAGGCCATGAGGAGCGGCATGAAGCCGTGCTTCGTGAGCTCGAGCTCCTGGATGATCTGCGGCCGGAGCAGCGACAGCGCGTACGAGAAGGTCGTGAACCAGAAGCCGGGGCGGAGCTCCTCGGTGATCGCCGCGCCCCCGACCAGGTGCCGCTGCTCGAGAATCAGGGTCCTCAGCCCGCCCTTGGCCAGGTAGGCGCCGTTGACCAGGCCGTTGTGGCCGCCGCCGACGACGATCGCGTCATATCGGTCGGTCATCCGGCGACCCAGGCCTTGGCGTCGTCCAGCTGGCTCAGCTCGAAGGTCTTCACCTTGCCCGGGATCATGAACTTGAAGGTGTTGATCAGGCTGCGGATCTGGTTGTGGTCGGTGACGACCGCCAGCCGCTTCCACCCGATCTTCCGGAGGCCGAGCCTGGCGTCATCCCACATCGCCCCGCCCTCGAACCGGTCGAACTCCGGACCGAGCACGATCAGGGCCCGGACCTCGTCGTGGGTCTTCAGGAACGCCTCGATGGCCGGCACGAGCACCGTCTCGTAGTCCTGGCCGGTCACCGTCCCGCTGGCATCGGCGCCCAGGACGTGCTCGGGCAGGTCGGTCCGCATCCTGATCATGGGTGAACGCCGTTGGCCATCGCGGTCTTCCGGGGCGGGTTGTAGAGCGGCAGCCGCGCCGTGTGGGCCGCGACCTTCTGGTAATGATGGTCGACGGTGAACTCGAGGAACACGCGACTTCCGACCGCCGCCAAGTCCGGCCTGACCCGGGCCAGGGCGATGTGCCGCTGGAGGATCGGCGAGTACATGAAGCTCGTCGCGTAGCCGACCCGCTTGCCCTCGTCGTCGTAGACCATCCAGTCCTCGTGGACCGGGCGGTGGTCCTTGGGCGGGATCAGGCCCGCGTCGCCGTACACCCGCTCGTAGTCCTCCCAGTCGACGACCAGCCCGACCATCTTCCAGCGCGATGACTTCTCGCTGAGCTCGCGCTCGAGCGCACGGCGACCGATGAACGGCCGGTCGTCATCAGCGAGGCCCTTGAACATCCACGCCCAGCCAAGCTCGAGCGGGGTGGACCGATGGGCGTCGTTGAACGCGTACCGGGTCGAGTCGAAGTCCTTCCCCAGCAGGAGCAGCCCGGCCTCGATGCGGAGCATGTAGAGGGCCGCCAGGCCATAGGGCAGGACCCCGTACCCCGTCGATGCCTCCCAGATCCCGTCCCACACGGTGAGCGCGTCGGAGGTCGCGCACCAGACCTCGTACCCCAGGTCGCCTGTGTAGCCGGTGCGGCTGACGGTCACCGGCCGGCCGCCGATCTCGCCGGTCGTGATCGCGAAGAACGGCAGGTCGGCAGCGCTAGGCACGAGCCGGCTCACGAGGTCCCGCGAGCGCGGGCCCTGGACCGCCAGCGCGCCGATGTCGAGGCTGGCTTCTTCGACGGTGACCCGGAGGTTGCCGATGCGGTCCGCGAACCAGGCGAAGTTCGGCTCGGCGCTGGTCAGGAGGTACTCGTCGGCATCGAGGTGCTGGATGACCCCATCCTCGAGGACGTAGCCCCGGTCGTCGAGCCAGCACGTGTACTGGGCGTGCCAGGGCGGGCAGGCGCGGATGTCGCGGGCCAGGATGCCGGCCAGGAACCGCTCGGCGTCCGGCCCGGCGATCCGGTACTTGTACAGCGGCGACGTGTCGAAGATCCCGGCCGCGTTCCGGACCGCGAAGTACTCGAACTTGTCGCTCACCTGGTAGCGGTTCGCGCTCAGGTGACCCGACCAGTGCTGCCACAGCCCGGTCTCGTTCAGGGCGCTGGTCCGATCGTGGAAGGGCGTCGTTCGGATCATCGGCGGGCCACGGTACCAAATCCGCGACACGTGACCTGTCGCGTCGGTGGTCGATACCTGATCGCATGCTGATCGGCCATCAAACCGAACACCTGTGCTATTTTGCGGCGGTTTCGCGTACGGAGCCGATCTCATGACGCTCGCCAACCGTCCCGCCTCGGCCGAGGAGACCATCGAGGCGTTGCTCGGGGAGCGGTGGCTCGAGGAGCTGACCGCCGCCCACCGGGTCATCGAACCGCGGCCACCGCGCTATGCACCCTGGCCCAAGGACCTCGATCCCCGCATCGTCGAGGCCCTGCGGGGTCGCGGCGTGGAGGCGCTCTGGACCCACCAGGCGCAGGCGCTGGCATCGGTCAGGAAGCACAAGAACGTGGTCGTCGTCACGCCCACCGCCTCGGGCAAAACCCTCTGCTACAACCTGCCGGTCCTCGACGCCATCGCCAAGGACGAGGCGGCGCGCGCTCTCTACCTGTTTCCCACCAAGGCCCTCGCACAGGACCAGCTGGTCGAGCTCCGCGCCCTGGCCGACGTCGCCGAGCTGGCCCTCAAGACCCATACGTACGACGGGGACACCCCGCCGAACGTCAGGTCGGTGGTCCGTGCCGCCGGGCAGGTCGTCATCACCAACCCGGACATGCTCCACGCGGCGATCCTTCCGCACCACACGAAGTGGTTCAAGCTCTTCGAGAACCTGGAGTTCGTCGTCATCGACGAGCTCCACACGTACCGCGGGGTCTTCGGCTCGCACGTCGCCAACGTCGTGCGCCGGCTGCGGCGGATCTGCAACCACTACGGCTCGGACCCGGTCTTCATCTGCGCCAGCGCGACGATCGCCAACCCGCGCGAGCTCGCCGAGCGCGTGCTGGAGGCCCCGGTCGAGCTGATCGACGACAACGGCGCGCCGTCCGGCCGCCGGCACATCCTCGTCATCAACCCACCGGTCGCCAACGAGCAGCTGGGGATCCGCGGCTCGGCGCTGCTCACGGGGCAGCTCCTGGCGGAGCGGCTCATCCGGGGCGGGGTGCAGACCATCGCCTTCGCGCGCTCGCGCACCGCGGTCGAGGTCCTGACCAGCTACCTGCGCGAGACGTTCGCCCCGCCGCCTGGCCATCCGCACCCGATCTTCGGCTACCGCGGCGGCTACCTCCCAAACGAGCGGCACGCGATCGAGGAGGGCCTGCGCGACGGCCGGGTGCGGGGCGTGGTCGCCACCAACGCCCTCGAGCTGGGGATCGACATCGGCGGCCTCGACGCCGCGATCAGCGTCGGCTATCCCGGCACGATCGCGAGTACCAGGCAGCAGATGGGTCGGGCCGGCCGTCGGAGCGGGACGAGCCTGTCGGCGCTCATCTGCTCGTCGGCTCCCATCGACCAGTTCCTCGCCGCCCACCCCGACTTCCTGTTCGACCGATCACCCGAGCACGGGCTGGTGAACCCCGACAACCTGCACGTGCTCCTGAACCACCTGAAGGCCTCGAGCTTCGAGCTCCCGGTACCCGCCGACGAGCGTTTCGGCCTCGAGGAGACGCCGAGCTTGCTCGACGTCCTCGAGGAGGACGGCTGGATCCGGCACGCAGACGACGACCGGTATTACTGGGCCCACGAGAACTTCCCGGCCAGCGACTTCAGCCTGCGCACCGGCGCGCCGGAGAACGTCGTGATCATCGACACGACCGGCGACCGCCACCGCGTGCTGGGCGAGATCGACCTGTTCGCCGCTCCCCTGTTCGTCCACGAGAAGGCGATCTACATCCACCAGGGCGTCCAGCACCACGTGGATCGACTCGACTGGGAAGAGCGCAAGGCGTACGTCTCCCAGACCGACGTCGACTACTACACCGATGCCGACCTCGGCATCACGCTCAAGGTGCTGGAGGTCTTCGATGAGGCCGATGAGCGTCCTGCCGGCAAGCGCCAGCGCGGCGAGGTGATGGTCGCCTGGAAGGTGACCATGTTCAAGAAGCTCAAGTTCCACACCCACGAGAACGTGGGCTGGGGCTCGATCAGCATCCCCGAGCAGTCGATGCACACCACCTCGACGTGGCTGGTGCCGCCGGCGACGGTGGTGAACCGCTACGACCGCGACACGCTGGATGGCGCGCTCATCGGGCTGGCGCGGGTGGCCCGCACCACGGCCGCCCTGCTGCTCATGTGCGACCCGCGCGACCTCGGGGTCCTCGCCCAGGTCCAGGCGCCGTTCACCGGCCAACCGACGCTGTACCTCTACGACGCCGTCCCCGGCGGGGTCG
>DATBIW010000127.1:0-3289 GCA_036556745.1 Candidatus Limnocylindria bacterium | reverse complement strand
AGGTCGCCGTCGTGCCGC
The DNA here is from genome assembly GCA_036556745.1 of Candidatus Limnocylindria bacterium. Classification (GTDB taxonomy): domain Bacteria; phylum Chloroflexota; class Limnocylindria; order QHBO01; family QHBO01; genus DASTEQ01. The sequence goes on along the minus strand of DATBIW010000127.1, from coordinate 3,271 downwards.
CCCTCAACCCCGACGTCACGATCATCCACGCCCAGCGGGCCGACGCCGAGGGCAACGTCCAGGTCTGGGGCCTGGTCGGGGTCCAGCGCGAGGCGGCGCTCGCCGCCGAGCGCGTGATCGTCGTGGTCGAGGAGCTCGTCGACGAGGCGGTGACCCGCGCCGATCCGGATCGGACCCTGCTCCCCGGGGTGGCGGTCACCGCGGTCTGCGTCGAGCCGTACGGAGCGCACCCGTCGTTCGCCCAGGGCTACTACGACCGCGACAACGCGTTCTACCGCGACTGGGATCCCATCAGCCGCGACCCGGCACGGCTGGACGCCTGGCTCGACGCATGGGTCCGCGGCGTCCCCGACCGGGCGGCCTACCTTGAGAAGCTGGGCACCGACGCGCTCGACGCGCTCAAGCCCGGCCCACGACCGTCCGGCACGGTCGACTACGGCGAGTATTCCTGACCGATGGGCGCGTCACCGGACGAGCTGATGATCGCGGCCGCGGCCGCGGAGCTGGTCGGGGTCCGGATCGTCTTCGTCGGGATCGGCCTGCCGAACGCCGCCGCCAACCTCGCCCGCCAGACCGTGGCGCCCGACCTCGAGCTGATCTACGAATCGGGGGTCATCGGCTCCCGGCCCACGCGGCTCCCCGACAGCATCGGAGACCCGGCCCTCGTGAGCGGCGCCAGCGCGACGATGTCGATGCACGACCTGTTCGCCTACTTCCTCCAGGGCGGTCGGATCGAGGTCGGGATGCTCGGCGCCGCCCAGATCGACCGCTGGGGCAACCTGAACACCACCGTCGTCGGCGACTACGCCCACCCATCGGTCCGGCTGCCGGGGTCGGGTGGCGCGTGCGAGATCGCGCTGAACGCTGCGCGGGTGGTCATCGTCATGAGCCAGTCGCCGCGGTCCTTCGTCGAACGGGTCGACTTCGTGACCTCGCCCGGCCATCGCCATCCCGACGGTCGCTCGCGCCCGAGCTGGGCCAGCGCCGGTCCGACATCGGTCATCACCCAGCTGGGCGTCTACCGGTTCGGTGCCGACGGCGAGATGGAGCTCGCCACGCTCCACGAGGGCGTGGACACATCCGAGGTCGATGCCAACAGCGGCTGGCCGATCCGCCGCGCGGCAGCCTAGGGCGCCGCGCGGTTCAACAGGTCGCTGACCGAGGTCAGCAGCAGGCCCCGCTGGCGGAGCGCCGGGACCATGATCTCGATCGCTTCGAGCGTCTCGTACCCGCCCAGGTGCATGAGGATGATCGAGCCGCTGCCTGCCGTCGTCGTCACCCGGACCGCGATCTGCTCGGCGGTTGGCCCCCCATCGGCGATCGGTCGCCAGTCGAGCGTGTCCATCGTCCAGAGCATCGTCTTCGTGTAGCCCAGGCTGGCTGCCGTGGCGAGCACGGAGTCGGTGTAGACCCCGTAGGGCGGTCGCCAATAGGGCACCGGGTCCTGGCCGGTTCCGGCTTCGAGGATGGCGGCGGCATCGGTCAGCTCGGCCCCGACGAAGGCCTGGTTCGGCGGGCCGCCGGTCTGGCACGGCGCCGTCGTCGGCGAGCCCTCACCTCCGTCCCGCAGGTTGCAGTGGTGCATCGTGTGGTTGCCGATCTCGAACAGCTCGGGGTGCGCGCGGACGAGCGCCAGGACCGCCTGGCCGGTCTCCGTTTGGCTCATCGCCCCGGTCGGGAACAGCGTCGTGCAGACCCGGTTCTCGATGAGGAACGCCATGATGTCGAGCGCCGGATCCAGCCGGCCGCCCATGTCGAAGGTCAACGCCATGGCCTGGCCCGCGCCGGGAACCGTACCGATGATCTGGCGTGCCCCGGCGGGGACCCGGCCGCCCGCGGAGCAGCCGGTTGCCACCGGGCTGGGCGTGGGGCGAGGGGTGACCCGGGGGGTCGGCGCCGGAGTAGGGCAGGCCGTTGGCCGCGGGGTCGGGCCCGGTGACGCGGCGTGCGATGGCGGCGGCGGCGTGTCGGTGGGAGTGGGTGACGGGCAGGCCGTTGGGCCGGCGGACGAGAGCGTTGCGCTCGCCGAGGTTGTCGGAGCAGGCGACGCGGACGTCTGGCAGGCGCTGACCGCCAGGAAAATGGCGAGCGCGAGAGACGTGGGCCGGCGTGGCAGAGCCGGAGGACGGCTAGTTGGCGTGGTACTCGAACCGGCCCATCGGGGCCAATGACGCGTTCCCGAGGAGCTGTGCCTCGCGCTGGAGAAGGGCCAGCTCGGCGCGGAGCCGGGCGGCGGCGTCCGGCGCCTCGAGCAGGCGTTGCTTGCGCGACAGCTCGACCTGGAGAACGCCCGCCACCGCGTAGCTGGCGGCCAGCGGGTCGGACGGCAGCTGTATCGGCTTGATCAGGCGCTCCATCCGGGTCACCTTCTTCACGTCGCCGGCGGACGACTCGTGGACGAGGTCGGGGTCGACCTCGAGCTCGGCATCGGCCAGCAGGTCGGCCATCTCGGCCGCGTCGCGCTCGGCGAGGAACTCGCGGATCGTCGAGAGGTAGCCGTCGAGCGCGACCTGGACGTCGGGGATCAGCTGCTCGGCCTCCTCGCCGCGACGCTCGTCGAGCGGGGTGACATCGGCCATCGCGTACAAACCGGAATGGTCGACGCTTCGAATCCGGGCCCGGCCGACCCCGACCGTCAGCAGGGCGTATCGGCCGTCCGCGAACTTGTCCGCGCGGCGGATCTCGCAGATCGTCCCCACCCGCCGCACGGTGAGCTGCCCGGTCCCCGGCTTGGTCACCTCGCGGCCGGCCGAGATCATCGTGACCACGAAGCGTCCGCCGTAGGGGTTGCCCTCCGCGAGCAGGTCAGCGGTCATCTGCCGGTACTTGCGCTCGAAGATGTGGAGCGGGAGCGGCAGGTGGGGGAAGGCCACGACGTGGAGCGGGAACAGCGGCAGCCGCATGGGGAGCGCATGCTCCCACGACCTCGGGTCCTGCGCAAAGGGGCCAAAGCGTCGGGGATGGGCGGCCGGATCGTCCGGGTCAGACCCGGGCCAGAAACTCCTTGACGCGCTGGGTCAGGAGGGCCGTCGCCTCCGCGTCGTAGGACGGCAGCGAGCTGTCGGCGAAGTAGTGCTGGTCCCCTGGGTAGAGGAACAGCTCCGCGTCGTCGACGGTCGCCACGATCTCACGGGCCGCGTCCACGTCGCCCTCCCCGACGAAGATCGGGTCGGCGTCCATCCCGTGGATCTGGACCGGGACGCCCTCCGGCCAGGGCCCGAACGCCCACTCCCCGGTGATCGGGATGCAGGAGTAGAACAGGAGCGCCCCC
>DATBIW010000126.1:0-2731 GCA_036556745.1 Candidatus Limnocylindria bacterium | reverse complement strand
AGGAAGTCGGTGCCCGCGCCGGTGACGCCGCCGAACACGCCGGCCGCGATCGGGGCGCTGATCAGCGCGGCCACGATGCCGGTCGCGACCCCGGTGACCACCGCGTAGGCGGCGGTCAGGTCCCGCCGACCGAACAGGAGGGCGAACACGCCCAGCACGGCGGCGACGACCAGCAGGACGGCGAGGTAGCCGAGGACCAGGAAGAGCCGGTTATCGCTCGATGGCAGCGGGTTCAGGTCGGTGTCGAAGATCGCCCGGTAGCCGAGGGAGGCGAGCCACGCCAGGCCGATGATGATCGCCCCGACCAGGACCCCGGCCACGATGAGCTGGTTGGTCGGCCGGTTCGGGCGCGGCCGCATCAGGCCGTAGCGGCCGGCCAGGCCGGCCGAGATCCCGATCACGGCAGCGACGACCGCGAAGGCCGCGGCGGGCGGGTACTGGAACGGCGGGGGAATGACGTACGACCACAGGAGGTTGGCGAGCGCCCCGGTCACCGCTCCCGCGATCGGCCCGGCCAGGACGCCGACCAGGATCGTCCCGATGGAGTCGAGATAGATCGGGATCTTCAGGGCGGCGGCCACCGTCTGGCCGAGCACGATGTTGATCGCGATCGCGAACGGCATCAGGACGATGACCCGCAGCGTGAACTGGCGGCGCACCGATTCGACGCGTCCGGTCTGGATCTTCTCGAGTGCGAACGTGACCCCAGCCCCGATGATCATGGCCACCGCCAGGATCAGGGCGAACGCGTTGGCGGCGGTCATCTGCGCCCCGGTGTTCGGGTCCGGGTCGCCTCCGCCGAGCTGGCCGACGATCAGGATCCCGACCACGGTGGCGATCACGAAGGCCACCACCCCGGCGGTCACCCGCAGCCAGCCGGATTCGCTCCGGCGCTCGGTCGGCTCGGCGGTCGTCATCGGTCGAATCTCCTTCGGTGGGCGGCCGTCAGGCGACGGCTCGGGCCAGGCGTTCGAGGACCTCTTCGCGCATGGCCTCGGCGTCGATGGCCGTGACCACGTTCAGCATCGGTCGGGGGTCGTTGTCGGCGGGGCGGACGGTACCCGCTCGGGCCGGGTCGGGGTCGGTGTCGCAGGCCAGCCGCCCGTCGTGGCTGGCGGTCACGAGGTCCGGTCGCAGGACGGAGCCGACAAGGGTGACCGGGTCGTGCAGGTAGCAGCCGTCGATCCCGTCGGCGACCCGGTGGTACCCGACGTAGAAGCGCAGCGCGTCCCGCACGACGCCGGCCAGGTCGGTGTCCGGCAGGCGGTCGAGGTCGTCGAGGCTGAAGACGGCCTGCTGGGTGGCGTCCAGCGGGAAAACCCGGTCGAGCACGCCGGCCGCGAGGCAGGCCTCCGCCGCTTCGGGGTCGACGCAGGCGTTCCACTCACCGTGCTCGGTCGTGTTGCCCCGGACCGTGAGCGCGCTGCCCATCCAGACGACCTCGCGCGCGCCGCCGGCCAGGTCGACGCCGTTCTGGGCGGCCGAGGCGAGGTTGGTGAGCGGCCCGGTCGCGATGACGGTGACCTGGCCCGGGTGGCGGGTCACGTGGGCCTCCAGGTAGCGCGCGGCCGGGACCGCGGTGAAGTCGGTCGTCTCGAGGACCCGCTGCTCGCCCCGCAGCTCGGCGTAGCCGGTCCCGGTCGGGCCGTGGGTCTCGGGTGCGGTCCGCAGCCGCCGGCTCAGGGGTCGGGCGGCCCCGATGCTGACCGGGACGTCGCCACGCCCGACCATCTGGAGGATGGTCCCGGTGTTGCGGGCCACGTGCTGGAGCTCGACGTTGCCGGCGACGCAGGTGACGCCCCGCAGGTTCAGCTCGGGGGCGGTCGCCGCGAGCAGCAGGGCGACCATGTCGTCGATCCCGGTATCGACGTCGAGGATCACCGGGCGCCGCTCGGTCGGGGCGTCGGTCACGACCGGAATCCTACGCTGGCCAGCCGCCGGCCTGACCGACCTTCGAGGCGAGCGGCTTGCCGAGCGCTTCGGCGATGAAGCGGGCCGCGGCGAGGACCCGGTCGAGGTCCAGGCCATGCCGGAGCCCCTCGCGGTCGAGGAGGTAGACGAGGTCCTCGGTGGCCAGGTTGCCGGCCGCGCCGGGCGCGTACGGACAGCCCCCGGTGCCACCGGTGCTGGCATCGAAGCAGCCGATGCCGAGACCGATGGCGGTCGCCACGTTGGCGACCGCGGTGCCCCGGGTGTCATGGAAGTGCATCGCGAGCCGATCGGCGCCGATGCCGGCATCGGCCAGGGCGCCGACCACCCGCCGCACGTCGGCCGGCGCGGCCACGCCGATCGTGTCGCCGATGCTGAGCTCGTCCACGCCGAGCGCGAGCAGCCGTTCGGCGACGTCGACCACCGCGCGCTCGGCGATCGGTCCCTCGTACGGGCAGCCAAAGGCGGTCGACAGGTAGCCGCGGATCCACCACCCCTCGCGGCGGGCGTGGACGACGACCGGCTCGAAGGCGGCCAGCGACTCGGCGATCGACATTCCGATGTTGTGCCGGGTGAACGTCTCGGAGGCGGCGGTGAAGACGCACACCGCGTCGACCCGGGCGGCGATGGCCCGCACCAGCCCCCGCTCGTTCGGGACCAGGACCGGATAGCGGACCCCGGGCCGGCGGTCGAGGGTCGCCATCAGGTCGTCGGCGTCGGCCAGCTGAGGGATCGCCTTCGGGGCGACGAAGGACGTGGCCTCGATCTCGCGCAGCCCGGCATCGGCCAACAGCTCGATGAA
>DATBIW010000125.1:0-10761 GCA_036556745.1 Candidatus Limnocylindria bacterium | reverse complement strand
TCCCAGGAGAGCACGTCGGGTCCGCCACGCCGACGGAAGATGACTGCCTTCATCGGTCTGGCTCCATAATCACGCGCGAGTATGGCAGCCACGCCTGACGCCGCCCGGGTCGTCATCACCGGGATGGGCGCGATCACCCCGCTCGGCAACGACGTCGCCACCACCTGGCGCAACCTCGTCGCCGGGACGTCGGTCGCCCACCAGATCGACCGATTCGACCTGACCGGCTTTCGGACGCGGTTCGCCGCCGAGGTCGTCGACTTCGACCCGACCGCCTACATGGACCCCAAGGACGCGCGCCGCGCCGATCGGGCCATCCAGTTCGCGATGGCGACCTCGACCCAGGCGCTCGACCAGGCCGGGCTCCGCCCGCGCGACGAGGAGGAGGCGGAGCAGATCGGCGTGCTCATCGGCACCGGGATCGGTGGGCTGACCTCGATGGACGACGCCGCCCGGGTCATGCGCGAGGAGGGCCCCGACCGGGTCACGCCGCTCACCGCGGTGAACATGCTGCCGGACATGTCTTCGGGCCAGGTCGCTATCCAGTTCGGCCTGACCGGCGTCAACTTCTGCGTCATCTCGGCCTGCGCTACCGGGACGAACGCGGTCGGGGAGGCGGCCGAGATCATCAAGCGCGGTGACGCCCTGGCCATGGTCGTAGGCGGCACCGAGGCGCCAGTCACCCCGCTGGCCCTGGCCGCGTTCCACCGGACCGGGTCGCTCTCCACGCGGAACGACGACCCGGCCCACGCGTCGCGGCCGTTCGACAAGGACCGCGACGGGTTCGTCGTCGGGGAGGGCGCTGGCGGGCTCGTCCTCGAGCGCCTCGATTTCGCCCTGGAGCGCGGCGCGACCCCGCTGGCCGAGCTGGTCGGCTACGGGAACTCGGCCGACGCGTTCCACGTCAGCGCCCCCGAGCCGGAGGGCAAGGGAGCGGCGCGCTCGATGCGACGGGCCATGGCCAAGGCCGGGATCGGCCCGGAGGACATCGACTACATCAACGCCCACGGCACGAGCACCCCGCTCAACGACCGGAGCGAGACGTTCGCCATCAAGCGGGCCCTCGGGGAGCAGGCCTACCAGATCCCGGTGAGCTCGACGAAGTCGATGACCGGCCACATGCTCGGGGCGGCGGGCGTGGTCGAGGCCGTCGTCTGCGTCCAGGCCATCCGGGAGGGAATCATCCCGCCGACGATCAACTACGAGACTCCGGACCCCGAGTGCGACCTCGACTACGTCCCCAACGTCGCGCGGAAGGCCACGGTCCGGACCGCCATGTCCAACTCGTTCGGCTTCGGCGGCCACAACGCGACCGTCGTCATCCGCGCCTACTCCTGACCCAGGTCGCTCTCCCCCATGCCGATCCCGAGGGCGTGGAACCCGCCGTCGACGTGGACCATCTCGCCGGTGGTCAGCGGCGCCCAGTCGCTGAGCAGGAAGCACACCATGCGCCCGACCGGCGTTGCGTCGGTCACCTCCCAGCCCAGCGGGGCGCGCTTGCCCCAGCCGGCGGTGAGCTGGGCGAAGCCCGGGATGTTCTTGCCCGCCATGGAGCGGATCGGACCCGCGGAGACGGTGTTCACCCGGATCCCGTCCGGGCCGAGGTCGCGGGCCAGGTAGCGCGTGATGGACTCGAGACCGGACTTCGCGACCCCCATCCAGTCGTAGATCGGCCACGCGACGCGGGCGTCGAAGGTCAGGCTCACCACGCTCGCGCCGCCGTCGGCGCCCGACAGCTTCAGGAGCGGCAGCAACCCGGCCGTCAGGGCTTTGAGGGAGTAGGCGCTCGTCTGGAACGTGACCGACACGCTCTCCCACGGGGTGTCGATGAAGCCACCGCCCATGGCGTCCTGCGGCGCGAAGCCGATGGCGTGGACCAGGCCATCCAACCGGCCCCAGCGCCGCTCGAGGTCCGCGGCAACGGCCGCGATATGGTCGGGCTCGTTCACGTCCAGCTCGAGCACGTCGGGCACCGGGTCGAGACGTCGGGCCATGCGCTGGGTGAGGCTCATCGCCCGACCGAAGCTGGTCAGGACGATCTCGGCACCGGACTCCTGGGCGACCTTCGCCACCGAGAACGCGATCGAGTCATCGGTCAGGACGCCGGTGACGAGGACCTTCTTGCCGTCGAGCAGCATCGGCGCGGATTGTACCGGCCGCCGGAACGGCTACCCTGCGGAGACCGATGATGGTGCGCCTGTACGACTACCTCCTCCCCGTCGCCGATCCGGCCGCAGGCATCCCCGACGTCCGCGCGTCGCTCGCCGATCTGCCGACCGACGAGCGCAAGGCCCTCCTGACCGGGCTGTTCAAGCCCGAGCGGATGCCGGGCTCGATGGAGCGGCTGACGACCCTGGTGGCCGACGTGGACGTCAGCTACGGCGACCTGCTGACCGTGCTCGACAACACGGCCCGCGAGCGGCGGTTCGTGGCCATCGACGAGGCCAAGGCCGTCCTGGACCGTCATCTCCCCGACTCCACGGTCGAGGGCGTGCGGGAGTGGGACGTCGCCCGCCTCCACGAGCCGTACGGGGACGGCACGTACCACGGCCGCCTCCTGAAACGGGTCCGCAAGCAGCTCCGCTCGGTGGGGACCCGCGAGGCGCTGACCACCCCGTTCCTGTTCCGCCGGGAGTGGTAGGGATGACGAAGAAGCGCGGCCGCCCCTACCAGCCGTTGCCCAAGCGGCAGAACCGGACCTACGCGATCGTCATCCTGGTCGTGGCCGTGGTGCTGATCGTCGGGATCGTGTTCATCAGCACCGGCCGCTAGGCCGGATCGGCCTCAGAGGACCTGGGTCGCCACCTCGCGGAGGTACCAGAACAGCGTCCAGAGCTCGGGGATCGCCTTGCCCAGGTCCCGGGTGTCGGGCTGGACGTGGTCGAACAGCCGGAACTCGCCGAGCCGGACGTCCACCCCGGCATCGGTCAGGGCGTCATGGAGCGAGACGACGTTGGGATACGGGATGTGCCGGTCCCCGTGGTCGTGCATCAGGTAGACGCGGGCCTGGATGCCGTCCACGTGACGGATGGGGCTGATGCCGTCGAGGAGCGCCAGCGACGCGTCGGGGACCGAGTCGAGGACCGCCTCGGCGTCGGGCAGGGTGTCGACCAGGAGGAGCCGCTCGACGTCCCGCCCGGTGGCACTGGTGAGGGGCAGATCCGCGTCGGGGAACGGGTGGACGCCCTCGTTGTTCAGCTCGTCATACGCGCCGTACAGGTAGGCATGGTCGCGACCGTCGGCCACCTGCTCGGTCACGAGGCCGAACACGATCTGGCGGACGAGGAGGGCAGGCTCCCAGTCACGGATCGCGTTCCCGTCGCGGTACTGGTGGCTGACGACGTCGGCGATCAGCTCCTCGGCGTCGGCGAACGCCCCGAACGAGCCGACCCAGGCGACGCGCTCGGCGATGGCCGGGTCCGCCGCGGCGATCAGCGACAGGCTGCCGCCGACCGAGATGCCCATGATCCCGACCTTCTCGGGATCGACCTCCGGCCGATCGGACACGGCCTCGAACGCGGCGACGATCCGGCCGACCTCAGTGGCGTCCACGCGGGTGTCGAAGAAGATCGGGAGCTCCGGGACGTAGACCGCCGCCCCGGTGCGGGCCATGGCCGCCGCGATCCGCGCCAATGCCGGGTGGGTCCGCCCCTGGTCGTTGATCCCCGAGACGAACACGACCGCCCCGACCGGGGCCTCGGCGGAGGCCGATGCCGGCAGCCACAGGTCGGCCGGCAGCTCCTCGTCGTCGGGGGCGGTGTAGGTGACCTCCACGTGGTTCGGCTCGGGCGCGAAGGCCAGCGGCTGGGGGCCGATCTCGACGAGGGACGGGACGAGGGCCAGGGTCTGGAACGTGACCCGCGCCGGCGGCCAGGCCACCCCGACCACGAGGGCGACCAGCGCGATCGCGCCGACGACCCACGGCCAGCGTCGCCGCCGGCGCGGGCCAGGAGCCGGGTCGCTCAATCCAGGCGGAGTGGCTTGACGGTCATGACCTCGGCCACGCGGCCCTCCCATTCGTCACGGGGCGCATCGCAGTAGAGCTCGATCTCGTTCCCGTCCGGATCGACCGTGTAGAGGCTCTTGCTGACACCGTGGTCGGAGGCACCGCGCAGGAGCCCACGCTCGGAGAGGATCTGGTGGGCGGCGCGGAGCGCGTCGAGATCGGCCAGCCGGATGGCCACGTGGTACAGGCCGACCGCCATAGGCACCGGCGAGGGCGCCTCGTCGCCGACCCGGACGAGCCCCAGGTCATGGTGGTTCTCGCCGGTGGCGGTCAGGAAGACCATGACGTTGCTGAGCTCGCTGCTCACCCGGAAGCCGAGCAGGTCACGGTAGAACGCGAGGGATCGATCCAGGTCGCGCACCTTCAGCACGACGTGCCCGACCCCCATGGGCTGCAGCATCCGAAGGATGCTAGTCGAGATAGACCGTGACCGAAACGATCCCGTAGACGTAGCGGTCCTTGTCGGTGATCGCCGCCCAGGCCGCGGGGGAGAGGTCGACGACCTTCTGGCCGGGCCGGCCCCAGTTGCAGGCGCAGGCGTCACCAATGGGCAGCTCCGCGCACCGGTCGGCGCAGACGACGACCGTGCCGCCACCGGGCGGCGGGTAGTAGTGGCCGCCGAGGGCGATCGGGAGCGCGACCACCGCCGCGTCGCCCCAGTTCATCGTGCAGCAGTACCAGCTCGCGGTGCCGCTGATCGTGGCGGGCCGGCTGGGGACGCTGACCCTGGGCACCGGGATGCGCGACAGCGTGGCCTGCATGGACGCGACGGGCGGGGCGGCGACGCCGCCGGGGTGGAAGCTCTCGGTGCCGCTCGCCGCGGTGGCCGCCTCGGCGGCAAACGAGGCGCTGCTGCGTGCTGAGGTTGTGGCTCGGAGGGCCACCGCGGAGGCCGGGGACGCCTCGACGACGGCGAGGAGCCGATCGGCGTGCGCGTCCTCGGGAGTGGCGGCCACGGCCTGTGGGGCCAGGGCCGCAACGATCAGCGCGATGACGATGACGTGGACGGCACCACGTCGCCAGGTCTCCGGCAATACTCTCCTCAGGCACAGATTGAGTTCCGGCTGGCCGCAGCCGGCTCACATCGGGCGCCCGGAGGGCACCGCGCGACTCGCGGTCGGGCCGGACCCTACCATGTTCGTGGCGGTCACGCCGGTCCGGCGGGCCGGACCTTCGGGGCGAAGCGAGGTGACGAATGGCGAGCAATGACCAGCCGAGACGGAGCGGGCCGGTCGTCACCCGGGGCCCGGCGGGACGCCCCACCGAAGACCAGAAGCTCCTCCAGCGACGGGCGCCGGCCGACTTCCAGGGCACCGACACGTGGCGCGCCCTGCGGATCCTCGGTGAGTTCGTCGAGGGCTTCGACGCGCTGGCCAACGTCGGCCCGGCGGTCAGCGTCTTCGGCTCGGCCCGCGTCCGGCGCAGCGACTCGCAGTACCGCCAGGCCCGGCGGCTGGCCGCCAGGCTGGTCGAGGAGGGCTTCGCGATCATCACCGGCGGCGGACCCGGGATCATGGAGGCCGCCAACCGCGGGGCCCGCGAGGCCGGCGGCCTGTCCATCGGCTGCAACATCGAGCTGCCCTTCGAGCAGGACGTCAACCCGTACGTCGACCTGCGGATCGAGTTCCGCTACTTCTTCGTCCGCAAGACGATGTTCGTGAAGTACGCCGAGGCGTTCGTCATCTTCCCCGGCGGGATGGGGACGATGGACGAGCTGTTCGAGGCGCTGACCCTCATCCAGACCGGGAAGATCGAGCACTTCCCGGTGGTCCTGGTCGGGCGCGACTACTGGCGCGGGCTGATCGCGTGGATCGGGAAGACCGTCCTGAGCGAGGGCAAGATCAGTCCGGAGGACCTCGACCTGGCGGTCGTGACCGATGACCTCGATGAGGTCGTCCGGGTCATCGTCGAGCGCAGCCGCGGCCGCGAGCTCCAGATGGACGAGCGCGGGGACGGCCTGATCCGGGGTGTCTGACCGGGAAGTGGCGGGCCCGACCGGATTCGAACCGGCGATCTCCAGCGTGACAGGCTGGCATGTTGGGCCGCTACACCACGGGCCCGCAGCGGCGGTGGCGGAGTATACCCGGTCAGGCGGTTGACGCCTCCAGCTCGCGCCGGCCGGCGGCGGTGAGGACCGCGATCGCGGCGTAGGCGACCGCCACCAGCCCGACGACCACCGCCCCGACGACGAGCAGCGCGGCGGCCTGGGGCTGCCGGGCGGTGGCGGCCAGCATGAAGACCGCTGAGGCGCCGGCGGCGAAGGCCACGAACAGCCCACCGATGACGGCGGCGGCGTACGACCAGCGCCAGCCCCGGCGCAGGCCGATGGCCGTGATCAGCTGGGCGGCCCCGAACCCGAGGAGGCCGATCCCGAGCGCCAGCGCGGCCCGCTGGACGGTGGCCGGGGTCAGGAAGCCGGCCGGCAGGGCGGCCAGGGTGTCCGGGTCGATCTCGGCCAGGATCCGGGCCAGCAGGAGGTCAGCGAGGGCCTCGGCCCCGATCGTGCCCCCGATCAGGCAAACGAGACCGGTGCCGATCAGGACGCCGGAGAGCACGAACAGGAGTCGGGCCGCCAGGATCAGGCGCGGAGGCAGCGCGTCCACTGCCCCGATTCAGGGGCGCGGCCGGAGCAGGAGGATCCCGGAGAGGCCGAGCCCGGCGGCGAGCCCGAACAGGGACAGGCTGAGGATCAGGTCGGACGGACCGCGGAGGATGATCACGATCCCGCCGACGAGGGCCGCCACGGCGACGACCAGGGCCAGCACCGCGGTCGGGATCCGCGTGCGGAGGCTCCCGCCGAGCAGGGCGATGCCGCCCGCGGCCAGGCCGAGCCCGACCACGAACAGGAGCGCGCCCCCGAACACCTGCCAGGTGCCCAGCTCGGCCAGGTTGGGCGGCAGGTTGGCCGAGTCGAAGCCGTTGGCGGTGGTCAGCCCGGCGACGACGATGCCGATCCCGGCGATGAACACCGCGACCCCGAGGACGAGCACGGCGAGCGCGGCGCCGGCCCAAACGTCACCGAGGTGAGGCGGGGCGAGCGAGTGCGTGCGGCGGTCGGCGCTGGTCATCGGGTCCCTCCGGGAGAGCGGCCGGCATTGTAGGCGACGGCTCGGCGCCGGACCACCCGCCTATACTCGGCTCGGCATGGCGTTTCAGGTGCCGGTCGACCCGCGGGCGGAGCGGCGGGCGCGGAACGTGGGGTGGGCGACGACCATCCTGTCTGCCGTCCTCATCGGCCTCATCGCGTACCTGGCCTACGCCGGCTTCCAGGGCTCCGACCAGCTCGTCCATCCCGCGCGGAGCCGCGACTGCCGCCTGCCCACGGCCCTGGGGATGGCGTACGAGGCCATCAACTACGACATCGCCTCGGATGCCGCCCTGGCCGCCGAGCCCGACCCGGCGAGCTGCACGGCGGAGGGCCAGCCGGCCGGCACCGCCCTGGTCACCAGCGACGGGGTCCGGATCGCCGGGTGGTACATCCCGGCCGCGGCGCCGATCGGTCCCACCGGTCCGACGGTGGTGATCGTCCACGGTCATGCCAGCAACAAGAACCGGATGCTCCCGATCGCCCAGGTCCTCCATCCGTCCTACAACCTCGTCCTGTACGACGCCCGGAACCACGGCCAGAGCTTCGGAGACGAGACGACCTCGGGCGTGAACGAACGCCTCGACCTCGAGGCGGTGATCGGCTGGCTGCAGGCCACCCACGCGCCGACCTGGACCGGCGTCTTCGGCGTCTCGATGGGCGGCATCGTCGGCACCTACGCGGTGGCCCGCGGCCTCCCGGTCCAGGCCCTGGTGATCGACTCCACCCCGGTCACCCTCTCGGACGGGATCCAGCGCCGGATCGAGCGGATGGGCTACCCGCTGGCCCTCCCCGCGTCCTGGGCGGTCATGCTCGGGACCCTGTTCCGGACCGGCGTCGACATCAGCGCGGCCGATCCCATCTCGGTGATCGACGCCCTGGGCGGCGTGCCCGTGCTCATCATCCAGGGCTCCGGCGACGTGGCCATCAGCCCCGATGCCGCGGAGCGGCTCGCGGCCGAGGCCCAGAGCGGCAACGTCCAGGCCGAGCTCCAGGTCTGCCCCGGCGCCGGGCACGGGCTGTCCTGGGAGGTGTGTCCCGATGACTATCGGAGCTGGGTGCTAGGCTTCCTCGCCCGCACGGAGGCGCCCTGAACCCAGCAGCGAGGAGCCCATGACGACGATCGTCCAGCCGGAGCAGACGATGACCGCCGAGGACACCCGGTTCGACGAGACCGTCGAGCGCTGGTTCCGGGAGCGGCTCGAGATCCAGCCCGAGTGGGCGACCTACCTGGGGATCCACGACCACGATCACCGGCTGTCCGCCGGGGGTCGAGCCGGCATCGACGAGGAAGTGGCGTTCACCCGGGCCGCAATGGCGGCCATGGAGACGTTCGCGCCGGCCGACCTGACCCCGAGCCGGGCCCTCGACCGCGACCTCGTCCTCCATGAGGCGCGCCTCCGTCTGTTCGACCTGACCGAGCGCCGCGCGTGGCAGGGGACCAGCGACGGCGCCGAGTCGATCGGCGGCGCGCTGTTCCCGCTCTTCACCCGGGACTTCGCCCCGCTGGCCGACCGGATCGAGAGCATCGCCGCGCGGCTCGAGGCCGCGCCCCGCTTCCTCGAGGAAACCCGTGACAAGGTCGAGCGGCCCGTGCGGCTGTGGGTGGAGATCGACCTCCAGTCCGGGGAGTCGCTCCCCTCGTTCCTCGGCACGATCCGCGAGGCGGCCGTGAACGAGGGCGTCCCGGCAGCGACTGTCGAACGTCTCGAGCGGGCCATCGCGTCCACCGTGGCGGCGCTGGAGTCCCACCAGGCGTGGCTCCGCGACGACGTCCTGCCGCGGGCCGATGCCGACTGGGTGACCGGCTCGGACCAGTTCGAGGAGCTCGTCCGGCTCCGCGCCCTGGAGGCCTCGGGCGACGAGATCCTGGCCGTCGGGGAGGAGATGCTGGCCGAGAGCCACGCCCAGCGGAACGCGGTCTGCACCGAGATCGACGCGAGCCTGACCCGCGAGGAGGTCGCCGACCTCGTCAAGAACGACCACCCCGCGACCTTCGCGGAGGCGCTCGAGGAGTACCGCCGCTCGATGGACCGGGCCCGGGACTTCGTGGCCGATCACGACCTCGCGACGCTCCCGCCCAACGACACGCTGGTCGTCATCGAGACGCCCAGCTTCATCCGGCATCTGGTCCCGTTCGCCGCCTACTTCGACCCGGCCCACTTCGACGCGATCCCGCAGGGGACCTACATCGTCACCCCGCCCGAGACGCCGGAGATGATGCGCGAGCACAACTACGCGTCGATCTCGAACACCTCGGTCCACGAGGCCTACCCGGGCCACCACCACCAGCTGTCGGCCGCCAACACCAACCCGAGCCTGGTCCGGCTGTTCTCGACCTCGCCGGAGTTCACGGAGGGCTGGGCGTTCTACACCGAGCGGATGATGAAGGCCGCCGGGTTCGACGACACGCCCACCCATCGGTACGTCCAGCTGACCGATGCGATCTGGCGCTCGGCTCGGATCGTCCTCGACGTCCGCCTGCACCGAGGCGAGATCGGCTTCGAGGAGGCCGTCGATCGGCTCATCGCCGAGACCGGGTTCGAGCATCCCGCCGCCCTGGCCGAGGTCAAGCGCTACACGAGCACCCCCACCTACCAGCTGTCGTACCTGTACGGCCGCCACATGATCGAGGGCCTGCGGCGGGACATCGAGCAGCGGGAGGGTGCCGAGTTCGACCTGAAGCGCTTCCACGACACGCTCCTGTACGGCGGGACGATGCCCGTCTCCTACGCCCGACGCCTGTTCGATCGTTGAGCGGACCGAGGCGCGCCCGGAGGCGCGCGGCGTGGGCCGGACTGGCCCTGGCCATCCTGCTGGCCGCCTGCGACGCACTGCCGCCGCCGACGCCGGCCAACTGCCCGGAGAGCGCGCCCACCGCCGATGAGGCGCAGGCGATCCTCGCCGAGGCACCAACCGCCGTGGTGGAGACCACCCTGGGCGAGTTCACGATCACCCTGAACGGGGCAGCGGCGCCCATCGCCGCGGCCAACTTCGTGGCCCTCGCCCGCTGCGGGTTCTACAACGGGTTGACCTTCCACCGGGTCTTGACCGGCTTCGTCATCCAGGCCGGCGACCCCCAGACCCGCGAGAACCAGGACGACTTCGAGGGGCTGGGTTCGGCCGGCCCGGGCTATTCGTTCGCGATCGAGCCGGTCCCCGAGGGCGTGAACTACGACCCCTACGCCGTGGCGATGGCCAACACCGGGCTTCCGGACAGCAACGGCAGCCAGTTCTTCGTCTGCCTGACCGACCTCGACAACCTCGAGACCTTCGCCCAGCGGAGCTACACGATCTTCGGGACCGTCACGGACGGTCGCGAGGTGGTGGACGCCATCGGCGCCGTCGAGGTCCGGGGCGTCACCGGGGTGCCGGTCGATCCGGTCGTCATTCGCCGCATCGAAATCCCGGCCGTGGAGGAAAGTACGCCCTCCTGACGAGCGGCCGGGGTACGAAATACCGCTCCGAAAAGTAAAGGATTCTTGATTCCAAAGCATTGACCCTACCCAGCAGGTCGGATATCATCTGGTCGCTGTTCGCACAGCGATTCACCACTGGTCGCAGGGTCATGGGTAGGTTTGGGTAAGGGTAGTGCGGGAAACCGCGCGTGACAGATGCCCCCGCGATTAGCGAATCCGGCAGCAATGAAGGCCCCTCTTCGGAGGGGCCT
>DATBIW010000124.1:0-3415 GCA_036556745.1 Candidatus Limnocylindria bacterium | reverse complement strand
GACCAGCTCCCAGCGCTCGCTGTCCAACAGCGTAGTGCCAAAGGCCGGCATCTGCGTCCCGGCCAGACCCGCCCCGATCGTCCAGGCCAGCTCCCCGTCAAGCCGATTGGGGACGACGGTGGCCAGGTCCGCTGGTGGACGCGCAAGGTCCGGGACGGCGGGACCGTCTCCGGCGCCGTTCGGCCCGTGGCAGCTGGCGCAGTTCGCCCGGTAGAGCTGCTCGCCGGCCGGCACGGCGGCCGGTTCATCGGCCAGCGGGTTGATGGCGGTGGCCCACGCCTCCGGCGCTCGGTTGGCGACGGCCAGCGTGTCCCGGGCCGTCAGGGAGAGCCCGACCGCGATGCCAACCCCGAGGACCACGACCCGGATGGCGCGCAAGCGGCTTCGCCGGTCCGCACCGGTCGCCCGTCGCCGTTCGACGGCCAGGATCGAGGCCCCGACCGCCAGCAGGGCGACGGGGAGTGCCCACCCGGCCACGCCGGACGGAAGGTTCGCCGTCGGGCCGGCCAGGAAGCCCAGCAGCTGCCCGCCGGTAGATGGCGGCGGGAGCTCCGGGGTCCGGACGACCTGACGGACCGCGATGAAGGCGGACATCTCGTCCTGCACCAGCCGCCCCCGGTGGACGGTGATCTCCAGCTCCCAGCTGCCCACGACCGGGGTGAACGCCCCGCGGAGGGACCAGATCCATGGTTGCTCGGTGGGTTGGGCGAGCTGGACGTCCGGAGGGAGTCCGCTCTCGGGCGGGGGGACGAACATGATCGTCATCCCGGCCACGTCCTCTCGGCCGGTCCCGGTCTCGGGATCGGCGATGGCAAAGGAGTACGACTGCACGCCAGGCTCGGGCAGGTTCACGATGCCGTGCACCCGGGACTGCCCGCCCTCGGCGTAGACGTGGGCCACGCCCAGGCGCGGATCGACCGCCGACGGGGCGCGGTCGGTGGCCGGCTGGACGCTGACCATGGTGGCCCCGACGATCACGGCCAGGGCCGCCACGCCGATCTCCCCGACGGCCAGGGTGGCCAGCCCCCGGGCCCCGGCGCGACGGGCGATGAAGTAGTTCGCCGCGCCGAGGCCGAGCGCCAGCGAGACGAGCAGCGCCTTGCTCAGAAGCAGGTTGCCGTAGTCGGCGGCCACGACCTCCCGGGGCTCGTCCACGACCAGCGGCGAGTTCGCCAGCCCGGTCAGGACCACGAGCGGCGCGGCGATGAGCGCCAGCCGGGCATGCGCACTGAAGGCGGGCGCCCGGTCGGCGCGATCGCGGGCCAGGTAGAGGACCGCCGGCAGGGCGCCCAGCCAGGCGGCGATCGAGACCAGGTGGAGGGCGTCCACCGCGGCGAACATCGGTCCGCCGAGGGCCGCGGCATGCCCGGTCAGGCTCAGGCCGAGGAGGATGACGACCGTCGCCAAGCCCAGCGCGGTGAGCCGATACGGTCCGGCGCCGACCCGGGGGGTGGCCGCGATGACCACGGCGGCGACCGCCCCGGCCAGCGCGAAGCGCATCGCGTTGGCAAACGGCGTCGTCCCGAACGGGGCCAGCGGGTCGAAGGGGAGCCCGCCCTCCGGGATGCCGTGGTGGAAGGCGGCCTCCGCCGCGCGAGCGACATAGACCAGCAGGGCGACGACCGCGACCACGGCCAGCGCGGCCAGGACGCGCCACGGAACCGCGACCCGCCGCTCGGCGCCGATCCAGCGCCGGTGGAGCCCGGCGACCAGGACCGATCCGAGCAGGACCAGGGCCGCCGTGGTGGCGGTCCAGCGTGCCGCAATGCCGACCGGATCCGCCGGCGCCGCGGTCGACGGCGGCAGCGGCACGCCGGGTGGCGGCTGGGTCCCGGTGGGGTCGACGACGAACGCGTAGATCGAGGCGTTCGGATGGCCGTCGACCGCGGACACGACCGAGTACTCGACGGTGTACGTGTCCGGATCCAGGGTCGGAAGCTCGGCCCGGACGACGAGGCCGGTGCCGTCCACGATTGGCGTGCCCACGCCGATCACCGGCCGGCGCTCCGAATCGACAATCAGGATCGTGACCGCCCTCGGGTCGACCGCCTCGCTGAAGAACAGGGCCAGCCGGTCCGGGGAGGCGGGGATCACGCTGTTCGGCGCGGGATCGGCGTCGAGCAGGATGGCGTGCCCCAGGGCCGGTCGCGGTCCCGCCAGCAGGACGACCAGCGCGGCGAGCAGCGCCGCCCAGGAGATGCCGGCCAGGCGCCGGCGGTCAGTCCTCGGCAAAGAAGGGGTCGTCGCCATAGATGTCGAGCCACGAGCGGCGCATCTGGCGGATCGTCGCGGTCACCGTCTCGTCGGACACGCCCGGCGGCAGCAGGGAGGCCACCGACAGCCGGACGCGCTCGCTGCTCTCGGTGCCGAGCAGGCCGAGGTAGTCGGCCACCCGCTGGGCGGGCGTGCGGCCCTCGCCGCGGATCCGGACCAGGACCTCGGCCTCGTGGACGAAGGCGCCCTCGTAGTCGGTCTCGGGCCGTTCGAGCTCCGCGAGCAGGGCCGGGACGGCGTCCACGCGCGGATCGGAGTACGCCCATCGGACGAACGAGCCCATCGGGTCGGCCTCCCGCTCCTCGTGCCCGTGGTGGTACCCGCGCAGGTACTGCTCGCGCTCGGCATCGGTCCGGGTCAGCGCGATCTGGGCGATCTGGCGCATCTCGGGGGTCCAGCGTCGGAGGGACTCGACGAACTGGCGAAGCGTGAGCGACCCGGCCGGTTGCGGTCGGAACCGGTGCTCATGGGTCTGCTCCACGGGCACCTATACTACCGGCCGTGCGCCGCCGATCGACGACGCCGGACTGGTCCCGGAGCCGCCCTTGACCCTGGCATGCGCCGCCTGAGAGCGGCCGCCGGGCTGCTGCTGGCGGCCTTCACCCTCATCCTGGCCCTGGCTCCGACCGGCGCTCCCGCATCGGCCGGTGAGCGGGCGCTGCGCTATCTCGCCGGCCCACCCGGCACGTTGGACCCGGCGTTCATCAACAGCGCCCAGGACGTCCAGCTCCTGCTCCAGCTGTACACCGGGGTGACTCGGATCGACGAGCAGGGCATGGTCTACCCGGCCCTGGCCAGCGGCTGGGACCTCACCGACGAGGGACGGACCTACACCTTCCATCTCCGTGACGAGCTCCGCTTCAGCGACGGGTCGCCGCTGACCGCCGAGGACATCCGGCGCTCGTGGCTGCGGATCATCGACCCGGCGACCGGCGCCTTGGCGCCCGACGTCCTGAACGTCATCGCCGGCGCGACGGCCTGGCGATCGGGGAGCGGATCCGAGGACGAGGTCGGGATCGAGGCGCCCGACGACCAGACCCTGGTCGTTCGCCTCGAGCACGCGGCCAGCCACTTCCCGGCGCTGGCCGCGACGCCGACCGCCGGCGTGGTGCCACCCCAGGCCGATGCCTCACCGAGCTGG
>DATBIW010000123.1:0-10308 GCA_036556745.1 Candidatus Limnocylindria bacterium | reverse complement strand
CTGCCGCTGGCCGTTGCGGATCTCGATCTCCTCCTCCATCGGGACGAGCACCTGGTAGATCTGGTCCTCGACGCCCATCGACTCGATGCGGTGCTCGAGGTTGGTCTTCACCTTGTTCTCGTACCCGGAGTAGGTGTGGATGACGTACCACTGCTTGGTCGTCCGCTCCGCGGCGTCGGGGTCCTCGGGCTGCGGCGCCTCGCGCGACAGGCGGGCGGCCTGGCGGGCCTCTTCCGTCCCCGCGGACTCGGCGGTGCCGGCCTCGTCGGCGGCCGCGGCGGCGGGTACCTCGATCTCCTCGGCCTCCTCGGCCTCGTCGGCGGCGCCGGTCGCCACGGCCTCGACGTCGGGCGACTCGTCGGTCGCGGCTTCGGCGGTCATCGGCTCATCGGCTGCGTCGTCGGTCTCCTCGGCGTCAGTCGCCTCGGACTCAGTCGCCTCGGCCTCATCGGCGGCGTCGGCCTCCTCGGCCTCCAAGGCCTCGGCCGGCTCGGCGAGCTCGTCGGTGGTCTCGGCGGGCTCGTCGACGGCCTCGGTGGGATCGGTCATCTCGGTGGTCATCGGTCTACTGGGTGAGGAGCTGGTCCATGCCGAACAGCAGGAGCAGGTCCAGGATCGCGATGTAGGCGCCCACCAGGGCCGAGACGAAGATCACGATCAGGGTCAGGTTCACCACCGTCCGCCGGGTGGGCCAGATCACCTTGCGGAGCTCGGCCCAGCTCTCGGTCAGGTAGGTGCGGGTCCGGGTGATCACGTGCGGTGGTCGCTCCTGGGTGTCGGGGCTGGATGGGATCAGGGCTGGCGGGGCTGGCAGGGGCGACAGGACTCGAACCTGCAACCGCTGGTTTTGGAGACCAGTGCTCTACCAGTTGAGCTACACCCCTCCGCCTACTTGGTTTCTCGATGCAGGGTGTGGTGCCGACAGCGGGGACAGAACTTGTTCAGCTCTATCCGACCGGGGTCGTTCTTCTTGTTCTTCCGGGTGCTGTACGTGCGCTCCTTGCACTCGGTGCACGCCAGCGTGATGACCGGTCGGTTCTCGGCCTTGGCCACGGGATGAGTCCTTCGGTTTCTCTTCCCGACGGACACGCCGAAACAGGGCCGGTCACCAGGGGAAGCGGAGTGATTCTAGGCTGGGGGTACCGGGGTGTCAACGACGTCGGCCGGTGGCCGGCGGACCAGGACGATCCGGGTGAACGGGACGCGGAGGTCGCTGAAGACCTCGAGGCTGATCACGAACCCGCCGAGGATGAGGGCAACCCCGATCAACTCCCCGAGGTAATGGCCCCAGGTGATGCCGAACCGCGTCAGGCCGCTGGTGAGGCTGGGGAAGATGCCGCCCAGCGCGATGAGCAGGGTGGCAGGCACGCGCGAGTGGAGATCCCCGTGACGCCCCGCCCGGATGGCGGCCGGGATGGAGGCCACGAAGTTCACGACCACGGCCACGCCCCGGCCGAGTGGGCCGAGGATCGGGGCCGTTCCCGCGACCCGAAGGACGCGGGTCTTGGGCATGAAGATGTAGGCCGAGTACAACGCCCCGAAGATCAGGGCGGCCGCGCCGGGGAGGTTGAACAGCGGGCTCAGGACCCGGACCTGCTCGGGGAACGCCGCCCCGGTCGGGACCATGGTCTCGGGGTTGATCGCATAGCCGGGCGCCGCCAGCGGCGCGGTGAGGACGAGGACGGCGACGGCGGCCGAGCCACCCACCAGGAGCGCCGCGGCGACCGGCGCGACCCGGTCCCGCCCGCGCCAGGTGGCTATGGCGAGGGCGGCCGCGCCAAGGCTCGCGACGAGGAACGGAATCCGGCTCTCGCCCGCCAGGGTGATCAGCCCGCTCAGCAGGAGCGCGGCGGCGACGGCGTACCCGAAGCGGGTCCGGCGGAGCAGGAAGACGGTGCCCAAACCCAGCCACGACGCCACGCCGAAGGCCCCGAACAGGTACCACGCTCGGTACAGCGGCTCGCTCCAGCCGCGCGCCCCACCCAGCGCCTCGGCTCCGGCAGCGACCATGTACCACGCCAGGCCCAGCGCCCACACCAGCTGGTAGGGACGTCGCCGGCGGATCCACTGGTCGAGCACCGCCAGCGCCGTCACCGCGGCCAGCAGCGACGTCAGCAGGGGAAGGACGACGTGGGGTTGCACCGCGTGTTCTGCCTCCTGGGGCGATCGTGGAGCCCACGTCCGGGCTCGAACCGGAGACCTCTTCCTTACCAAGGAAGTGCTCTGCCAACTGAGCTACGTGGGCCCGGGCGCCGACAGTCTAGCGTGAACCCCGCGGGGTCGGCCCAGGGTGGCTCCTATACTCAACCGACTCGCACAAGGAGCCCCTGGTGGCGAGCTCCGAGCCCCGGTCCCGCCGACGGCCAGCGACCCTGGCGGGGATGGCGGCGCTCGTGTTCGTCGCGTTCGGTATGGGGTGCGTCCTCGCGCCGAGCAGCTTCGAGCCCGAGACGGGCCCCGTGACCCAGGAAGAGCCGCCTTCGACGTTCCGACCCCCGACGGCCGCGCCGCCACTCAGCCGAGCGGGACACGTCGCGGTCGTCGCCGATGCCCAGTCGGGCCTCGAGAGCGTGAACGCGGACTTGCTCGCGCAGTACCCCGGCGCGTTCACCGACGGCGCCGACACCGAGGCCTACTTCACCGACCTGCTGGGTGCGCTCGGCGATGCCGTGTCTGTGGCCGGCGACCAGAACCCGTCAACCGAGCTGGCCGGGGCCCACGAGGCCTACCTGGCCGCCCTGGACGGACTGACCGAGGCCGTGAAGATCTCGTCGTACGACGTCGCCTCGGCGGCTGACGTCGAGGAGTTCCTCGAGTCGTCGGGCGTCAACGCGGCGTTCGACGAGCTGGTGGCCGCCTGCGAGGCGTTCCGGGACGCGGCGGGCCCCGATGCCGACGGGGCCGGCCTGGAGTGCAACCGGCTCAGGCGGTAGGGTCAGGGGAAGGACTGGTGGGCAGGGAGGGAATCGAACCCCCACAGTCGAAAGACGGCTGATCTACAGTCAGCGGAGCTCACCACCTGCTCAACCTACCCACGGTGGGACGCGGAGTATACCGATGCCCCCGGGACTGGCTCAAGGCAGGGCCTGGAGCCGACGGAGGGAGTCGAACCCACAACCGGCGGTTTACAAAACCGCTGCTCTGCCGTTGAGCTACGTCGGCCCGGTCGATCGATTCTAGGCCGATGTCTCCGCGCGCTGGCGCACGACCTCGAAGAGGAGCAGGGCCCCGGCGGCCGCGGCGTTGAGGCTCGCGACCTTGCCGGCCATCGGGAAGCGGACCAGCAGATCGCAGCGACGCCGGGTCGCCCCGGTCAGGCCCGCGCCCTCGCCGCCAACGACCACCGCGATCGGTCCGGTCAGATCGGTGTCCCAGGCCAATGCCGTCGCGCCCTGGTCGGCGGCGACGAGCCGGACGCCGCGGGCCTGGAGCTCGGCGATCGTAGCGCCCAGACTCGACACCTCGGCAATCTGGAGATGCTCGCTGGCCCCGGCGGACGACTTCACCGCGGCCGCGCTGAGAGGCGCCGATCCGTGCTCGGGGACGATGACCCCGTCCACCCCGGCGGCTTCGGCGGTACGGAGGACCGCGCCGAGGTTCACCGGGTCCTGGAGCTGCTCAAGGACGAGGATGAACGGGTCGCGCCCCGCGGCGGCGGCCACCGCCAGGATCTCCTGGGGATCGGACCAGCGGCGGGGTTCGACTTCCAGCAGGACGCCCTGATGCCCGTCGAAACCGGCGAGGCGGCCCAGCCGGTCACGGTCGATCTCCTCGATCGGCACCGATGCGCGGGTCGCGGCCGAGCGCAGGGCCTTGAGCTCCGGCGAGGGCTTGGCGGTACGCGCTACCAGGAGCCGGAGGGCCGGCCGGCCGGCGGCCAGCGCCTCGGCCACCGGTCGTCGCCCCCCGATCCACTCGGTCACGTGCGCTCGACGAGCGCCACCGCCCAGGCGGCGATCCCTTCCACGCCCGCGAAGCCGAGCTCGTCGCTCGTCGTGCCACGCACGCTGACCATCTCGGGCGCGAGTCCGGCGAGGGCGCCGATGCGGGTCGCCATCTCGTCTCGGCGCGGGGCGATCGGGGGCCGCGCGGCCGCGATCGCAAGGTCGATGCTCCTCGGTGCCCAGCCGGCCGTGGTCAGCTGGCCGACGGCGCGTGCCAGGAGGTCGCCCGAGTCGGCGCCGGCCCACGCCGAGTCGCCGGGTGGGAACAGGGTGCCGATGTCGCCGAGGCCGGCCGCACCGAGCAGGGCGTCGATCACGGCATGGAGGGCGGCGTCGCCGTCCGAGTGGCCGACCAGACCCCGTGGCTCATCGGGGAAGACGAGCCCGCCGAGATGAAGCGGGCGACCGGTCTCGAGCCGGTGCGCGTCGAACCCGACGGCCACCCGGACGCTTCCGGTCTCGCCGGCCAGGGCCGCCCCCGACGGGGCGTGGGCCGGAGCCGCGCCCGCGCGGAGCGCCGCGTGGATGTGCGGCAGGTCCTCGGCTGAGGTGAGCTTCCGGTTGCCAGGCTCCCCGGCGACCGCCCGGACCGGGACCCCGATCGCGGCCAGAGCGGCGGCCTCGTCGGTCGGCTCCCAGGACTGGGACCGGGCGGCATCCAGGGCGGCCCGCAGGATGCCGAGGCTGGCGGCCTGCGGGGTCTGGGCCGCCGCGAGGTCGGTGCGGTCGACGGTCTCGGTGGCTTGGCCGTCAGCGAGCCGCTTCACCGTGTCGTGGATCGGCACCACCGGGATCGCGGCCGCCCCGCCGGTCGCGGCCGCGGCGACCGCCTCCATCAGGGCCGAGCTGGCCGCCGGTCGGGCGGCGTCGTGGACGAGGACGACGGTCGCGTCCCCCACCCCGGCATCGGCCAAGGCCTCGAGCCCGGCCCGAACCGAGTCGGCTCGGGCCTCGCCACCGGCGATCAGCCGGCATCGGTCAGTGGCGCCCGGCGGCAGCGCCGACTCGAAGCGAGCCATCGCATCCGCGGGGACGACCACGGCCACGAGCGCCAGATCACTCACGGCGAGCAGGGCGTCCAGGCTCCAGCGCCAGATCGGGCGACCGAGCTCCTCGATCCACAGCTTGTCCGTCTCCCCCATCCGGCGGCCGCGGCCGGCCGCCACCAGCACCCCGGCCCTCGGGGGCGCGCCCGAGCTCACGTGTCGTTGCGAGGCTGGGCGAAGATCATCCGGCCGGCCACGGTCTGGAGAACGCGGGTGACCGAGATCCCGATCTCCTGGTCGAGGTAGCGGCTGCCGCCCTCGACCACGATCATCGTCCCGTCCTCGAGGTAGCCCACCCCCTGCCCGGGCTCCTTGCCCTCCTGGATGATCCGGACACTGAGCTCCTCGCCCGGGTGGACGACGGCCTTCACCGCGTTTGCCAGCTCGTTGATGTTCAGGACCCGGATGCCCTGGAGCTCGGCCACCCGGTTCAGGTTGTAGTCATTGGTCAGGATCGCCGCCCCGGTGTCGCGGGCCAGCGCCACGAGCTTGGCGTCCACCTCGTCGAGCTCGGGGTAGTTCGCCTCGCTGATCTCGACCGGCGTCACCGAGTCCTTCTGGAGGGCGGTCAGCATCTCGAGCCCCCGCCGGCCGCGGTTCCGGCGCATGGCGTCCGGCGAGTCGGCGATCCGCTGGAGCTCGTCGAGCACGAAGCGCGGCGCGACCAGCGAGCCGAGGATGAACCCGGTCTTGCCGATGTCCACGATCCGCCCGTCGATCACCGCGCTCGTGTCCACGACGACCTTGTTCGGGGCCGCCCGCCGCGCCCCGGGGAGCACGCCACCGAGCGCCTTGAGGATGGCGTCGCGCTTGTACATGAACGCCCCGGCCATGATCGCGCCGAGCAGGAGCGAGATGATGACCGGCAGCCAGGCCCCCAGGTCGCCGCCGAGGGCCGACAGCGGGATCCCGATGAGCGCGCCCATCAGCAGGCCGATGAGCAGCCCGAGCACGCCGAGCACGAAGTCGGCCGCCCCGGCCTCGGACAGACGACCGACCGCCCAGCGGGTGGGGTACAGGGTCACGTACGGGATGGCGAGGTAGCCGAACAGCAGGGCGGCGACGACGATGGCGACCAGGAACGCCGGGCGGTTGGCGGGGTCGATCAGGTCCCCGGTGCGGTCAAGGATGAGCAGCCCGAGACCAAACCCCAGGATGATGCCGAGCAGCGCGCCCGACAGCCGGACGATGGTCTGCATGAGTGGATGAGTCCATGAGGTGGCCGTCGCGCGGGCCGGTCACGGATTGAGGATGAAACGAATGAATCCCGGAAAGCCGATGAAGACCGCGCGTTCCCGCCGAAACGGACGGCCACACTAGCACCCCCCTCCGCACCAGTCCAGACCGGGCCGCTCCCGGCCCGTGGATCAGCGGCGGATCAGCTGCCGACCTTGACCGGCTGCTTGCGGGTGGTCTTCTTCGAGATCGTGACGTTTCCCTCGGCGTCGGCGTCGACCACGATCTTGTCGCCCGGGCCGAACTCGGCCTGGAGCAGGCGCTCGGCCAGCGGGTCCTCGATCTGGTTCTGGATCTCGCGGCGCAGCGGCCGCGCCCCGAACGCCTGGTCGAAGCCCTTGGTGATGATCGCGTCCTTGGCCGCGTCGGTGACGGTCAGCTCCATCTGCTGGGCCGCGACCTGCTCGAGGACGCGCGCCAGCTGGAGGTCGACGATCGACCGGATCTCCTCGCGGGTCAGGCTGCGGAACACGACCGAGGCGTCGATCCGGTTCAGGAACTCGGGCCGGAACAGGTTCTTCAGCTCGCCCAGGACCTTGTCCTTCATCCGGTCGTACTCGGCGATCGCGACCTGCGACTCGTCGCCGCCGGCGCGGAAGCCGATCGACGAGTCACGCTGCAGGGCCTGAGCCCCGACGTTGCTGGTCATGATCACGATCGTGTTCCGGAAGTCCACCCGCCGCCCCTTGGCATCGGTCAGCTGACCGTCCTCGAGGATCTGGAGCAGGATGTTGAAGACCTCCGGGTGGGCCTTCTCGATCTCGTCGAGCAGGACCACGCTGTAGCTCTTGCGGCGGACCGCCTCGGTGAGCTGGCCGCCCTCGTCGTAGCCCACGTAGCCGGGCGGGGCGCCCACCAGGCGCGAGACGTTGTGGCGCTCCATGAACTCGCTCATGTCGAGCTTCACGAGCGCCTCCTCGGAGCCGAACATGAACTCGGCCAGGGCCCGGGCCAGCTCGGTCTTGCCGACGCCGGTGGGGCCGAGGAACACGAACGAGCCGATCGGCCGCTTCGGGTCCTTCAGGCCGGCGCGCGCCCGGCGGACGGCGCTGCTGATCGTCTTGATCGCCTCGTCCTGGCCGATGACCCGCTTGTGGAGCGCGTCCTCCATCTGGAGCAGCCGTTCCTTCTCCTCCTGGCTGATCCGGACGACCGGGATCCCGGTCCACATGCTGACGACCTGGGCGATCTCCTCGTCGTTGACCTCGGGGGTCTCCTTGGCCGACTCCTCGTGCCACGCCTTGCGGAGCTCCTCGATCCGCTCCCGTCCCGCGGCCTCCTCGTCGCGGAGGCGGGCCGCGCCCTCGTAGTCCTGGGCGGCGATCGCCTCGTCCTTGCGCTTGATGATCTCCTCGAGTTCCTGCTGCGCCTCCTTGACATTCGGCGGGGCCGACGCGTGGCGGAGCCGAACCCGTGACCCCGCCTCGTCGATCAGGTCGATGGCCTTGTCGGGAAGCGCCCGGTCGGCGACATAGCGGACCGAGAGGTCGACCGCGGCGCGGAGCGCCTCATCGGTGTAGCGGACCCGGTGGTGCTCCTCGTACCGCGCCCGGATGCCGAGCAGGATCTCGTTGGCCTGGTCGATCGTCGGCTCATCGACCATGACCGGCTGGAAGCGGCGCTCGAGGGCGGCGTCCTTCTCGATGTACTTGCGGTACTCGTCGAGGGTCGTGGCCCCGATGCACTGGAGCTCGCCCCGGGAGAGCGGCGGCTTCAGGATGTTGGCCGCGTCGATCGCCCCCTCGGCGGCGCCTGCCCCGACCAGGGTATGGAGCTCGTCGATGAACAGCACCGAGTCGCTGCTCGAGCGGAGCTCCTCGATGATCTTCTTCAGCCGCTCCTCGAACTCGCCGCGGTACTTCGTGCCGGCCACCAGCGAGCCGATGTCGAGGGTCAGGACCCGCTTGTCCATGAGCGTCTCGGGGACGTCCCCGGACACGATCCTGTGGGCGAGCGCCTCGGCGATGGCCGTCTTGCCGACGCCAGGCTCACCGATCAGGGCGGGGTTGTTCTTCGTCTTGCGACCCAGGATCTGGATGACCCGCTCGATCTCCTTCTCCCGGCCGATGACCGGGTCGAGCTTGCCCGACCGCGCCAGCTCGGTGAGGTTGATCCCCAGCTGGTCGAGGGTCGGGGTCTTCGACGAGCGCTTGGGCTCCTGGGCCGGCGCGTTGGCGCTGCTCTGCGACAGGACGTGGATGACCTGGTGGCGGACCTTGTCGAGGTTCACGCCCAGGCTCTCGAGGACGCCGGCGGCGATCCCCTCGCCCTCCCGGACGAGGCCCAGCAGGAGGTGCTCGGTGCCGATGTAGTTGTGGCCCAGCCGGCGCGCCTCGTCGATGGCCAGCTCGATCACCCGCTTGGCCCGGGGCGTCAGCCCGACCTCGCCGACGACCGGTCGCTCGCCCCGACCGATGATGAACTCGACCGCCTGCCGCACCTTGGACAGCTCGACGTTCATGTTCTCGAGGACGCGAGCGGCGACCCCCTCGCCCTCGCGCACGAGGCCCAGCAGGAGATGCTCGGTCCCGATGTAGTTGTGGTTGAAGCGCTGCGCTTCATCCTGGGCCAGGGTCAGGACCTTGCGTGCCCGGTCGGTGAACTTGTCGAAACGGTCCATAAGCCTCGTCCTTGAGTGTACGGCACCGCCTGCAGGCGGGTGTCGCATGCCGCTCAGAGGGGGTCAATAGGTGATAGGGACCATCCAGCCCATTGGATCACCATGCGGGATGGCCCGGCGCCGGCCCGCGGCCGGCTCAGCCCTCGGCGGGCTCGGTCGATTCGCTCGCCTCGTCCGCCGGCTCGTCGGCCGGGGTCTCGTCGTCCGTGGCCGCCTTGGCGGCGCGCTTCCGCGGCTTGGCCGCGGGCTTGGCCTCCGCCTCGGCGGCCGGCTCCGTGGCCGGCTCGTCGGCGGCGACGGCTTCCGCCTCGCCCGTGACCGGCTCGGCCTCGGGCGCCTCGGCAGCCTCGTCAGCAGGCTGGGGGGTGGGCTCTTCGGTGGGAGCCGCCTCCTCGGTGGGAGCCGCCTCCACGGCCGGCGCGGGCGCCGCCTCGGGCTCCTCGGTCCGGAACTGGTCCAGCAGGCCCGACTCGGCGAAGGCCGCGGCCATCGTGTTGTCGATCCCCTCCTCGGGCTCGGCGGTCGCGTCCTGCGGGTCGTAGTCCCGGTCCCGGCGGTCCCGGCGGTCCCGGCGCTCGCGGCGGTCGCCGCGCGGCGGGCGCTCGGCGCGCTCGGTCACCTCGGGTCGGCCGCCGCGGTCGCGCTGGCCGTCGCCCTCGCCCGGCTCGGTCATCTCGTACGACGGCTGGACCATCGGGGTGGATCGGTCCTCGGTCTGCTTCAGGCTCAGGCCCAGCCGATGGCGCTCGGAGTCGAGGCTGATGATCTTCAGCTTCAGCTGCTGGCCTTCCTGGACCACGTCACCCGGATGGGCGACCCGGCTGTTCGACAGCTCGCTGATGTGGATCAGGCCCTCGAGGCCCTCCTCGATCCGGACGAATGCGCCGAAGTTCACGAGCTTGGTGACCGTGCCGTCGATGACGTCGCCGATCTTGTACTTGGCGACCGACTCCTGCCAGGGGTCGGGCTGAAGGCGACGGATCGAGAGGCTGATCCGGCCACGCTCGTGGTTGATGTCGATGACCTCGGCCTCGACCTGGTCCCCGATCTGGTAGGCCGTCTCCGGGTTGTTGACCTTGTTCCACGACAGCTCGGACTTGTGGACCAGGCCGTCGATGCCGCCCAAGTCGACGAACACGCCGAACGGGGCAATGCTGCGGACGGTGCCCTGGACCCGCTGCCCGACGTTGAGGGAGCTGAACAGCTCGTCGCGCTTCTCACGGCGCTCCTCGTAGACGGCGACCTTCTCGGACAGGATGAGCCGATTGGCCTTGCGGTTGACCTCGAGGATCTTCAGCCTCAGCGTCCGCCCGACGAAGGGCTGGAGCTTCTCGGCGATCTCCTGGGCCGCGTCACGCGGCTGCTCGTCGCGGGGACGGCGCGGGAAGTCGACGATCTGGCTGATCGGGACGAAGCCGCGAACCCCGAGGTCGACGATGAGCCCGCCCTTGTTGTGGTCGAT